>JAOTTL010000032.1:0-25779 GCA_029864385.1 Betaproteobacteria bacterium | reverse complement strand
GGTTATGAATGATGGTGATAAGTACTGGTGATGAAAAGCAGGGCGTACATCACCATGTCTTATCACTATTTATCATCACCATTTGTCGTCACCACTAGGCGAAGCTGAATGCGTATCGAAGTCATCTGCACCGGCGACGAGGTTCTCACGGGCAAGATCGTCAACACCAACTTCAGCTTCATCACGCAGAAGCTGGAGGACTTCGGACTCTCGGTGAAGTGGGAGACGACGGTCGGCGACGACCGGGAGGATCTATTGCTGGCATTCAGGCTGGCCGGCGAGCGCGCCGACGCGGTCATCGTCAACGGCGGACTCGGGCCCACGGTTGATGACCTGTCCCAGGAGATCGCCGCGAAGGCCGCGGGCGTCGAGCTCGTTCTCTCCGAGGAATGGCTGACAAAGATGCAGGAGTACTTCGCGCGCCGCAGCCGCGTGATGCCGCCCAACAATCGCAAGCAGGCCATGTTGCCCGCCGGCGCCGAGGTCCTCGACAACCCCATTGGCACCGCCTGCGGTTTCGCGGTGGACATCGGCAAGGCGCGGTTCTTCTTCACGCCAGGCGTGCCGCGTGAGCTGCGCCGCATGCTCGAGGAGCAGATTATCCCGCGACTGCTCAAAAAGACCGGCCTGCAGGTGGCGATCTATCTCAAGCGCTTTCACTCCTATGGCATCGGCGAATCCCACGCCGATACGCTGCTCGCGGGCGTGGCAGAGCTCGTGCCCGACGGCAGCGTGAAGCTCGGCTTCCGTGCGCATTATCCCCAGCTCGAGACCAAGCTCACAGTACGTGGTCGCGATATGGACGATATTCGCAAAAAGCTCGCGCCGGTCGAACAGGAAGTGCGCAAGCGCCTGGGCAACTTCATCCTGGCGGAAGACAATCAAACGCTCGAGGGTGTCGTCCTCGAGGCGCTGAAAAGCCGTCAAGCTACACTGACCGTCGTGGAGATGTTCACGAGCGGGCAGATCGCTGGACGGATCGGGCACCTGCCGGGCGCTGAGGCGGTGTTTCGCCAGGGCATCGTAGCGCGCGACCTGGGTGAAGCGTGCGCTGCGGTCGGGCTTGAACGGGGGGCCGTGCTGGGCGGCATCACGCGTGAGACGGCCGAAGCCGTGGCGCGCGCCGCGCAAGGCCACACGGGATCAACGCATGCGCTGGCCGTGCTGATCGACGTCGACGAAGGCGCGGACAAGCTCGAGTTCGGAGGTACCATTTGCCTCGCGATCGCAACCGAGAACAACGTCGCCTCGCGCCGCAGCCGCGTGGTCGGGGGGCGCGACTGGGTGCGCCTCGGCGCGACGGAGATGGGCCTGGACTGCCTGCGGCGCTATCTTCAGGGACTGCCCGTCTACGAGCGAATCGACTTTGAGAAAGTCGAGTGACGTGTGACGAAAAGCCTTACCGCCAAGGGCGCCATCCCCTCATCCCTTCCCCTTCTCCCGAATGGAGAAGGGAAGGCTCAAGCCTCCCCTCTCAGCTTGGGAGAGGGGCGGGGGTGAGGATGGACGCCAAGGAAAAGAAAAGCTTTACCGCGGAGGACGCAAAGGACGCAAAGGACGCAAAGGGAACAATAATCAGATCGAACCCCAAGAACGCGAAAGCAACGCCAAGCGAGGAACTGATTACCGCTTTAGCATTCTGAGCACAAAGGATTCATCACTCATTACTCATCACCCGTCACCCGTCACACGTCAACCATAACCCATTACGCAATAACACCAGCCTGACGTAAGGCCGCAATCTCCGCCGCGCTGTAGCCCACCGAGGCGAGGACTTCATCGGTGTGCTCCCCCACCCGCGCGGGCGGCCGCTCAATGGACGGTCCGCCGTGCGCGAACTTGAACGCCGCGAGCGGCACGGTGATCGGCTTGCCGACGCCGGGGACCGTCTCATGCCGATGCAGGACCGCGCGGTGTTGGAGCTGGGGATCCTGCAACGCCTCGTGCAATTCGCGCACGCGGGTCGCCGGCACGTGTTGCGACTGCAGATAGTTCTCCCACTCGTCCGCCGTTCGCTCCTTGATCTTTTTCGCGATCGTTGCGTGCTTCTCGTCGTAGCGCGCGTTGCGCTCGTCGATGCTGCAGCGCGCCGCTTCCTCCGGCTCGCCGATGGCCGAGTAGAGGCGGCGGTGCTGGCGGCGGTTGGAGGCCGCGAGCTGCAAGAGGCCGTCCTTCGCTTCGTGCATGGACGACTCTGCGTAGCGCATCCGGTTGCCCGCGCGTTTCGCGTGACGCCCCGTGTGCAGGTGGTCCGTGATGTGCGAAGCCTGCAGGATCATCGCGACGTCGAGCATCGCCATGTCGATGTATTGGCCCTTGCCCGTGCGCAGGCACTGGTAGAGGGCCGCTGAGACGGCAAAGGCGCCCATCGTGCCCGTCGCGTAATCGATGACCGGGGCGCCAGCCTTGATCGGCCCGCTGGCCTCGGTGCCGGTCGCGGCGGTGATGCCCGAGGTCGCCTGGATCGCGTGGTCGTAGGCGGTCTGAGTGCCGCGCGGCCCGTCCTGGCCGAATGCCGTCATCGATGCATAGACGAGCTTTGGCTTGAGGCGCGAGAGATCTTCGTAGCCCAGGCCGAGCGACTTGAAAGCACCGGGGCGATAGTTCTCTATCAGCACGTCCGCCCATTCGACGACCAGGCGCTTGAGCGCCTCACGCCCGCCTTCGGTTTTGAGGTCGAGGGCGATCGAGCGCTTATTCGACCCCTGCGTAAGGTAGCTCGTGCCCATGCGCGCCTTGTTAAGCGCCACGTCGCCTCCGGTCTCGCGGCTCTGGTCGGGCTCGTTCGGGTCCTCGACCTTGATGACGTCGGCGCCGAGCACCGCGAGCTGGTAGGCCGTGAACGGGCCGGCGAGGACGTGGGTGCAATCGAGAATCTTCACTCCTTCGAATGGGCGCATGTTGTTCTCCGTGAATCGTGAAACGTGAAACGTGAATCGTAAAACCAGAGATATTTAACTGCAGATAAACGCCGATAAACACAGATTCGCAAATATACAAAAAACACAGAACACGGAACGCAGAACCCTGAACCGCTCTTTTTAGCTGCCGATGGACGCCGATACACGCCGATCAATGATCGTGAATAGAATTCTTGGCGAGCTTGGCGTCCTGGCGGTTCAGTCTTGCTTTTGTCTCTCTCGGCGCCTCCGCGGTTCATTGTTCTTCGCCTGTCGGCACTTCATTACCTCGCATTGGCGAGAGCATCGACCCGCCAAAGATGCGCACGCCAGCGCATGGCGATGAGCCAGGTGAACGTGAGGCCAATCACGCAGTACAGCGTTGCGGTAACCGGATAACTGAAGTTGGCAATTAGCGGGCCAGCGATCAACAGCCCGGGCAGATTACCGTAGATCGCCAGCATTCGTATGCCCATGATACGGCCGCGGAACTTCGCATCCGAGGTGCGCAACAGGATCGCCGCCATCGGAACCTGGCTCACGCTTTGCCCGCAGCCAACGAGAAAAAGGATAGGGATGCCGCTTACGGGATGCTGTGTGTGTGCGAACAACAGGAGCGCCACGTACCAGCCCACGCAGGCGATGAGCATCAGGCGCGCGGGCCGGATGATGTGGCCGATCCTGCTCACGGTAATCGAGGCCATCAGGGCGCCGAAGGCTGCGCCCGCGACCATGTAGCCCAGCGTGGTCTGATCGGCTTGATAGACTTGCTTCGCCACGACCGGCATTAAGCCATGCATCAGCGGAAATGCCGTCAGGTTGAGCAGGAAGGCGAGACACATCACCGCGAGCAGATGGGGCGTCGACCAAACGTAGGCAAGCCCGTCCTTAAGATCACGCCATGGCGAGGCGCGCGCGGGCCCCTTCGTGGGCGCGGCGCGCGAGCCGCCGGCCTTCGTGAGCAGCATGGCGCCCGCATAGAGCATCGCGACTACCGTGTAGGCTGGTCCCATGCCGAGCGTGGCAACCAGGCCTGCACCCGAAAGGGCGCCCGCGATTCGGGCGGAGTCCTGGGTGGTGCGCTGGATACCCATTGCCGAGATCAACTCGATCGGCGGCATGGTTTCGCCGACCAGCGCGGCGCGCATCCCAATGTCAGAAGGACGCACCAGCCCCATCATCGCCGTGATGACCAGCACGTGCACCGGCGTGAGGACGTCCGTGTAGGCGAGGATCATCAGGGTTGTTGCCAGCGTCGCGTACACGCCCCGCATGGCGCAGAGCAGGTTGCGGTGCCCGATCCGGTCCGCCATCACGCCGAACATCGGCGCGAGCAAGGTGCCGATGTACAGCAGCGACGCGAACACGGTGAGCAAAAGCACCGACCTGGTCTCGACCAGCACGTACCAGCCCAGGATCAGGTTCTCCATCTCGAAGGCCCACGAGGTCGCCATATCGGCAGGCCACTGGAACCGGAAGCTGCGGACGCGGAAAGGTGCGAGCGTCGAGGCTCGCGGGATCGCACTCAAGAGGCCTCGGTGCTCGCGCGGGTGATGCGTGACGAGTGATGGGTGACGGGTGGCTCGTTCAAATCCTGTGAGTCCCGTTAACGTGGTTTGGCAGGTATTTTAACCGGCGCACGTCGTTCGAGGGCGGAAGGCGGAAGGCGGAAGGCGGAAGGCAGAAGCCGGAAGGCGGAAGGCAGAAGCCGGAAGGCAAAAGGCAAATGGCAAGAAACGCTGACCCGTCACCGGCAAAGCGAAAGGCGAACGTTAGAAGTGTAGAGGAAGACCAAGGGCTCTCCGCCGTATTCCACCCTTGGCGTTGTCTTGGCGTCCCCGGCACCCTTCGCGGTGAAGCTTGGTTGTGAGTCGTCGGCCGTCAGTCGTCACGTGTCACCCGTCACGTTTTGGGAGCAACAGTCAAACCACGCACGCCATTCTTCTCGATCGTTTTCGCGACCAGCCCCGAGGCCTTGATGTCCTCGACGAACTCGCGCAAGTACTTTGCGCCGGCATCGCGGCCCTTTGGGGTGCCGATCGCCTGTTGAACCGCGGTAAAACGCCCTTCGAGAATCTGCGACCCGGGGAGGTTCTCCTGATCCATGACGAGCCGGGGCCTGAGCCCGGCGATGGTTTCGAGCTTGTCCTCGATGAAGCGCTTGAATACGTTATCGGCGCCCACCTCCCGCACGAGCTGGGCGTGTTTGAGGTGCCGTGTCAGGTAGAGGTCGTAGGCGCTCTTTCCCGATATCGCGATGCGTACGCCCTCGCGGTCCACATCGGCGATGGTTTTGATCGGCGATCCGGGCGGCACCAGATAGGTGGCCTCGATCTCCACGTAGGCCGCGGTGAAATCGATCTGGTTCGCGCGCTGCGGTTCGGCACCGAGGAAGCCGACGTCCCAGGCGCCCGTGCTCACCGCATCGGCCAGCGCGCCGGGTGACGGGTAACCGATGACCTCGACGCGAACGCCGAGACGCCGGCCCAGCTCCTTTCCAAGGTCCACGGCAACACCCGTGAACTCGCCGGTCTTGGGATCCTTCGCGGTGAGCAGGAAGTTTCCGAGATTGATGCCAACTCGCAGCGTGCCGGTCGGCGCGAGTTCGGAGCGGACAGCGGGGGAGGGCTCGTTCATTGCTTTTCCTCTAATTTCTCGACGATTGGAACCGCCGCATTAGACACCGAAGGGCCATGCGCTGTCATCCTTGGGTCAAGGCGTGACCTCTGAGCCGTGACCTGTGACCACTGACTGGTTTTGGGTCGCGCGAATCGACGGCGGTGTAGATCTGCGGTTCGCGCAGCTTCCGGCCCACTCACGACTCGGGAGTCGTTGCCGCCCCGGTTTCGTGGGCGGGTGCCAACGCCAAGCCCTGGCAAACGTTCGGCCGGCCACCTAAACGCCCGATACTTCGGATGTCTCAGACAATTCGGCGCTGATCGATTCGAGCCCGGCGGGCTGCATGACAGGCACGATAGGAATGATGCGGCGCGCGCTGGCCTCGGGGTCGCGAACCGCGTTGAAGCCGGGGCAGCGATACAGCACGATCTCCGGCCCGTCGAGCGGGTAGCGGCTACAGTTCGCAAACATCACTTTCCAGAGCTTTTTCCCGTAGATTTGGCAGCGCGACTGCCCCCGCTCGTCGAAGGCCAGGAACACGCAAGCTTGGTCGAGGCAGCATCTGCCGCAGTGCGTGCAGTTGCCGACGATGCGCTCGGGGACGGTGCGCTCGACCGGCGTCAGCCGCCGCGCCACCATGCGCGAGATCGCGCGCGTATGCCAAACGGCGCGGATGTGCCCGATCATGCGCGCGAGCGTTATCCGATAGCGTCGCAAGTAACCGCATTCTCGCAAGGCTGCGGCGGCGAGGATCGGCCATAGCGGTAGTAGCAGCCAGGCGCCGAAAACAACGAAGAACTCGCTCGTTCGGGCCAAGCCCCGGATCGAACCTTCCCTTGCTGCCTCGATTCCGGCCGCGGCGCGCTGCCGCAGGCTGCCTGGCTCAAGCGTCAGGGTATTGCTTTCGCGCATTATCGTTTCGTTCATGTGAAGTTATTCAGCACAGCCGGCCCGAAATAATGCTCTCACCGGCAATCTGACGCGCACCAGGTGACGGTTGGCTTACAAATAGGATACCGATCGATTACGAATTCAATAACTGCACACGGTCCATGTCAAGCAACCGGCAGAGTTTGTGGCATATTTGGTCTCCATCACGTCGTCAGGGCTTTCCATGCCCTTCACAGTTCGCCAGCGGATCCGCATCGGGCTGCGGGTGGTCGTCAGGCCTCAATCGTCCCCCGATTTTTAGGCTGGCTCCATGCCCTTCTTCCGGATCACCGGGGCTGCCGCCGGCGCGGTCAGGAACCTGATCAGCGCCTTCGCCGCATCAGGCTCTTTTACACTCACGTGAAGGCCGGCCGAGAAGGTGGTGATCTGCTGCACGTCGGGGGGCAGCGGGCCGACAAGGTCGATGCCAGGCACGGGCAGCAGCTCGCTCACCTGCTGGAAGCCGATCTCCGCTTCGCCGCGGGCGACCACCGCGCCGGCTGGCTCACCCTGCACCTGCCTGAGCTTGGGCTCCAGCTGGTCCGTGATGCCCATGCGCTGGAACAGGCCGGCGAGGTAAATGCCGCTCGGCCCGGTGGAATAGACGATTGATTTCGCCGCCAGGACCGTGCGCTTGAGCGCCTCACCCGAACTGATGTCCGGTTTCGGCGCGCCGGCCCGGACGGCGACCCCGACGCCCGACGTCGCAAGATCGACGCGGCTGCCGATGATCCCGGCCTTGATGAGCTCGTCGAGTGAAGCTGCCGACAGAATAACGACATCGACCGTCTCGCCGCCCTTTAGGCGGCTCATCATTTGCACGCTTGGCACCCAGAGCGTCGTCACCTTGTTGCCGGTCGTGCGCTCGAATTGCGGCACGAGCTCCAGATACGCTTCCCTGAAGGCTGCGGAGGCCATTACTTTGATTTCGGACATTGGCGTCTTCCTTATTCCCAGGGGATCACAATTGCAAGCGCCCCATGAAGTGATGGAAACTGGCGATGGAAACTCGCGATGGAAACTGGTGATGGGGCGGCTTTGCCTGAAGGATGAAGGCGGAAGTATGACCGGGGGCTTTTCGTGTGTGCCACTCTTGGCGTTGCCTTCGCGACCTTTAGAGCCGTGAGCAGTAACCGCTGACCGGCAACGCGAAAGGCGGAAGTCGGAAGGCAATAACCCTCGTGACCCGTGACCGGAGCTGGTGCGCTTTGTGATTTCTATTTGGAATCCTTCGCGTCCTTGGTGTGCCTGGCGGTAGGGCCTTTATCTTCCTTCGCGGCTTTTGCGCACTTGGCGGTGAAGCTTTTCTGTTCCTTAGCGGCCTTCGCGGTAAAGCTTTTCTTTTCCTTCGCGCCCTTTGCGGTGAAGCTTTTTCGTAACTCGTCACTTCGTAAGGAATTCCGCGCCGCGCGCGGGCGTCAGAAGCTCCCGCCGTATCTCCGCGAGCCTCGTGATGCCGAGCAGCGGCATGCCGTGCAGCAGTAGCGTGCGCAAAAACATGCCGAAAAGCCAGCGCGGGCGGGTAATGCCGTCCCAGGCGAGGCGCACGCTGGGGCGCAGCGGTGTGGTGAAACCGCTGCGCATATTGTTCTCGCGGTTCGCGGCGACAGGCACGTCGACGGTGAGCACGAGCGTGTCGTAGCCCGCGCGCGCGACGCGGTCCACGAGGTCCGTGATGGTGTCGGTCTCGCCGGGAAGATAGGCCTGGAACCACGCGGTCGGTCCTTCTTCCGTCACCCGTTCGAGGGGCGTCAGCGAGGCACCGCTCAGGATCATCGGAACATTGGCGGCGGCCGCGGCGCGGGCGAGCACGAGTCTCTGCGCCGCCCGAGACATAACCAAAGATCGGCCGCGGAATGTAACGCCGCGCTGGCTGCTCAAAATCATCCAGCGCGAGCATGCGGCGCAGAATCCGCGGCGCCTTCCGCTCCGCTCGTGCAGCAGCGTCCCCTGCCTGCGCGGCGGGAGTGGGTTCACTCAATTCTTGTTTGCCAGTTGTCATTTGATTTATTCGTAAATCGTGAGTCGGACTCCGTTTAGAACCCAGAATTAGCCGCAGATAAACGCAGATAAAGACAGATAAACGGCGGCCGAGTTCGAGAACCCTTTCGCCTTTCTTCTTCCGCCTTTCGCCTTCGGGCTGCCCGTCACCCGTCACCCGGCACTGGTCACTGGTCAATGGTCAATGGTCAATGGTCAATGGTCAATGGTCACTTCATATCATGTATTGTATTGGAATTTCCCGCCCAACCAATTGGACAAAGCAGTGATGAGCAAGCCCATCGTCCTGGTGACGTCCACAACCGTGTCGGAGGAGGCGCAGAGCCTGCTGCGCGGGGCCGGCATCGACATCGCCTTCATGCAGGGTCCGATCACCGAGAAGTCCCTGATATCGGAATTCTCGCGCCAGAGCATCACGGCCGTCATCCTGCGCGGGCCTGCACCCTTCACGCCGGCGGTCTTCGCGGCGGCAAAGAATCTGAAGATCATTGCGAAATACGGCGCCGGCATCGACTCCGTCGACCTGCAAAGCGCCACGGCGGGCGGCATTGCCATCATGGTAACGAGTGGCGCCAACGCCGACGGAGTTGCTGAGCATTCGCTCGCCCTTATGCTTGCCCTCGTGCGGGAACTGCCGCGCTTCGACCGTGAGCTGCGCAAAGGTGTCTGGAAAGACCCGCGTTACATCGTGCGGGACTTCCGGGAGCGCACAGTCGGCATTGTGGGCTACGGCCAGATCGGCCAGAGGACGGCCCGGCTGGCGAGCGCCTGCGGGGCCAAGGTCGTCGTCTACTCACGCAGCCGAGCCGAACTGCCGCCGGAGATGATGTGGGAAGACAGCCTCGACGGGCTCCTCGGTCGCGCGGACATCGTGAGCCTGCACTGTCCTCTGACCGATCAGACACGCGGCATGATCGGGCAGAAGCAGTTGGGGTCGATGAAGCCGGGCGCACTTCTCATCAATACCTCGCGGGGCAAGCTGATCGACGAGCCCGCGCTCATCGCCGCGCTGAAAAGCGGACGCCTGGGGGGCGCCGGGCTGGATACCTTCGCGACGGAGCCACCCGACTCCGCAAATCCACTGTTCGCGCTGCCCAACGTGATCTGCACCCCGCATATTGCCTCATCCACGACAGGCGCCGGTGTCCAGATGGGCACCATCGCCGCTAACAGTATTATCAGCTGCTTGCGCGGGGAGATATTCGACCGGCGGAATCTCATCAATCCGCAAGTGCTCGAGAAGCGCGACGGGTGACGGGTGACGGTTGATCAGTGAAGAGAGTTTTGTTCAAAGTTCCATTTCGATCGTTTGCGTTGCCGGGACGGTTCCTGGCGCTGCTGCTGGCCGCCGGAACGCCCGCACTGGCGGACGAGGAGATACGGGTCATAGAGACCCGGAGCATTCCCATCGAGCAAGTCCCGGTAGCGAACGGCGCGTCGCACGAGTTCCGGTTGTCGCTCTACACGTTTTCCGGGACGCGCTGGTCGGGCGAGGAGATCGAAGCGGCGGCACTCAAGGGAGCGGGCCTGCTGGCGCAATGCGGCGTCGCGCTTTCCGGCGCCGAGCTGCGGGTTGTCGAGGCGCCGCGCCGGTACCGTTCTTATTACACACCGGTATCGCGCGAATTGTTGCAGCGGATAAAGGTCCACAAGCCCGCCATATTTTTTGTCGATGACACGCACAACAACCCGGCGTTCGAGGCGGAGGCCATTGGACGCAAAAACGCCCGCACCCAGCCGGAACTCGCCGATACCGTCTGGGTCGCGCACGGCGCGCGGGACCTGCCGCAGACGTTGGCTCATGAGCTGGTACATGTCCTGTCTAACGACGGCGGTCACAGCAATGAGCCGGGCAATCTTATGCGCGCCCACACCTCCTGGCGCAACACGCATCTCACCGATACGCAATGTGTCCGATTGCGCTCGCGGGGTGAGGCGAACGGCCTTCTCGCAGCCAGGCCCAGCGCTCCGCGGTAGCGGCAGCAAGCCGAGCAAAATCCGTGATCCGTGATTGACCTGGGTTCTTGTCATCCGAAGCGGTCTCAAAAGGCCGCAGCCGTCCGAACACCACCAACCACGGAACCACGGAGAAGGGCGCGGAACGTAACTCATCCTCGCTTATTTTTTTTACTTTCGTCCGTGTATTTCCGTGTGATTCCATGGCTGTAATCGATCTTGAGGTTGCTTTTAGTCACCGGCTTTTGACTCATCACTCATCACTGATCACTCGTCACCCGTCACTCATCAATTTGTCACCTCGTGCGTCCGCTGAACGCCAGCAGCCCGGCGGTTACTGCGAGCAGGGTCATGGCGCTTAAGGCGAGCGACCAGTGAATACCGATCATGCCGCCCACGACACCAATGGTAACGCCGCTGAAGGCGCGTAGGCCGAGCGCGGACATGTTGTAGAGGCCGATCACGCGGCCGCGGATGTGCACGGGCGCTTGCAGTTGCACCAGCGTCATCGCCATCGCGTTGAACGAGAGCTCCAGAAACCCCGCCACGAATAGCAGTATGAGGGCAATCTCGTAAACGGGGGCAATCGCGAACCCGCCGATTGCGAGACACCAGAGAAAAGCGAGGCCGAGCGCGGTGCGCGGGTTCGGCGGAAGCAATCCGCGGCTCTCGAGAACGATGCCGGCCAAAAAAGCGCCCGCAGCATTCGCGGCGAGCAGCATGCTGTAGGACACGCCAACATTGTCCTGGCCGAGGTCATGCGCGAAGCCGGGCATCTGCGCCTGATAGCCTTGACCGATGAAAAACGAGGCGCAGCCTGCGAGCAGGATCATGGACACGATCGTCGGGTTTCCGGCGACATCGCGGATCGTGCCGGTAATGTCGCCGAAGCCGCGCACGACACGCGCAGGCGGTGTGTAGTCCTTTCTGAACCGCGGGCCGTACGGCGCCTTCCACAGCCACAGCACCATCGGCAGGTAGATGAGCGCGTTGATCAAGATTCCGATCGAGGGCCCGAGCGCGAGCATCAGACCCCCGCCGACCGCCGGGCCGAGAAATATTCCAAGCCAGCGCGCCGTGGCGCTCAAGCGCACCGCGCTTTGCAGATGCGCCGGTCCCACAATGTCGTGTATCAGCATTTGGGAGGCCGGGGCCCACAGCACGCCAGCGAAGCCGTGGATGACCAGCAGCACGCACGCGTGCCAAACCTGGAGCGTGTCGGTGACGAAGAGCACGCCCCAGGCGAGCGACACGATAACGAACAGGCCCATGCCGAGTTGGATGACGCGCCGAGGGTCGAAGCGGTCGGCGAGATGTCCGGAATAGACCGAGAACAGCAGAAACGGCACCCAGTGCGAGATGACAGCGAACCCCCCGAGTTCCGGCGACTGGAACTTCTCGAAGATCACCCAGTAGCTGATGACGTGCTCGATGTTGTCCGCCATCATCGCCAGCGCCGTGGTGACGAAGTACACCCGGTAGCCTGGGTGGCGGAGCGCGGCGAACGATAGCCGCGGAACGGCGGGCGGTGCGGCGCTTTCTTGCGGACGGGCCAAGCGTTACTTTCTGCTCGGTATTGGCGAAGGCGCCACTATATCAAGGCCGAGGCCAGTTCCAAGTTCAATGTTCAAAGCGGGGAACTTCGTATTCGTGAGTCGTCCGACTTTGCTTGAACCTTGAACAAGCTCGCGTTCAGTGGTCAGCCGGCAGCCAGCTCCGCAATATCGACCGAAGAGGATCCAATCTCCTGCATCAGAACCTCCGCTGGCGGTTCTTGCTCGGCCTCGGTCCGCTCTGCCGCCGGCTTCAGCTGCGCCTCGAGGTAGGCGCCCAGCCTGCGCGCGCGCGAGACGATGCGCTCACCGAACACACGCCGCTCGGCCTCGTAGCGCGCAAGCGACGCGTCGACATCGTCGCCGGTCTTCTTGAGCGCCGCGGCAAGGCACTCGGCGTCTAGCGCCGCTTTGGTGACGCCCATGCCCACGTGGGGCCGTGCCATGAACGCGGCGTCGCCCAACAGTGCGACGCGACCCAGGGTCATCGCGGGTGACTCGAGATCAAAGATGGCGTGGAAGAACGGCTGCTCCGTTCGCTCGACAATTCCTGCGATCTGGGGCGCTAGCAGCGCGCGGGCGGTGGTTTTGATATCGGCAACGACCTCGGCGCGGATCAGCGGGGGTGGAATCGCGATGCCGTGGCAGTGCCCGGTGGCGTCGGTGCAGAGCTGCGGGAGCGCGCGATCGGGGTCCGTCGGCCGGTACCAGATGTGGTTGTAGCCGCGATGTCCCGGCCGCGTGTCGTTGTCGCTTCCCGGCACGGGGTAGGAGAGCATCATCTCGCCCTCGGGCAGGCAGAACGTATAGCACTCGAAAAGCTCGCGGTGGACGTCAGGCGGGAACGACGACTCATCGACAAGCCCGCGCCACGCGACATAGCCCGCGTAGCGCGGTTGCGCCTCGGGCATGAGGATCCCGCGCACGGTCGAGCGGATGCCGTCCGCCCCGACGAGCAGTTCGCCGCGCGCACGCGAGCCGTCGGCGAACACGGCCGTGACACCGCCCGCGTCCTGCTTGACGCCGGTGAGCTGCATTCCGAAGTGATAGTTCCCGGCCGGAAGCGCGTCCTTAAGGAGCCGGTAGATGCGGGACCAGGCACTCATGCGTTGCGGCTTTCGCATCTCGTGGATGACGCGGCCGCTGCGGTCGAGGCAAATGCGATCCTCCACCATGACGCTGACTGTTCCGTCCACGGGCAGGCCGAGCCGCCCTAGCGCCACGTGCAATTCATCATGGGTGCCGATCCCCGCGCCGCGGCTCGCAAGATCGTCCCCGACGCGCTCGAACACGTCCACGTCCCATCCGCTGCGGCGAAGCCAGTTGGCGGCGAGGAGGCCGCCGAGGGAGCCGCCGATGACGATTGCGCGCTGCTTCATACGAGAAGGAGGTGATGAAAGATGGTGATGATTAATGGTGATGATTAATGGTGATGAAAAATGGTGATGAAAAATGGTGATGAAAACCGTCAGCAGGTTTGTAGTGCCCTACGCATCACCAGTATCTCATCACCAGTTTCCATCACCAGTACCCATCACCGTTTCTTCAGCGTGATGCCCACTCCTGCAGCGTCCATGTTGACGAATACCGTTTCGAGCGCTGGATCCGTTGTGACAGCGCGAACATACTCGGGGTCGGGGGGAGGCGAGGCCATATTATGAGCGACGATCAAGCCGCCGGCGCGAACGAGAGGCAGCAGCTTGCGCAGGTAGTCGGGATAGCCTCCCTTATCGGCGTCGATGAAAACCAGGTCGACCGGATCGTTGAGCTTCGTGACTTCCTCATGCGCGTCGCCGAGCACGAGAGCAGCCAGGGCGCCGACGCCGGCGCGCTCGAAGTTTTCGCGCGCCGTCGTGTGGCGGCCCTCATCGATTTCGTAGGTCACGAGCTTCCCGCCCGCCTTTCTCAACGCGAGCAGCAGCCACAGCCCGGAGTAACCGGTCGAAGTGCCGAGCTCAACGATGCGCTGTGCGCCGATAGATTCAGCGAGGATGCGCAGCAACCGGCCGTCTTCGGGCGGGACGCTGAGGTAGCGGTGGTTGCGGTAGACGTCCTCGATGACGTCGAGAATGCGGCGCTCCTCGGCGGAGTGGGGCCTGGGTGACCCTTCCGCCGCGTTTCCGCGCTGGCGGTACTGGGCCCGCGCTAATGCTGTGGGAATCAGCGCCGCCAGGCCTGCGGCGGCGCCCAGTGCGCGGCGGCGGGACGGATCGCGCGGCTTCGACATCGCCTATGAGAACCTACAAAAAGAGGGCCACCAGTTTAACGCCAGGGGCCTTAGCGCTCCAGCGCCGGGAGGGCGCGAGAAAGACCGCGGAAGCTTCGAGTATGATGGGCGAAACGAAGGCTGCGAGGGGTTCGTGCCCGTACGCGTTGCGTTCATCGGATTCGGCGAGGTCGCGGCGGCGTTTGCCGCGGCGCTGGCGCAGCGCGGCGTCCCGGTCCGGGCATACGATGTGCTGCTGGAGCGGCCCGAAGGACGGGAGCGCCTGGAGGCGCGGGCGCGCGGCGCGGCGGTCCAGTTCTCCGCGCTTCCGCAGGCGCTCGTCGATGCCCACTTCGTGTTCTCAACGGTGACGACGACGGTTGCGCGGGAGGCGGCGCGCCTTTGCGCCGCGCACCTGGTTTCGGGGCAGACCTACGTCGACTTCAACGCGACCGAGCCGTCAGTCAAGAGCGAGATCGCGCGCATCGTCGCGCCCAGCGGAGCGGACTTCGTCGAGGGTGCGGTGCTCGGCGCGGTCGGGTTAACGGGTGCCCGCACCGAGATCCTGCTCGGCGGGCCGCATGGCGAGCGCGCGGCTCGCGAGCTCGCGAACGAGCTCGGCTTGAACGTGCGCTTCTACAGCAAGGACATCGGCCAGGCCTCGACTTTCAAGATGCTGCGCAGCGTCTTCTCGAAGGGACTCGAGGCGCTGCTGCTCGAGTTTCTTGTCGCGGGCGAGCGGGCCGGCATTCGTGAAGACCTGTGGCGAGAGGTGACCGATCTCTTCGATAAGAACCGGTTCATGACAGTAGCGGCCAACTGGGTCTGCAGCCACGCGGTCGCGCATGAGCGCCGTCATCACGAGATGGCGGATGTCGCCGGCGTGCTGCGCAGGCTCGGCGTGGATCCGGTGTTGACCGCGGCGACGGAGGCTGTGTTCGGGCGCTCCGTCGAACTGGGGATGAAGAATGCATTTGCGACCCGGCCGGAACGGATGGAGGACGTGATCCGCTTCCTCGAGGAACGTACGCAACTCGATGCGAAACGGAACGGCATCGAAGGCGATGCCTGAGCTCATGAAAACAAACCGCATGAAAGCAAAGCTCCTCGCCGGCGAGCCCGTGTTCGGGGCTTCGGTGATGATTCCTTCACCGCAGCTCGTCGAGATGCTCGGCGCCTTCGGCTTCGACTGGGTGCTGCTCGACTGTGAGCACGGCACACTCACGCTCGAGAGCGTGGAGCTGATGGCGATGGCGGCTGAAGCGAGTGGCATCACCGCGATCGCCCGCCCCGTGACACGCAGCGCCGAACACATCCTGCAGGTGCTCGACCGCGGCGTAATGGGCGTGCAGGTGCCGCACGTAAACACCGCGGCGGATGCGCGGGAAGTCGTCCAGGCCGTGAAGTACTACCCGAGCGGGCAGCGCGGCCTCGCGGCAGGAACCCGCGCCGCGGTCTACGACGCGCACGGCACTATGGTCGACTACGTTCGCGCCGCCAACGAGCAGACGTTGATCGCGATTCAGCTCGAGGAACGCGAGGCCATCGACAACCTGGACGACCTGCTGAAGGTCGACGGCGTGGACGTGTTTTTCATCGGCCCGTCGGATCTCTCTCAATCGATGGGGCACCCCGGCAATCCCAAGGCCGCGCCCGTCGCGAAGGCGATCAACTGCAGCTTCGAACGGATCGTCGCGGCGGGCCGCATCCCGGGAACGCCTGCGACGGCCGAGAGTGTTGCCGGCGTCCTCAAGCAGGGCGTGCGCTATATCTATACCCACGTGCCGCGGTTGATTGCGGCGAGCGCCAAGGCTTTTTTCGAGAAGGCCCGCCCCTCAGGGGATGCCAGCTGATACCGCATGACTGGCGACTAATCGTTCGAGCTTCTGTTTACTGTTCCATCCAGCGATCAGGGCTGAAGCGACGATCCGGCGTAGCGGGTTTAGCGCCGGTCACCCCTCAAGCCCTCATGCGGAGGGGGTTCAGGCCTAGTCCCTGGTCGCAAGTCACGCTCATGAGGCAAACGCAGGCCCGCCGATAGAATCTTTGATCCTGGTCAAAAACGCTTCGTACCGAGGGCGTAGCTTGTCAGAGTGCTATAGCCGTAAGGAGGTGGGGCATGACATTCATGACAGCGATGGTTCTGGCGGCGGCCTTTGTTGTGGCTCTTTCCCTGGCGCTCGGCGTGACCTCCATGGCGAAGGGAGGCGAGGTCGCGCATCACACCAGCGGCGAATGGATGGTGGCGCGCGTCGGCTTACAGGCGCTGGCGCTGGCACTGCTGTTGCTCTCGCTGTTATAGCAACGCGCGCTCGACTCGCGCAGGCGCCCCGGCCAGGCACCGCGGTTACCGCTCGATTTTTCCGTTGGGCTCCCCGTGCGGCCGTTAGCGTCAGATGTAGCTCTGGTAGCGCGGGTCGTACATTTGCGCCTTGATATGCGCCGCTAGGTCGCTCGGCGCCGCGCCGGTGCTCAGGCTGCGCCGGTGAGCGACTTCGGCGACGGCGATGGCAATGTTGCCCGACACCTCCCGGATGCGCGGCAGCGCCGGGTAGAGGCTGCCCTGCGCGAGGTCCGTCTCGGTCACGTCGTGCGCCAGAGAATGCGCCGCCGTCATGAACATCTCGTCCGTGATGCGCTGCGCGCCGCTCGCGATCGCGCCGAGCCCGACGCCAGGGAAGATGTAGGAATTGTTGCCCTGGCGCGGGACAAAGGTCTGGCCGTTCACGGTCACGGGGTCGAAGGGGCTGCCACAGGCAAAGAGCGCCCGGCCCCCAGTGTAGCGGTACGCTTCCTCGGCCGTGCATTCCGCTTTCGACGTCGGGTTGGAGAGCGCGAAGATGATCGGCCGCTCGTTCAGGCGCGCCATTTCCTCGAGCACTTCCCGCGTGAAGGTGCCACCGACCGCAGCGACCCCAATGATCGCAGTGGGCCTGAGGGCCTTGATGACCGAGAGGAAATCGCCAACGGGCGCGTGCTCGTGCGCGTAGGGCAGCTTGTGCTCGACAAGATCCGTGCGGCTCTTGACGACGAGCCCGCGGGAGTCCACCAGCCAGCAGTGGCGGCGCGCATCATCCTCTTTCATGCCCTGCGACGCCATTGCGGAGGCCACAAGATCGGCGATGCCCGCGGCCGCTTCACCCGCGCCAAGAAACAGAATCCTCTGGTCGGTCAGCTTGCCGGCGGTAACGCGCAGCGCGGAAAAAATTCCAGCGAGCGCGACGGCCGCGGTGCCCTGGATATCGTCGTTGAACGTCGGGATGCGCTCGCGGTACCGGTTGAGAAACCGGAATGCATTATGGTTGGCGAAGTCCTCGAACTGGATCACCACGCCCGGAAATACTTTCTGCGCCGCGGTAATGAATTCCTCCACCAGCTCGTCGTAGGCGCTTCCGCGCAGCCGGCGCTCGCGCACGCCGATGTAGAACGGGTCGTCAAGCAGCTCCATGTTGTTGGTGCCGACATCCAGCATCACCGGCAGGCAGGCGTTGGGATGCACGCCGGCGCAGGCGACGTAGAGTGACAGCTTGCCGACCGGGATCCCCATGCCGTTCGCGCCGAGGTCGCCCAGCCCGAGAATGCGCTCGCCGTCGGTCACCACGATGATCCCGGCGCGGTAGGGCCAGTTCTCCAGCACCTTCGCAACCCGGCCCCGGTCGCGCACGGAGATGAACATCCCGCGCGGGCGCTGGTAGATGTGCCCGAAGCGCTGGCAGGCGAGCCCCACGGTCGGGGTGTAGATAAGCGGCTGCATCTCGTCGATGTTGTCGCAGATGACGCGAAAGAACAGGGCCTCGTTGCGATCGTGCAAGGCGTTCAGCGCCACAAACTTCTCGAGATCGTTCGGCAGCCCCCGCAGGTTCTCGAGGATGCGCGCGACCTGCTGTTCCTGGGAGAGCACGACCGATGGCAGCAGCCCGCGCAGCTTGAGCGCGTCGCGCTCGCGCTCGGTGAACGCGGTTCCCTTGTTGAGCGCCGGATCGCGCAGCAGCGAGAGGCCTCGGTGGTTTTCCGAAACCACGGGCGTATCGTGTCTATTTTGTTCTGGCATGGTAATTGTCCTCCTCGAATAGCGGAACCAGCATGTGCAATAAATTAATCTTGCGCCGCCACGGGCCGGGCTTCTTGATGCAGATCAAACGCGCCGCGGCTGCCCGCGACGCGCGTCAGGCGGGTCTTCACGGTCCGCAATGGCGCGGCCCCGGCTGGGGCGTTCCGCAAGGATCCGGGAGCGACCTCTGGGCAGCGGGGGCGTCTACTGGACCTTGATGGGAAAGGGTGATGATTCCGGGTGATGTACACAGCCGATGACGCTTCCTTATCCTTTTCTCTTATCACATTTATCATCACCAATTCCCATCACCACTTCCTGCCACCAGTCAGGCCTGCGCGGAGCCGGCAGGGGCGATGGCGCGTTCGAGGAAACCCGTAAAGATCGCGGCGATCTCGTCGTCCTTCTCCTGCCACTCCTCCGGGGGCACCAGGTCCATGTCCTCGTCCTTGTCGAAGAGCTCGTGCAGCTCGCAGTCCGGGAGCAGCCGTGCCAGGTTCCGGCCGGTTTTGATGTCATGGGTCCGGTCGTTGCCGGGAATGACGCAGGCCGGGAGCTTGATGGACTTCAGGTCCGCCTCGGAGGCGCCGATGATCGGCAGCTCGGCGCCCTGGAGAAAATATTCGCGCCAGCGTGACATGGCCTCGATGAAGTGCTTCGAATCCATCTTCATCAGATAGTCGCGGTTGGCGCCGCGTGCCGCGATGCGCTCCTGCCAGTGCTCTGTTGCGCACACTGCGGCCATGCCGCCGCTTTCTGCAGCCTCGATGTACTGCGTGTAGTACTGGCGCGCCAACCGCTGCGCGGCAAACTGGCCGCCGGTAATGCGCCACAGCAAGAGGGCGGTGACGAGCTTCGCGTAGCGCAGGGTGAAAAGGATGGCGAGCCGGCAGCCCGAAGAGCCGCCGCCGATAATCGCGGGAAGGGCGCCGAGCTGCCCCAGCAACTCGTGCAGATCATCCGCCCAGATCTCGTTCTCGGGATCGTTTCCGCCGATGGTCACGTCGGAGGCCCCGCAGTTGCGCCGGTCGTGAATGACGACGCGATACCCGGAGTCGGCCATGCGCTGCGCGAGCGGCTTCACGCCCTGCAGCGGGCGCCTGCCGCCGGGCGAGAGCGCCATCCAGGGCCCTTTCGTGCCGAGCACCTCGTAGTTGATGTGGACGCCTCTTACATTCGCGCTTGGCATCGATCTTCTCCCCGGACAGGACTGTTGGCAGTCTTAGGAAATGGTGACGAATAATGGTGATGACTAATGGTGATGAAAAATGGTGATGAAAAGCGATCAGTTAGGAAGGCGAATGGACGGGGTTTCGTCCATCACCAGTACTCATCACCGGTCTTCATCACCAGTATCCCATCACTCGTTGTAAGGCGTCAGCCGCGTCCGACAAAGGGCATCTTCGTCGCCATGATCGTCATGAACTGGACGTTCACGTCGAGCGGTAGATTGGCCATGAAGAGCGCGGCATTGCCGACATGGTGCACGTCCATGCGTGGCTCCGGCGTGATCGTGCCGTTGGCCTGCATGACGCCTTTGGCCATGCGCTCGGTCAACGGCGTGATGGCGTTGCCGATGTCGATTTGCCCGCACGCGATGTCGTACTTGCGCCCGTCGAGCGAGATCGTCTTGGTAATGCCGGTGACCCCGTGTTTCGTCGCCGTGTAGGCGATCGAATTGGGACGGGGCGTGTGGGCGGAGATCGAGCCGTTGTTGATGATGCGCCCGCCGCGCGGATCCTGGTCCTTCATGATGCGGAACGCCTCCTGCGCGCAGATGAACATGCCGGTGAGATTCACGTCTACGACACCTTGCCATTGCTCGAAGGTGAGATCTTCCAGGGGCGCCGTCGCGCCGCCGCCGGCGTTGTTGAAGAGCACATCGAGCCGGCCGAACTGCTGCTTCACGGCGGCGAACAGCGCCCGCACGGCGTCGAGCTTGCCCACGTCGGTCGGCACGACAAGTGCGTTCTTGCCGACCGGCCCGGCTTCCGCAACGGTCTGCTCGAGCATTTCCTTGCGGCGCCCGGCGAGCGCGACCCGGTAGCCGTCCTTGAGGAACGCGAGCGCGACCGCCCGGCCGATTCCGGTGCCGGCGCCGGTGACGACGGCGGATTTGGTCGGTGATGCCATCTATCTGTCTCCGCTTTGAACTGGTGATGATTAATGGTGATGAAAGATGGTGATGATTAATGGTGATAATAACCGCCGCTCGCGAGAGCGAGGGGTAGGGTTTTGCCCATCACCAGTACTCATCACCAGTTTCCATCACCAGTACCCATCACTTCTTATGCAGGTATAAGAGGCGTAAATGGTAACGCATGCGCCGCCATGCGCGCGAGCCGCGTAAAATGGGGTCTTTCGAGGATTCATCGGGGCGGGGAGGTTGCGTGGAAGCGGTCGGGGTAATCGGTACGGGACTGATGGGTACGGCGTGCATCGAGCGCCTCAAAGGGACAGGCCTCGACGTCGTCGCCTACGACGTGGACGAAGCGAAGCGCGCAGCGGCGGCGAAGCTCGGCGCGCGCGCCGTGGTATCGGTTGCGGAGGTCGCCAGGCAGTGCGAGAGGATCGTGCTGTGCGTTTTCACGACCGACCAGGTCGAGCAGGTCATCGAGGGTACGGGCGGAATCGCCGAGGCCGCCCGCAAGGAACCACGGATTGTGATCTGCACCAGCACCTGCGACCCGGACCGGCTGGCCGCGCTCGCGTCCCGGGTGGAAGCCCATGGCGTGCACTTCCTCGAAGTGCCGATCTCGGGCACCAGCCGCCAGGTGGCGGAAGGTGATGGCGTCGGGCTCGTTGGCGGCGATCGCGCAGCCATGGAACGCGCAGCGCCAGTGCTCGATGCGATCTGCCCGCGGCGCTTTCACTTGGGTGCGGTGGGAAACGGCTCCCGTACCAAGCTTGCCGTGAATCTCATCCTGGGCATCAATCGCGCGGCGATGGCCGAAGGCTTTGCCTTCGCGGAGCGCCTGGGCCTCGACACGCTCGCGTTCCTCGAGGTCGCCAAGGCCTCCGCGTGTCATTCGCAGGTCATGGACGTGAAGGGGCACATGATGGCGCGCCGCGAGTTCGACAACGTCCAGGGCCGCGTGGACCAGTCACTGAAAGATTTCAAGCTAATGCTCGAACAGGCCAGCAAGGCCGGGCAGGCTCTGCCGTTCGCCACGATCTATGCGCGGATGCTCGAGGATTGCGTCCAGAACGGCGAGGGTGCCTGGGACAACATGGCCATTCTCGAGGCCATACGCCGCCGCCGAGCGCTGTAAAAAATGGTGATGATGAATGGTGATGATAGGTGGTGATTGAGAAGCGCCTTATCCGGCCTGTCACCAGTTCCCATCACCAGTTTCCATCACTTACTCATCAAGGCACTAGCCGGCGCGGAACCGCCGCACCTGCTCCTCATTCACTTCCACGCCAAGCCCCGGACCCCGCGGACGGGCGACGCGGCCGCGCTCGACGCGTAGCGGAGTCACGGCCAGGTCCTCGGCAAGATAGTGGTTGGTAATGCTCAAGCCCCAGTTCAGATTGGGTGCCAGGCAGGCGAGCTGCACGATCGCCGCCGCCCCCAGGCTGGATTCGGCGACCTTGCACGCAAGATTGATATTGAGGCCCAGCGCCGCGCACACCGACATGGCGTGCACCGTGACCCCAATGCCGCCCAGCTTGATCGTCTTGATGTTGGCGCCGTGGATTGCGCCCAAGCGGTGCAGCGCGATGATGTTGGCGATGCTCGCGATCGACTCATCGGCGCACTGCGGAATCGGGCTCTCTCGCGCCAGCGCAGCCATGCCCTCGAAATCCTCGGCGGCGAGTGGCTGTTCCATGAAGAGCAGGTTGGCCTCGCGGGCGCATTCGGCGAAACGCCGGGCATCGGCGTATTGCATTCCCATATTGGCGTCCGCACACAGCGCAACCGTGTCGCCAAGGTGGCGTCGAACTGCGATTGCCGCCGCAGCCTCTTCGGCCGGCGCCTTGATCCCGATCTTGAGCTTGAAAAAGGTCCAGCCCTCCTTCAGCTTGCCCGCAGCCTCCGCGATATCGTCCTCGACCCTGGGATTGCCGAGCAGGTACATCGGCTCGGCATCATCGCGCAGCGCCCCTCCGAAGAGGTCGCAGAGCGAGACGCCGAAGTGGCGCCCGACGAGGTCGTTGAGGGCCATGTCGAGCGCGCATTTCGCCCCAGTGTTGTGCAGCAGCGCACCCGCGCAACGGGCCGCCAGTCCGGCACGATTGAGCGCATCCTGTCCGCGCACGAGCGGCGCGAGGTGATCGGCCACGGCGGCAACCATTCCGGGCAGCATGTCGCCGGTCATGAGCGGTGCGGCCGAAGCTTCGCCCCAGCCGACGAGACCGTTCGCGGCCTCGATCCGTACCAGCAGCGATTGCGAGCGCTCGATGCGCTCGCCCGCCATGACGACGGGCTTCTTCAGCGGCAGCGCGACGGGGATCGCATCCACGCGCGCGATGGTGAGCGGAGCCGCGGCGGTGCGCGCCGCAGCCGGGAATGACGATGCTGCAGTGAGAGCCATGGTCTTCTCCAAGGATCGTGTCCTTCTTTATAGCCCCGTCGCCAAAGTAGATCAATCCTCGGCGCCCGCGTCTTAACCCACGCGCCCGTCGACACGAGGGCGGGTGAGTATGGGCCAGTACGCGACGGTGAAGATTGCAAAGGCGAGGGACCACAGCACGCCAGAAACCCCGGTGGCCGCCAGGTAGACGGCCGGCCACGCTATGGGCAAGAGCACGCGCGCCGCGGCGGCAAGCTGGATCAGCACATAGGACGCAGTTTCGGCGCGCCCGGCAGCAAGCGCGCGGCCCGTGTGCCCCAGGGCGGTACGCGTCATCATTCCCAGCGTCATGCCGCCGATCGCGCCAATGGTGAGCGCGTGCGTTGCGAGCCCCGGTGTGATCCAGTCGAATCCGGCTGCGGCACGCAGCGCAAGGTGCACGACGATCCAGGCGTAGGAAGCGTGCAGGATCCAGAGCAGCGGATTGCGGCGCGCCCGGAACGGCGACCAGAGCACGAGCCGCGCGCCGTGGGCAAGGGCGCCCGCCGCCGCGACCACCGCGGCGAGCTGCGCGTGACCGTAGAGGTCCGCAGCAAGGAGGACGAGCACGGTGCCAAGCGCTGCGACTTCGACGGCGCGCATCCGGCGCGCGCCAGCGCCCGGTACCGTATTGTTGGTGAACATCGGCACGACGCGACCGGCGATGACCGCGATGATGAAGAGCACGATATCGAGGCCGACGGCCAGCGCCTGTGCCGGGGAGAATGGCGCGGTGCCGAGCAGCGCGGTGTAAAAAGCGAGGTTGGCGGCGCCGAGGGCCAGCACGAGGAAGACGAAGAAGAAGTTGCGGGAAAGGCCCGAGCCGATGAGCGGGCGGCCGATGCCGGCTGCCACCCCGAGCGCGAACAGCGTGTCGGTGAGCATGGCCCATTCGCGCCACGAAGTGAGCGCGAGCACGCGCCCGCCAAGCCAGACGGCCGCGAGCAGCGCAAGGGGCACTCCGGTAGGCGTTGGCAGCTGCGTCCAGTTTCGAACAGCGGTGAAAAGAAAACCCGTCATGACCGCGAACGCGTAACCAAAAAGCATCTCGTGCGCGTGCCAGTGGGATCCCTCCAGCAGGTATGCGGCTGGAACATGGGCCGAGAACTGCGCGGCCCAGAGCCCGATGCTCAAGGCTCCGAACGCGCCCGCCAGCAGATAGAACGGGCGGAATCCCAGGGCGAGTACGGCGAACCGCGCCGGCTTTGAGGGCTTTCGTGGGGCTGGCGGAGGCACGACAGGGACATTCATGACTATTGGCCAAAAGCGATCTCAATAAATACAAGAAACAAGACTAGCCGCAGATAAACGCCGATGAGTCGAGTAAATAGAAAATGGCAAATAGTAAATGGCAGAAACGCTTGAACCGGCATGCATGCTCCTACTATTTCCTGTTTCCCCATTCCCTATTTCCGCGCAGCCGTGGGCGTCCCTCAACGGCTATAGGTCAGCAACGGTTTCCGGTGAACGGCCAGCGCGGCAGGGAGCGCGTTGAGTATCGCAGGCGCCCGCCCCGCGCGCCCTTGATTTCCATCAAGGGCGCGCGAGCGGTTCGGCGCTGCGCAGGCGGCAACGCGCAGGCGCAACCGTGAGAAAAGGCGCTGGGCTCGCCGCGCGGGCGCGGCATGAGCTATCCTTGCGCCTTTTCAGATCGCGGGTTCCGATGGCTCAGTACGTCTACACCATGCGCGCCGTGGGCAAGATCGTGCCTCCGAAGCGTGCCATTCTCAAGAACATCTCGCTGTCGTTCTTTCCTGGCGCCAAGATCGGCGTGCTGGGGCTGAACGGCTCGGGCAAATCCACGCTCCTCAGGATCATGGCCGGAGTGGAAAAGGACTTCGAAGGCGAAGCCGTTCCAATGCCCGACATGCGGATCGGACTCCTGCCGCAGGAGCCGCAGCTCAATGCCAGGAAGGACGTGCGGGGCAACGTCGAGGAGGGCGTCGGCGAGATCGTCTCAATCATCAACCGTTTCAATGCGATCAGCGACCGCTTCGCCGAGCCGCTCGAAGACGACGAGATGAACAAGCTGCTGGAAGAGCAGGGGGAGTTGCAGGGGAAGATCGACGCCGCTAACGGCTGGGAGCTCGATCGCAAGCTCGAGGTCGCGGCTGACGCGCTGCGACTGCCGCCGTGGGACGCGGACGTAACGAAGATCTCCGGCGGCGAGCGTCGCCGCGTAGCACTGTGCCGGCTGTTGCTCTCCGAGCCCGACATGTTGCTGCTCGACGAGCCGACCAATCACCTCGACGCGCTGTCGGTGCAGTGGCTGGAGCAATTTCTCGAGCGCTATCCGGGCACCGTGATCGCGGTGACTCATGACCGCTATTTTCTCGACAACGTCGCAGGCTGGATCCTCGAGCTCGACCGTGGCTACGGCATCCCGTGGCAGGGCAATTACTCCTCCTGGCTGGAACAGAAGGAAAAGCGTCTCGAGGTCGAGGCAAAGCAGGAGTCCGCGCGCATCAAGACCATGCAACAGGAGCTCGAGTGGGTACGGTCGAACCCCAGGGCGCGGCAGGCGAAGAGCAAGGCGCGGCTGGCGCGCTTCGAGGAGCTCGCGTCTACCGAAGTCCAGAAACGGAACGAGACGAACGAGATCTATATTCCGCCCGGGCCGCATCTGGGCGACGTCGTCATCGAAGCCGACGGGCTCAGGAAGGCGTATGGCGAGAAGCTTCTTTTCGAGGGGCTCTCATTCCGGTTGCCGCGCGGTGGCATCGTCGGCGTGATCGGTCCGAACGGCGCGGGCAAGACGACGCTCTTTCGCATCCTCGCCGGCCAGGACCAGCCCGATGCCGGGAAGCTGCGCATTGGCGACACGGTGAAGCTGGCCTACGTGGACCAGAGCCGCGACACGCTCGACGGCGAAAAGACGGTATGGGAGGAAATCTCGGACGGGCAGGACCTCATCCAGGTGGGAACCTACGCCACGCCCAGCCGCGGCTACGTCGCGCGCTTCAACTTCAAGGGCGCCGACCAGCAGAAGCACGTCGGCGAGCTCTCG
>JAOTTL010000188.1:0-6687 GCA_029864385.1 Betaproteobacteria bacterium | reverse complement strand
GAGCACGCGCTCCACCTCGCCGCCGAAGTCGGCATGGCCGGGCGTGTCCACGATATTGATATGCGTGCCCTCGTAGGTGACGGCACAGTTCTTGGCGAGAATGGTGATGCCGCGCTCGCGCTCGAGATCGTTCGAGTCCATCACGCGCTCGACCATGTGCTGGTGGGCGGCAAAGGTGCCGGACTGTCGCAACAGCTGGTCGACCAGCGTTGTCTTGCCGTGGTCGACGTGGGCGATGATGGCAATGTTACGAATTGCGCGCCGCATGAATGGATTTGTTTCCCGAAAAAAGCCCATAAGTATAGCACAAGGAC
Source organism: Betaproteobacteria bacterium (assembly GCA_029864385.1). Lineage (GTDB taxonomy): Bacteria > Pseudomonadota > Gammaproteobacteria > Burkholderiales > SG8-41 > SG8-41. The sequence continues at coordinate 6,373 of JAOTTL010000188.1, read as the reverse complement.
GTGCTACTTCCTTGAATTAACTAGATTAGGAGACGGTTAGGGCCGCCCGCGCTGCCCCTGAAGCCGACGAACGGTGAACCGTAAACGGTAAACGGCGAATGGAGATTTGTTCGTCTTGGCGTGCTTGGCGTGCTTGGCGCCTTGGCGGTTCAGTTTTGATTCTGTTTCTCTTTGCGTCTTCACGGTTCAATCAGTCGATCCAGCCGAGCACGTCTCGGATGACGGACCAGCGCGGCCGCGTGGATTTGGCGCCGCGCCCGAGGATCCAATGGTCATAGAGGATCTGAGTGACCCCGCCAGCTCGCCAAAGAAAAGACCGTCGCGACTCCCAGCGCGAGGCCGATCATGACCTGGCCGGCGAGCCCGGGATGCCAGCGCCGGGATTTGGCTTCACTCACGACGTTCTCCCTACTCTCAACTTGTCAAAGCGCATCCCAACAAGCAGAAGACATTATTCGCCCCAGATAAATGCGGATAAACGCAGACAAACATTGATCCGTTGTTCATTACTGCGTTACTTACCGCCCGTCACTCATCACTCATCACCCATCACGCTCCATTCACCAATCAAGCGCCGTAGTGGCTGCCGAGTCGCGGGTTGAGGATATCTCGCAGCTGATCGCCCACGAGATTAATGGCGACGATGGTCACCAGCAGCGCGATCCCAGGGAAAAAACTGATCCAGTACTTCCCGGACAGCAGGTACACGAATCCGTTCGCGATCAACAGGCCGAGCGAGGGCGAGGTGATCGGCACGCCGAGACCGAGGAACGACAGCGTGGCCTCGAGCGCGATCGCGTGCGCGAGCTGGATGGTCGCGACGACGATGAGCGGCGGCAGGCAGTTGGGCAGGATGTGCCGGAACACGATCCGCGGCATGCCGAACGCCATGCAGCGCGCGGCCTCGACGTACTCCTTGCGCTTCTCGACGAGCGCGATACTGCGCACGGTGCGCGCGTAGTAGGCCCACTGCACCGCGATGAGGGCGATCACGATCTTGTCCACGCCCGGGCCGGTGACGGCCAGCAACACCAGCGCAATCAGGATGGCGGGAAAGGAGAGCTGCAGGTCGACCAGGCGCATGATGAGCGCGTCGGTCCAGCCACCCGCATAGCCCGCGATGAGCCCGATCGCCATGCCGATCGCGAGCGCGACGAACGTTGACGTCACGCCGACCCCAAGGCTGATCCTCAGCCCGTGAAGGATTGCCGAGAACATGTCGCGGCCCTGCTCGTCGGTGCCGAGCCAGTAGCTCGCCCCGTCCAGACTCTTTGCACCCGGCGGCAACTTGGCCTCGAGGATATCGAGCTGAGCAAGGTCGTAGGGGTTCTGCGGCGAGATCAGGGGGGCCAGAACCGCCGATAACAAGATAAGGAACAGGACGACGAGTGCCGCAACCGCAATACGGTCGCGCGCGAACCGCGCTGTGATTGCTCGGAAAGGCGCTTCTGTTAATTGCATAAGACTTTATTAGCCACAGAGATCACAGAGAACACAGAGAGAAAACGTACAAATAACACCCCCGCTCTGACCCTCCCAGTGAAGAGGAGGAATAGGAAGAGGTTGCCTTCCAAATCCTCTGCGAACTCTGCGAACTCTGTGTCCTCTGTGTCCTCTGTGGCTGAAATTGGGGTTTCATCGGCGGCTAATTTAGCTCTCGATTCTCTTGGCGTCTTGGCGGTTCGATTGTGATTCTGCTTCTCTCGGCGTCATGGCGGTTCGTTAGTTCTCACGTGGCGCGGCTCGCGAGCCGCACCCGTGGATCGAGTGCGGTATAAGCCAGATCCACGATCAGGTTAATAAGCACGAAAAGCAGCACGATGATGAGCAGATAGGCCACGATCACCGGCCGGTCGAGTACGTTGATCGAGTCTATGAGGAGCTTGCCCATGCCGGGCCAGGCGAAAATCGTTTCCGTGACGACGGCAAAAGCGATGAGAGAGCCGAACTCGACGCCGACGATGGTGACGATCGGGATCAGGATGTTCTTCAGCACGTGTACCCGCACGACCCGCGGCATAGAGAGGCCTTTGGCGCGCGCGAAACGCACATAGTCCTGGCCGAGCGCCTCCTGGGTGCCCGCGCGCGTGAGCCGGATGAGCAACGCGATCTCGAACAGCGCGAGGTTGAATGCTGGCATCGCGATGTGCCTGAGCCCGTCCCAGGTCAGGACCGAGAGCGGCACACCCAGCACGTTGACCGTCTCGCCGCGCCCGGTCGGGGGGAGCCAGCCGAGTTCGACGGAGAACAGCATGATCAGCATGACGCCGACCCAGAAGCTGGGCAGCGAGAAACCGATGATCGAGCCGCCCATGATGAGGCGCCCGCCCGCCGTGTCCGGTCTGAATCCCGCCCAAAGGCCAAGCGGGATGCCCAGCGCTACCGCGATGGCCGTCGCTGCGAGCGCGAGTTCGAGGGTTGCGGGCATGCGCTCGATGATCAGATGCAGCGCGGGGACATTGGATACGAATGAGCGTCCAAGGTCGCCGGAGACGGCGCCGGCGAGGAAGTTCCAGTACTGCTGCCACAGCGGCAGGTCGAGACCGAGCGCGGCGGTCGCTCTCGCAATCTCCGCCTGGTCGGCCTGCGGATTGATCAGGATGTCCACCGGGTTGCCGATCGCGTAGACGCCGGTGAACACGAGCAGGGACATTGCGAACAGCACCATCAGGCTCTGCAAGAGCCTTCGGAGGATGAATCCCAACATGCGCGCAGAGGTGAAAAAAAGTGATGATAACTGGTGATGAATGATGGTGATGATAAATGGTGATGAAAAACCCGTTCCGCGGGTAAGTTACCTGTAGTTCATCACCAATATTTCATCACTATTTCTCATCACCATTTCCCATCACTGGTTAGCGCAGTTTGAAGTAATGCGCAAAGGTAAACTCATCGGTCCGCGCCACGTAGAAAAGGTGCTTCTTCATGGCCCACGTGACGATCTGGTAGTGGAGCGGGAGAAATGCGATCTCGCGTGCGGCCAGAGCGCTTGCCTGCCGCGCGATGACCTCGCGTTTTTCCGTATCGACGGTGCCCAGTGAGCGTTCGATGAGCGTATCGAGCTCTGGATTGGAATAGCCGCTCCAGTTCCAGGTGCCGTAGCCTTTCTCCGGGTTGGCGGTTCCCGCGAGCGAGCGCAGAGCGAGATCGGCCGCGAGCGAGCCCCACCCGAGCAGTGCGATGCCAAAGTCGCGCTTGCGCGCTCTTCCGAAGTAAGCGCTGAGCGGCATTGAATCCACCTGAGTCTCGATACCGATGCGCGAGAACATCTGGGCCACCGTCTGCGCGACCTGCTCGTCGTTGATATAGCGGTTGTTGGGCGTAGCGATCGTTACTCTGAAACCATTGGGATAGCCAGCCTCCGCCAGGAGCTTGCGCGCGCCTTTCGGGTCGTACGGCTCGGGCTTTACCGCCGGATCGTGCCCGAACACGCTCGGCGAGACGACGTTCGAAGCTGGCAGGGCAAGTCCTTCCATGACACGTTCCGCAATCGCGGGGCGGTTGATCGCCTTCGACAGCGCGCGGCGCACGCGCACGTCCTTGAGCGGGTTGCGTGCGAGCGGCTTGCCGTCCTTGCCCGACACACCGGGCGGGTGATCGCGGTACTGGTCGACATGAAGAAAGATCGTGCGCCACGACACCGCCTGCTCGAGAACCAGCGCGGGGTTCTTGCGCAGGCGCTCCAGGTCTGCGGTGGGCACGTGCTCGATGGCGTCGAGCTGGCCCGAAAGCAGTGCTGCCGTCCGCACAGGGTCGCTCGGGAGAATGTGCAGCGTCACCTTGTCCCATGGCAGTCGGCCGCGCCAGTAATTGTCGTGCCGCACCAGCTCGATCCGGCTGCCGCGCGCGAAGCGCACGAGCTTGTAGGGACCGGTGCCGATGGCGGCCTTGCCGTTGTCGAAATCCTCGCCGCTTGCGTTCTGTGCCGCCCGTTTCGATACGATTTGCACTTCGGCCAGGTCCTGCGCGACGCCGCCGTACGGTGCCGCCGTTTTCAGGCGGATCGTATAGCGGTCGACGATTTCCTTGGCGACGATCGGACGAACGTAGGTCGCGTAGCCGCCCGGGCTGCCCTTGATGTTGAGTGTGCGCTGGAGCGAAAAAAGCACGTCTTCCGTCGTGAGCTCCGAGCCGTCGTGGAATTTCACGCCCCGGCGCAGCGTGAACTCCCAAGTGACCGGGTCGGGCGTCTTCCACGTCGCCAGTCCGGGGATCGGGCGACCGCGCTCGTCCACATACACCAGCGTGTCGAAGACATGCTTCTGGGCTGTGAGATTGGGTTGCGCGGCGACGAAGTGCGGATCGAATGTCGTGACGTCGGCCGAGAGGCCTATGTTCAGTTCAGCGGCAAAGGCCGTACCTGCGCTCCACGCCAACGAGCCGAGCCCGAGTATCAATCGTTTGAGCATCTGATTGTTCTTGGCAAATATTGTTGAACGGGCGTGTTGCCGCGCGGACCGTACCTTGCGGCCGTCGCACCGCGATTGACACATCGCAACACGCTGCTATGCTGACCTTTTAGGGTCCCGGGTGTCAATCATGAAGGTAACTGCGGCGCAGGTCTCTTCAAGCGTCGAGATGATCCGCGTGCTGGTCGGTTTTCCGACGGTGAGCCGGGATTCCAACCTCGAGCTCATTCACTACGTTGTCGATTACCTCAAGCCGTTCGACGCGGACGTGCGGCTGACTTACGACGACCAGCGCCGCAAGGCAAACCTGTTCGCAACGCTGGGGCCGCGCGGAAAGGGCGGTGTCGTGCTCTCGGGACATACCGATGTCGTGCCGGTCGATGGTCAGCCGTGGGACACCGACCCTTTCACGATTATGGAGCGGGATGGCCGGCTCTACGGCCGCGGCACCGCCGACATGAAAAGCTTTATTGCCTGCGTGCTCGCTCTCTTGCCCGAGATCGTCGAGCGCGGGCTGCAGGCGCCGCTCCATCTCGCATTTTCGTACGACGAGGAAGTCGGTTGCATCGGCGTCGGGCGGCTCATCTCCGATCTGGCGCTGGCGGGACTCCAGCCGGGCGCATGCATCGTTGGCGAACCGACACTGATGAAGCCCGTCGTCGCGCACAAGGGGAAGAAGAGCTATCGCTGCACCGTGAGGGGACTGGCCGGGCATTCAGCGTACGCGCCGCACGGCGTGAATGCCGTGGAGTATGCGGCTGAGGCCGTGGCGTTTCTGAAGAACATGGCACGCCGGCATCGCGATCGAGGCCCTTATGATCGCGGTTTCGACGTCGCGTACACGACGGCGCATACCGGTGTGATTCATGGCGGGACTGCGCTCAACGTAATTCCGCACGAGTGCACTTTTGATTTCGAGTTTCGCCATCTGCCCGGTGACGATCCGGAGCGCCTGCTCGGCGAGTTCGCGGATTACCTCAAGACGACGCTGGAGCCGGAGATGCGCAAGGTGCACGCGGACGCGGGCTTCCTCGTCGAGCCCATGTCCGGGATTCCGATGCTGGACACCAGCCCCGAGAGTGAAGTGGTTGCGCTGGCGCAGGAGCTAACGGGCGATCGTGAGTTCAGCAAGGTCTCGTTCGGAACCGAGGCTTCCCAGTTCCAGCTCGCCGGCATTCCGACGGTCGTGTGCGGGCCGGGCTCGATCCAGCAGGCGCACAAACCCAACGAATACGTGACGCTGGAGCAAGTTGCGAAGTGCGAGGCGTTCTTGCAGCGGCTGGCCGACCGACTTTGCGAGGCGAGGTGACGAATGATGGTGACGGATACTGGTGATGAAAAACCGCGCGCGGCAAGCTAGCTGCGCACAGGTACACGGCGGTTCTCGTCACCCCCTCTCATCACCATTTCCCATCACCAGTTTTCATCACCCTTTCTGCATCAATGATGCAGAATCTTTGAGAGGAAATGCTGCGCCCGCTCGCTGCGGGGCTTGCCAAAGAAATCCTCGGTGGGGGCGTCTTCGACGATCTCGCCCTCGTCCATGAAGATCACGCGCTTCGCGACCTTGCGGGCGAAGCCCATCTCGTGGCTCACGACCATCATGGTCATGCCTTCATGTGCGAGCTCGACCATGACATCGAGCACCTCGTTGATCATCTCGGGATCGAGCGCGGAAGTCGGCTCGTCAAACAGCATCGCGATCGGATCCATGGCCAGCCCGCGCGCAATCGCCACGCGCTGCTGCTGCCCGCCGGAGAGCTGACCGGGAAACTTGTCGGCGTGCGCTTCCAGCTCCACGCGCTTTAGCAGCGCATGGGCCTTGACTGTCGCTTCGTCGAGGCTGCGCCCGAGCACCTTGGTCTGCGCCAGGGTGAGGTTCTCGGTCACGGTCATGTGGGGGAAGAGCTCGAAATGCTGGAATACCATGCCGATCTGCGAGCGCAGCTTGGGCAGGTCAGTCT
>JAOTTL010000031.1:0-26236 GCA_029864385.1 Betaproteobacteria bacterium | reverse complement strand
GACGAATCTACGGAACGCGCCGACCGTTACTTCAGTGCGATCGATTTCAAAACCGCGGATCGGCTGCATTTCCGCGCCTGACACATGAGAGATCAAGAAGGGGGCGGCTGCCAAGAGGCAAAAAATGGAACAGGGCCAATTCATGTTACGTTTCATCACCGCATCGCCACAAGAAAGAAGACAAGAACCCCACCGAAGCGGCGTGAATATTAATTTCTATTAGCGCAGAATGTACTTGTCAGACAATGTCCGCTTTCGACCCAAAACGGACGTTCAGGTGGCCCCAAAACAAACCCCGCCGATGCGGGGCTTGTGCGGCCGCAGCAGTTCACTGCTGCGGGATCTTCGCGGCGCGCACCACCTTCCCCCACCTCTTGATCTCGGAATCCAGGTGCGCCACGAACTGCTCGGGGGTGGACGGAATCGCGTCCACGCCCTGGGCGAGATAGCTTTTGCGGGTCTTGTCCAAATTGAGCGCGGACACGGTCGCCTGGTTGAGCCGCTGCACGATGGCACGCGGCGTCTTGGCCGGGACCAGCACGCCATACCAGGTGTAGTACTCGAAGCCGAGGAAGCCCGACTCCGCGACAGTGGGCACCTGCGGCAGCGTGCTCGTGCGCTTGACGCTCGTCACGGCGAGGGCGCGCAGCCGGCCCGCTTTTACATGCGAGAGCGCGGACGCGTAGGTAGAGAGAAAAACGGAGATCTGGTTGCCGAGCACCGCAATAATCGCCGGACCCGTGCCCTTGTAGGGCACGTGCACGAGATCGAGCTTTCGCGACATCAGGAGCATCTCCATCGCCAAGTGTGTGCCCGTGCCCAGACCAGCCGAGCCGAAGGTGAATTTCCCTGGCTGCGACTCTGCGAGTGAGAGAAATTCCTTGAATGACTTCGCGGCGAACGCGGGATTGGCGACGAGCATGTTCGGCTGTTGGGTAACGAGCGAGACGGGAGTGAAATCACGTATCGCGTCGTACGGCAACTTCTTGTAGAGCGCCGTATTGAACGCCGCGCTGATGTTGCCAAGCAGGGTCGTGTAACCGTCGGGCGTCGACTGCGAAACGATGTTCCACCCCAGCGTGCTGCCTGCGCCTGGGCGGTTGTCCACTACGATCGTCTGGCCGAGCGTCTCGCTCAGCCCGGTGGCCAGAATGCGCCCGGTAATGTCGCTGCCGCCCCCGGGCGAGAACGGAACCACCATCCGGACCGGCCGGGTCGGATAGTTCTGCGCGCCGGCTGGTACGGCAAGGGACGCGAATAGCGCTGCGAGCAGCAAAATCGATGGAATACGTTTCATTTTGAATCCCTCCTTTTCCATGTTTCGTCAGACGCTCCCAAGTGTAGGCTCGATGAAGGTTGTTCTCCACCGTTCCAGTTAAGCTCGCATGACGCGGGGAAACGCAATCAAGGTACGCAGCGTGATTTATCTCCTCTGTCGTTAAGCTACGCTCCTCCCCTTCATGACTCTGGTCAATGGCACGAACGACTTTAATTCGAGCTTATTTGACGTGGATCAAATTCTGTCGAGCCGGCTATCGCGGTTAGGTTGCGAACGTCGGCGCCTGGCCGAAAGCGGACAATACCTTTCAGAGCAAATCGGGACTACTACAGATGATGCGAACCGGTGACTGGACGTTGAACACGATTTTCCATCACCATTTTTCATCAGTCTTTCCATCCTCAGTAGACACGGTTTAGCGGCACAGACCCCTTCGTGAAGACCGCTTCGACGTTGTCCCAGGCACTCTTGAGCAGTACGGCCATGGCCTGACGCGTGACGCCGGCAACGTGCGGCGTGAGAAGCAGCCGGTCTGCCGCGTCGCCCCTCAAGGCGAGCAGCGGATTGTTCGCAGCCGGCGGCTCCTGCGAATACACGTCCACCGCTGCGCCGCCCAGATGCCCCGAGGCGAGGTGCCTGGCGAGCGCCGCTTCGTCGACAATGCCCCCGCGCGATGCCTGTATGAGGACCGCACCGGGTTTCATCGCGACGAGCTCCACGTCGCCGATCATTCCCCGGATGGCCGGCAGCAGCGGCACGTGCAGGCTCACGACATCGCTCGCCCGTAGCAATGCTTCGAGCGGGACGGCTTTCGCGCCGAACGCATCCGCCGCGGCCTTGTCGCGCGGCGCGGGATCGAAGTACAGCATCGTGCAGCCGCGCTGGTGATAGGCGCGTGCGACCGCAAGGCCGATTGTGCCCAGGCCGACCATGCCGACAACCAGGCCGTCGAGACCGGAAAGATTGTCGGCCATCATCCGTCCACGGAAGTTCGCGTAGTTGCCGGCGCGGATCTCGCGGTCGGCCCACGCGAAGCGGCGTAGCAGGACCGAGGCCGTGGTCACCGCGTAGTCGGCGACTGCGGCGTTGCTGCCGCCGGGGACGTTGCACACGGCAATGCCGAGGCGCTTCAATGCCGGCTCGTCCACGCGGTCCACGCCGGCGCCGGTTACCTGCACGATTTTCACGGCGCTGTTCTCGAACAATGCGGCCGGCAGTTTGGGCCCGACCGCGGCGATGACCACTCCCCGCGCCGCCGCCACGAGCACCGGGGTGTCCGAATCATCGTGTCCGCGGTAGACAATCTTTAACGCCGCAGGCGGCGTCACGCCGGCGCGCAGAAAATCCGATTCGGGCCGCAGGCAGATCACGTCGTGGGTCACGGATTCATTTCCTTTGCTGATAGAAGGCTCGTCGGGGGAGGAAATGGTACGCTCTTTGTCATTGGCAAACCAGAGAACCAGAGCGGCGGATGGCCGTACTCGCGATCGAAACGCGCGACTCCAGTCGGGACCGACAAGGTTTCGCCGGCGGCCTTTACCCTTTAAGCTATGCGCCGTTGCCGGGCACCAATTGCGCCGGCAACCAACGGCAAGGAGGCACCATGGCACGACTCGCACCGCTGCCGGCAGAAGCCGCGCCGGACCTGAAGGACTCGTTCAATCGCTACCAGGAGCTGCTCGGCTATGTGCCGAACAGCGTGCTCATCATGCAGCGCCGCCCGAAAATGGTAAAGGCGCTCGCGCAACTCGCTTCCTCGGTCTGGGACCCGGCGAGCGAGGTCGCTATCGGATTCAAGCGGCTGGTCGCCTACATGGCGAGCCGGACGCACGGCTGCAATTACTCGATGGCGCACGCAGCAGAAGCGGCGCATCGCGCCGGCATCGACGACGCCAAGCTCGAGGCTGTGGTCGACTACCGCACGAGCCCGCTGTTTACCGAGGCCGAACGCGTCGCGCTTGATTTTGCCGTGGCGGCGGCCTCACAGCCCAATACCGTCACTGACGAGCTGTTTGAGCGGCTGAAAAAGCACTGGACTGAAGGGCAGGTCGTGGAACTCGCCGGCGCGGTGGCGATCAACGGTTTTCTCAACCGCTGGAACGACACCATGGCGCCGGCCCTGGAACGCGAGCCGATCGAGTTCGGCGAGAAACACCTGACACGCCATGGCTGGCGCGTCGGGAAGCATCGCCCCTGAGGGCAGGGGCTGAGGAATCGATGAAAAATGGTGATGGAAACACGCTCTTGGCGCGCTCATCACCACTTCTCATCACCATTTCGCATCACCAGTTCTCCATCACCAGTATTGCTCAGCGGGGCTTGAGGCCCGCAGCCCGCACCACCTTGCCCCACTTGACCGTCTCCGATTTCATTATTCGAGCGAATTCTTCGGGCGAATTCCCGACGGCATCGGCACCATCGCGGGCAAACTTCTTGCTTTCTGCGCGTAGCGCGCCGACCATCGCTTCGTTGATCTTGTTGATAATGGCCTTCGGCGTGCCCGCGGGCGCGAACAACCCGTACCACTGCGTCGCATCGAAGCCCTTGACGCCGGCCTGGTCGACCGTAGGCAGGTCGGGCAGTGCGCTCGATCGAGTCAAGCCGGTCGTGGCAAGCCCGCGCAGGCGCCCGTCTTTCACGTAACGCAGCGTGGAGAGCATGGTTCCAGACGCTACAACAACCCGGCCGGTCATCAGGTCGACAAGTGCCGGCCCCAATCCCTTGTACGGTATGTGGACCATTTTGGTCTTGGTCATGTTCAGAAACAGCGCCATGACGAGGTGCGGGTTAGTGCCGTTGCCGGCCGAGCCGTAGTCGAGCTTATTGGGATTCTTGCGGGCAAACGCGATCAACTCCTTTACCGTGCGGACCGGCAACGACGGGTGCACGACGAGGATATTGGGCGCTGCGATGGTCTGCGTGATCGGCGCCAGGTCTTTCAGGGCGTCGTACGGCAGCTTCTTGCGCGTCGAGGGAAGGATAACCAGCGTGGAAATCCCCATAAGGAGCGTGTAGCCGTCCGGCTTGGCATGGGCGACGAGATCGTTCCCGATGATGGAGCCCGCGCCCGGGCGGTTGTCGACGACTACCTTTTGACCCAGGCGCTGCTCAAACGCGGGTGTAATCCGGCGCGTGAGGGTGTCGGTGCCGCCACCGGGCGAAGACGGAACGACCACGCGCACCGGTCGGCTCGGGTAATCGCTCTGCGCGAAGGCCCCGGAAGCCACGCACGCGAGCGCCGTGGCGAAGATCACAAACGAGCGAGTTCGAAATGCCATGAGTTATCCTCCTCCTTCTCCTCCTATTGTTGTTCCAGCATCTGTATCATACCGGCAGATTAGCCTCGAATCGAACACACGAGCGGCGCGGGTATCCTCTCGGGCGCCCGCGGGCGACGCCATGCCGTGTCGTATCATAATGTTAACCTGCACCCGGAAGGTCACATGGCGGTGCAGCAATTTTTGTGGCGAAAGGGGATGGTTTTGGATCGCGCACTCTGGATATCGTGGTATGACTTGCCCGAAGACGGGCGCGACGCCTATTTGAACTGGGCGCACGAGACGTACATGCCGGGCATACTCGAACGCCCGGGCTTTCTGTGGGCCGCGCATTTCAAGTCGGAGGGAAAGCCCATACAGTCCGGCGTGCCGGCGGGGGCGCCGGGGCGATTGCGCCATACCGACGACCCCTCGGTCCCCAAGGGCAACGCCTACGTGCTCCTGTTCGCCGCCGAAACGCCGCACGCGTTTGCCCATCCGACGCCGCGCAGACTTCATGCGGCCCTGCCGCCGGACGATCAGAAAATGCTGGCGATGCGCATCGGCGAGCGCGCGAACATCATGATCGACGAGGATCGAATCGGCGGACCCGAGGCCACGAAGCGCAAGAGGACGGAGGCGTTGAGTCCCTGCATCCAACTCGGGTCCTTCAACGCCGGCGCGGCCGACGAAGACGAAATTCTTGCGTGGTACGCGCAGTGGCGCCTGCCTTCGATGAACAAGCTGCCGGGGTGCGTCGGCATTCGCAAACTGGTGTCGGTGTCTGGCTGGGCCAAGCATGGAGTACTCTACGAATTTGTCTCGCTCGAGGCGCGCAACATGCACTTTCCCCACCACGAGAAGGCGAACCCCGAAATGGACGCCTGGACCGACACGCTCGTGCGACATCTGCTGCATGCGCCAGGCTCGCCCATAGTGGCGGTCCGCATCGCGTCGGCCGTTGCAAAAAAAAGGCCGGGTGAAGAGGGCCTCGAAGCAGCCGCGACAGTCTGACGTAAAAAACCGAACGATACCGCGGATTACTGACGAAAGGAAAGTGAACGATGAGCGACTTTGAGCAAGACCGCATGAACAAGGGCATGGAGATCCTGAAGCAGATGGGGCGGCAGGATACGATGATGAATCAGAAGGAGCTCTATCCCGACCTCTATAACCTGTCGGTTGGGTACCTTTTCGGAGAGATCTGGTCGCGCCCGCATCTCAGCGTCCGCGACCGTGAACTGATCACGATGGCGTCGAACATTGCGCTTGCGCGACCGCACGGGACGCACTCGCATTACCGCAGCGCCAAGCACCTCGGGATCACGCACGAGGAGATCATGGAGTTGATCATCCACGTCGGGCACTACGCCGGCTGGCCAGCGATCGCGCATGCGATCATTCAGTACGATGAGGTGCTGAAGGAAGACGCTGCCAAGGCCAAGAAGGGAAAAGCGTGATGGGTGATGGGTGATGGGTGACGAGTGACGGGTGTTGGGTTTAGTCCATTCACGATTCACGATTTACGGCTTTTAATTGGAGAGGACATGATTCTCGAAGTTGCCATTTTGCACATCAAGCCCGAAGAGATGTCCAGGTTCGAGGCCGGGTTTCCAAAGGCGGAGGCCATCGTCAGCAGCATTCCGGGCTACATCTCGCACGAGCTGCAGCGCTGCGTCGAGACCAATGGTCGCTATCACTTCCTGATTCGTTGGGAGAGCATCGACGCGCACATGGTCAATTTCCGGCAGTCGCCGAAATTCCAGGATTTCCGCGCGCTGGTCGGGCCGTTCTTTGCGCAGCCGCCGGTCGCCGAGCACTTCGAGCGGGTCACCGCGAGCCACATCTGAGGGTCGGCGCCGGGTGGTCGCACCCGGTTCATCACAGATTCCGACACGGCCAGCATCCTGGCTTGCGACGTGCCACGGCTATCCGTAACGTGAGACGGCGCGCATGAACGGACCCCAACGCCACCCGACATCCGCAGCGGCCCGCTCAATCGAGTTGTAGAGGAAAGGAACCAACTTGGACAGGGCACTACACATCACGTGGTATGACCTTCCCGAAAAGGGCCAGGAAGACCATCTTTCCTGGCTGCGCGGCACTTACATACCGAAGGTTCTCAAGAGACCAGGCGTGCTGTGGGCCGCGCATTACGCTTCCGAAAAACTCCAGATCCCGGTGCGTATACGCCACACGGACGATGCCGCCCTTCCAGCGGGCAACGACTACATCCTTCTGTTCGGGGCGGAAAGCTCCCATGCGTTCACGCGGGGCGCGGACTCGTTCGCCGAGGATCGTCCCTCGAAGTTCGAGGCCGCGCTCTCCGTCGCGGACCGCAAGATGCTGGCGATGAGATCGAGCGCGCGGGTGTGCCTGATGACGGAGGAGGCGCGCGTGGAGGGTCCCGAGGCCGGGCGGCGCGAGAAAGGAATCGCGTTGAGCCCCTGCATCCAGCTTGGCAGCTTCAACGGCGGTTCGTGCGAGGGTGAGGAGGAGTTGCTTGCGTGGTACGCCGACTGGCGTATGCCCGCGCTCAGCAAGTTGCCGGGGTGCGTAGCGATGCGCAAGATGGTTTCGGTCGTGGGCTGGGCCAAGCACGGTGTGCTCTACGAGTTCGTATCACTGCAGGCCCGCAACGAGGGCATGCCGCAGGTGGCGCGCCTGTATCCCGAAATGGAGGCGTGGACGAACCGGTTCATACCGAAGCTCACCCACGCGCCCGGCTCCCCGAACGTCGCCCGCCGCATATGGCCGGTACCGAAGTAACGGCTCCGTTCGCAGGGGCGCCGCGCGCGGCAAACCGGCAAACGCGACATGAGTAGTGGCGGTCCAAAGCAGTTCGCGCAGGTCGGCGACATCGTCATCCGTTACGACCTGGCCGACTACACCGACCCGTGGCGCAGCGACCCGCCGGAGACGTTCCTGCTGTACTCCGGGTATTGCCGCACCAGCGAGTTCTGGCGCGCGTGGGTTCCGCTGCTCGGGCGCGACTACCGCGTGTTGCGCATGGATCCGCGCGGTTACGGCGATACCACCAAGCCACCGCCGGGCTCCACCATCGCGCCCGATTTGCTGGTGAGCGACGTGATCGGGCTGATGGATGTGCTCGCCATCGAGCGTGTGCACTGGGTCGGCGAGGTGACCGGCGGCACCCTGGGCCTGCTCGCGGCGCTCGCGCATCCGCAACGCATCGCCTCGGTCACGCTGTGCAACGCCTACGCCAAGATGGGCGACCAGACCAAGACCAACTACGCGCTCGGCGAAGCGAGCCAGGAAGCGGCGATCACGAAATACGGGGTCGCAGAGTGGTGCCGCCGGACGCTGCAGTACCGGCTGGACGTCAAACAGGCGCCGCCGGGGCTCGGCGAGTGGATGGCGAGCGAGATGGCGAAGACGCCAGTGCATATCGCGGTCGCCGCGTTCAAGATCTTCTCGAATGTGGATCTCAATCCGCGCCTCGGTGAGATCCGCGTCCCGGTCATGATCGTCGTCGGCAGCAAGTGCTCGGAGCGGCTCAAGGGCCACCTCACGGAGATGTGCGAGCGGCTGCCGCGCGCGAAACTGGTCCAGGTCGACGGCTACAACTACGGGATACATTTCCTCGCGCCGGACGAAGTGGTTCCCGAGGTCCGGCGCTTTGTATGTGGCTTTAAAGCATGAAAGGCGTTTCAGCATGCTGATCGCCGACGCGCAGGTCCACATCTGGGCCCCCAGCACGCCCGAGCGTCCGTGGCGCGCCGGACAGGCCATGCACCGGGAAACGCCGCTCGGCGCGGATGAGCTGCTACGCGAAATGGACGCGGCCGGCGTGCACCGCGCCGTGCTGGTTCCGCCGTACTGGGATTACGACCGCAACGATCTCGTGCTCGAGGCGGCCCAGCGGCACCCGGACCGCTTCGCAGCGATGGGCCGGCTTGACACCGCGACGCCTGGCGCGCGCGAGCTGGTCGCGACCTGGCGCCGGCAGCCCGGCATGCTGGGCTTGCGCTGCAGCTTCAACCGGCCGCACTTGATCGCGACGCTCACGGAGGGCCGCGCTGATTGGCTCTGGGAAGAGGCGGAAAAGGCCGGCGTGCCGATCATGGCGCTGGTGTCGCACGACAGGGTGCATCTCATCGATCGCTTCGCCGAGCGCCATCCGAGGCTCAAGCTCGCCCTGTGCCACCTCGGGCTCACCAGCAACGAATATGATGAAGTCGCGTTCCGCGATCTCGACCGGCTGCTCGCGCTCGCCCGCCGTCCCAACGTGAACGTCAAATTGAGCGCGCTGCCGGCGTACACCAAGGACACCTATCCCTACCGGTCGCTTCATCCCTACTTGCGCCGCGTCTACGACGCCTTCGGCCCGCGCCGCATGTTCTGGGGCACGGACCTCGCGCGGCTGCCGTGCTCCTACCGCCAGGCGATCACAATGTTCACCGAGGCGATTCCCTGGCTCACCGCCGCGGACCAGGAGTGGATCATGGGCCGTGGCCTGTGCGAGTGGCTCGAGTGGCCGCTTCCGCGCGACCGTGGCTAGCGCGGCTGCGCCCGCGCTTGACGGTGGGGGCTGCGCCGCGAGTGCGGCGAGAGTTCAGTCCACCCGCAGCCTGAGCTGCGATACGAGCTCGCCCGTAGGGAACCGCGATTGCGACCGAATCCTAATGCGGGACCGGGAATATCTGCGGCCAACTCTCGATGATTTCCTGCAGATAGTGTTTCATCCGCTCCGGGTCCATCCGGGGCGTGCGGTACAGTCCGGCGATCTCGGCTGCGGTCTCCAGCGGGACCCGCAGGGCATTCTGAATGCGGTCCACCTTGCTGGAGACGGCGCACAGGCCGGTCAGCTCGACGATCTCGGCATCGCTGAAGTTTTCGCGGACCTGTTCGCAGACGTCGTTTCTGTGCTTTGCGGCGTTGCGTGCCACGTGCTCGGCCCAGGCGAGCGCCGCGCGCTCGCGCGCCGAGAATTGCGGTGAGGCCGCGCAGTCATCCGAAGCGATGAGCCCGAGCTGCTCTGAGGTGAGGCCGGCGGCGCGCGCCATTGCCGTTCGGTGTACAAGAGAGTAGGGCGCGTCGTTAACGTGGCTGGTGCGAACGAGGACGAGCGCCTTCAGCACGCCCGGCAACAGGCTTCCGACGCCCTCGTAGACCAATGCGACGTGGAACGGAAGGAACAGCTTGCCCAAGTGGGGGATGTG
Source organism: Betaproteobacteria bacterium (assembly GCA_029864385.1). Lineage (GTDB taxonomy): Bacteria > Pseudomonadota > Gammaproteobacteria > Burkholderiales > SG8-41 > SG8-41. The sequence continues at coordinate 16,517 of JAOTTL010000031.1, read as the reverse complement.
CGCCCACATGCGGATAGCGTTTGGCACGCCCCCGAGCAGCTGCTCCGCCGTGCGCAGGAACCACCCGGCATCACCTTGCGCCGTCCTCGGGTCAGGCAGCGTGACCCGGCAAGACCCGTTCGCCGGCGCTGCGGCTTCCGGCGCCACGTTCCCCCCACGGCTCGATCTGGGCACGGATGCACTGTCCAGGGCGGGAAATTCTTCGGGCCAGGTGGCGACAAGGCGCTCGATGTACGCCTTGAGGCGATCCGTGTTGATCCGGACCGAGTGCCCGATCTTGTTGACCTCGCCTGGCTCCTCGATCGGCAGAAGGAGTGAATCCTGGAAGCGGTTCGACTGCGCAAACAACCCGCACACACCCGTCAGCTCAACGAGCTCGGCCTCGTCGAAGTGGCGCCTCACCTCGTCAAAGACGTCGTCACGAGTGCGCGCCGTGTTCCGGGCGACGTGCTCCGCCCACAGGACCGCAGCCCGCTCCCGCGGCGAAAACAGCGGCGAGTGCAGGTAGTCGTCGAGGCTGATCGCTGCGACCTGCTCGCTCGTGATGCCGGACGCTTGACCAAGCGCCGTGTTGTGCGCAATTCAGTACGCGCAGCTGTTCACGTGGCTCGTCTTAAGGACGGCCATCTCCTTGATACGGCAGGAGAGCACGCCACCACCACCTTCACGCTGCAGGCCGACACCCGCGAGCAGCTGAAATTTGGCGATGTGCGGGATGTGGCCCCAGACCCGGGCGGAGTTCGGCACACGGCCGCGAAACTGGGCCGATGCCTCGAAGAACCGGGCAGTCTCGCCGGTTGCGGTGAGCGGATCGATGATAGGTACTCTTGACATGGCTGGTGCCTGCTTGCGATAAGTTCCGGGTTTCGCGGTGAGCTCGGAGAAATTAGCACATTTAATGGCGCGCCCGATACTCGGCCCGGGCATGCCACGGGTCCGGTAGAATCGTGGCGCCGATAAAGCACGGAAATACACCAGCGCAAAAGGACAGCTATGGCAGGGGAGCTTGAAGGCAAGGTCGCGCTCATCACCGGAGCGGTGCGCCGCAGTGGCCGCGCAATCGCGCATACGCTCGCGCGCGAGGGCGCTGCGATCGTGATCAACACGCGGCGCTCCCGCGAGGAGGCGGAAGCGGTGCGCGCCGAATTGCAGAATGCGGGCGCGCAGGCGCTGGTTTGCATTGCCGACATCACGGACGAGGAGGCGGTGGGACGCATGTTCGAGGCAATCGAGGCGCGTTTTGGCGGAGTGGACATACTCGTCAACAACGCAGCCGACCGCGAGCGGGTGAAATTTACCGAGATGACGATGGACCAGTGGCGTCACATCGTGTCGATCATTCTCGATGGCGCGTTTCTGTGCTCGCGAGCAGCGATTCCGCACATGCTGAAGCGCAGCTGGGGACGGATAGTCAACATCGGCGGCGCCAGTCACCGCCTCCCGGGCTACGTCGGGCGGGCGCACGCCGCGACCGCAAAAGCGGGACTGGAGGGCCTGACACGTGCGCTCGCGATGGAATACGCACAGCAGGGGATTACGGTCAACTGCGTCTCGCCGGGCCGGATCGGCGGCGAGCGCTCCAAAACCTCGGGCGAAGTGCCGCCCGTGGAGATTCCGGTCGGTTACGAAGGTGCGCCAGAGGATATTGCCGAATCAGTGTGCTTTATCTGCCGGCCGGCGGCGCGCTTCATCACTGGCCAAAACATTCACGTCAACGGCGGCCAGGTGCTGATTTAAGAACCCCTAACACAATGAAACACGCGCTGCGCCGTCGCGCGAGTCCACATCGCGGCCGGTGGCGACAACGAAGGCCTTGCTGCAGTGATAAGCTAACGCCCTCGCGCCGCACCAGGGTGGTGATGAATGATGGTGATGAATGTTGGTGATGAAAAATGGTGATGGAAAACCTGTCCTAACTAGCCCATCGCCAGTACTCATCACCAATTCTCATCACCAGTAATCATCACCAGTAATCATCACCAATATTGCTTTTGGAGCAAGGAATGCCTGATAAGTCCGCCAACGTATCCCAACCCAAGGACTACAAGCTCGTCGTCGAGAAGGACGTGCAGATCCCGTTGCGCGACGGCACGGTCCTCTACGCCGACATCTTTCGCCCCGACGGCGGGAACGAGCGCTTTCCGGCGATTATGAACATCAGCGTCTACCAGAAGGACAAGCTCTGGATCCCACCGGCGGACCTCGAGGAGAAGGCCAATCCCTACATGAACTGGGAGACGGTCAACCCGGAGTGGTGGTGCCCGCGCGGCTACGCGTGCGTGCGAGTCGACTCGCGCGGCACCGGCAAGTCCCCCGGCAAATCCGACCCGAGCTCTTACCAGGAGTCGCTCGACTTCTACGACGCGATCGAGTGGATCGCCAAGCGCCCGTGGTGCTCGGGCAACATCGGAACGCTCGGCATTTCCTATCATGCGAGCTCGCAGTGGCGTGTCGCCAATCTGCAGCCGCCCTCGCTGAAGTGCATCATGCCGTGGGAGGGCCGTGCGGACCAGTACCGCGACCAGGCCTACCACGGCGGCATCTTCTCGCTCGGCTTCATCGGTAACTGGTGGCTCACGCACACGGCGCATCACTTGCTCGGGCGTCCGCGCAGCTACAACCCGGATGCGTTCCAGAACGACATGCTGTGGAACATGATGCGCAATGACCTCGACTCGGAGTGGTGGCGGCTGTGCAGCGCGCGGTGGGAAAACATCACGGTGCCGCTCTATAGCGTGGGTAACTGGGGCGGCTACTCGCTGCACCTGCGCGGGAACACGGAAGGCTTCATGAATGCCGCTTCGAAACATAAGAAGTTACGCATCCACACCGGCACGCACTTCCACCCGTTCCATGCCGAAGAGGGGCGCATGGACCAGCTGCGGTTCATGGACCATTGGTTGAAGGGCCTCGACACCGGGATCATGGAGGAACCGCCGGTGAAGCTGGAGATTCGCACCGGCGGCAGCGCGCGGCCCTACGCATTCCGCTACGAGCACGAGTGGCCGCTTGCGCGCACGCAGTGGACGAAATTGTATCTCCAGATCGACCGCCAGCCCTCGGGCGACGAGCACGGCATCGAGGGCGCGCTCGTCCCGAAGCCGCACAAGATCGTCAACAAGGGGACCTATCCGGCGAGCGGGGTGACCCGCGCCGGGGTGGCGTCGGGCTCGTCACTGTCGACGACGCACGGCGGCGCCGGCCGCACCGGAATTTCTCTCGAGACGCCGCCCATAGAGCAGGACACCGAGATCACGGGCCCGCTCATGCTGAACCTGTGGGTATCGAGCACGTCTGAGGACATGGATATTTTCGCGACGCTGCGCAACGTCGGCCCCGACGGCAAGGACGTCTGGGAGGTCGGCCAGCATGGCCAGCCGGTGCCGCTGACCAAGGGCTGGTTACGCGCTTCTCACCGCAAGCTCGATCCCGAGCGCTCGCTGCCGTACCGCCCGTACCACCCGCACAACGAACGCCAGTGGCTGAAGCCGAACGAGCCGGTCGAGTGCCAGGTCGAGATCTGGCCCACCTGCATCGTGCTGAAGAAAGGGCACAAGCTGCGCCTGGATGTGCAGCCGCGCGACGGCGTGGGCAGCGCGCCGTACACGCATTACCATGGCGATTACAACGCGGGCGCCGAAAACTCGATTTATTCGGGCGGCGATCGGGCGTCTTACTTGCTCGTGCCTATCATCCCCGCCAAGTGAAAACTGGTGATGATTACCGGTGATGAGAGATAGTGATGGGAACTGGTGATGAGAGATAGCGATGCACTGGTAACGAGCGTTGTTCATCACCATTTATCATCACCAGTACTCATCACCATCATTCATCACTATTTTGGGTAGGCAGGTGCGCGAAAGTCGCCCAGTCAAATAACGTCGATAGTGGAGAGAGAAGATGCTGCGGAAGCTCAGAACACAACGCGACAACCAGCAATGGATGCTCGATCTCGCGCTCAACATGCGCGGGCGGGTGCAGAACTTCGAACGCGACGATATCGAGGTGCCGGCGGGCAAGCGCGCGCGCAACTACCGCATGCTGCCCAAGGTTTGGCGCGAGGCGGGCGAGCGCCACGAGAAACTCGCGCGGCGCGCAGAAGCGATGGGGGCCAACGAAACCGCAACATTTCACTACGATCATGCGATCGAGTCCTACCGGATGGCTCAGCATCCGATCTTCTTCGACGCTCATCCCGTCAAGCAATACCTCTACAAGAAACTCTCCGAGATGGTGGACCGCCGCTCGAAGGTCGCAGCCTACCCGATCGAGCGCGTCGAGGTGCCGTTCGGCGGCAGCAAGACCATCTCCTGCCTGTTGCACCTGCTGCCGGACCGTCGCAAGGCGCCTTGCGTCATCTACGTGCCGGGCATGGACCAGACCAAAGAGGTGTTCCCCAAGGCCTTCCACAACATCGCGCTCTCTCGCGGCTTCCACGTGCTGGCGATGGACGGCCCGGGGCAAGGCAACTCGAACATGCAGAAAATCCGCGCCGTGAAGGACAACTACGAGCGCGCCGGCGCGGCGGTGATCAGCTATCTCCAGAAGCGCAAGGAGGTGGACCCGAAGAAAATCGCCATCTACGGCATCAGCATGGGCAGCTACTGGTCGCTGCGGCTCTCGAGCTACGATCGCCGCGCGGCCGCCGTGGTGAGCTCGGTCGCATGCTTCAATCCCAACAACACCATCTTTACGCAGTCCTCGCCGCGCTTCAAGCAGATGTTCATGTACATGGCGGGTTACGAGGACGAGGCGAAGTTCGACAAGGAGGTGGCAAGCGGGATGACGGTGCGCGGCTACCTCGGCAAGGTGAAGTGCCCGACGCTGCTCGTCACCGGCGAATTCGATCCGCTGTGCCCGCTGGAGGATGCCATTGAGGCCTTCCACGATCTCAAGGTGCCGAAGGAGATGTGGGTGATCGAAAATCAGTACCATCCGCTGTGGGGGATCCCGAACCTCGGCGGCATGGATTGCCACGACTACGTGATGGACTGGCTGCAGCTTCTCTTCTCCGGCAAGCGCAAGCCCACGAAAGGCGGCCGCGTCGCCTACATCCGCGAGCAGGGCGACGGGCCGTGGGGCAAGTGCGACTGGACGCCGCCTGTCAAGCCTGGGCAGGCCTACTTTTGATGGATGCGTGATCGGTCTTGGGCTGCGACCGAAGGAGTGATGAAAAATGGTGATGAATGATGGTGATGATTAATGGTGATGAAAACCCTCGAAAAGCGGCGCATTCCAGGCTCTTATCACCAGTTCTGATCACCATTTTTCATCACCAGTACTCATCACCAGTTTCTGGCGTGCCACTGGTCACCCCATAGACAGGACGATGGGGTCAGGCTTGGCTAGAGGTTCTGGAGTCCGAGTCTCACTTTTTCTTGGCCGACTTCTTTTTTTCGGGCTTCTTTACTCGTGCAGCGCTTTTTACAAGCTCCTTTCTGGTTTCAACAGATTTTTTCGCAACCGTCCTGGCGGTAGCAGAAGGCTTTTTCGTCGCGGACTTCTTCCTTTTTTTCGCAGGCATTTTCGCAACACGTTTCTTGCCCCGCTTCTTGACCTTCACCTCTTCCACCACTTCCACCACTTCCACCACTTCTTCTTTCTTCACCCCAAACATTTCCTCGCACTTCCCCTGTATGGACTCGACGCCTGCGCCGTTCAGCGCATCGTGGACAGCTACCCATTTTTCGTCATCTACAAAACGCCAATCCATGAATACATGATGCTGGTACGCATGTAATTCAACATACATTCCTTTTTGCCAGAGCTCCTCACACGAGCGGATGTATTCCAGGTGCGTGACGAAATCCTTGAAGATGACATAACCTTTGAATGGCAAGCTCAATCCCTCCGCAAGGGATTTCTGGCGCAGGTCGCCGGTGCCTTTATCAAGATACGCGGCGGAGGTTTTGATCCAGCCCTTGGTGTCGGCAAAGCGGTTGTGATAGAGGATCAGTCCGCGCTCGCTTTGAAAAACATTTGAATAAGCAAAAACGTTTTCATCCACACTCCCGTTTGGGGTGACGAGGTCATAGAGGAAGAACTGCTCCACGTCAGCGAACAGAGAACGGCGGTGAAGGATCGGGAATATCTTCCAGTCATGTCCGCCAACGAGTCCTTCATCTGGCTGTTCATCTAATCTCGGCTTTCGAAACTCCATTCCATATTTTTCGCGGAATCCTTCCACCTGCCCATGGCCGAACATGGGCAAACCAGGCAATGTTGAAAGCACGGTCGCCACGCCAAAATATTTATCGCCGTTACCGTACTGTTCGATAGCGGTCTTTTCATCGGGATTGTTCATGAAGTTAACGTAACGCTTGAGAATTTGCGGATCAAACTCTAGCGTGTTCTTGATCGCCATCCGATATTTCGCATTATCTTCGTCGCGCAGCATGTGCATAAACGCCGAGTTATAGACACGGTGCATTCCAAGCGTGCGGACGAAATAACCTTCGAGCAGCCAGAACGCTTCAGCGAGAAGCAACGTATTTGGGACTTCCGCTGCCACTCGATCAACCACTTCACGCCAGAACTCCTCTGGCATTGCTGAGTCAAACTCGGCGCGCGTCATGCCGTGCTCGGCCCGGGATGGGATCGCGCCGCCCGAGCCTGGTTCGGGGAACCATAAGCGCTGGATATGTTTCTTTGCCAGCGTCATCGCCGCGTCGAAACGGATGACGGGAAAATTACGCGCAACATGCAGAATCGTTTGAATGACCGCTTCGCGCACTTCGACTTTGGAGTAATCGAGCTGCGCTGTGTCATTCCACGGGAAGGATGTTCCGTCGTTGCCGTGATAGATATAACGCGTCTCGCCTGATGCGCGGTCATAGCGTTTGAAGACAACAGATGCATCTGAGTGGTCGTAATAATGATCTTCAATGACGATGCCTGCGCGTGGATCGTCTGAAAGATGCTCGGAATTGAACGTGTAAGAAGGATATGGAGAATATGGAAGCGACAGGAACCAATCGGGATGTTCGATTACCCATTTTGAGTCAATGCCCATATGATTGGGAACCATGTCGGCGGAGAGGCGGACGCCACGCTGCCAGGCACGGGTACGCAAATTCTCCAAGGCACTCCAGCCGCCCAAATCTTCGGCAATATCGTAAGAATGAAGCGAATATGCTGAAGCGACTGCATCCGAATCACCCATGCGCTGTTTGATCTTTTGACTGGCGCCCGAGCGCTCCCATAGACCAATCAACCACAAACCTGTAAAGCCGCGGTCACGCAGCAGATCCAGTTCCTCATCAGGGATTTGGTCTAGAGTTTTGATCCAACGTTGATATTTCCTTGAGAGTTGTTCCAGCCAGACGTAGGAATTCTTGGCGATGAGAACCAGTCGGGGCATCCATTCTTTATCGAGGCTGTAACGTTCATATTCCTGATATTCGCCACCAACAAATGTCTGCAATGGGATATCAGGCTTAAAGTCACCATGCGCATGCTGGCGGATGACCTCTTCGCGCAAGAAGTCCACGCCGCGTACGATGCGTGCAACGAACTTTTCGTCCAGTAAATGGCCCCATTTACCGAGAATGTATTGCAGTTGACCTTCGAGCGAATGGGGAGAAGCCTTTGCCGGCGCGCGTAAAATGTCAAATAGAGGCTCGGAGAGGCCTTGCATCTCCGGGTTATCTTTGGAGCGTTGAACAAAAAATGATTCGAGAGCGGCCATCAGATTCTTATAAGCGGTTGGTTCCAATGGCTCATCATCGACCAGTTCCACCAATGGATTCACCGCAGGATTCGAGTTGTGCACAAAAACAAACACTAATTCTTCAACTGTTGCCGCGCGACCGTTTTTGCCGAGGGAGGCGCGAAGCTGTTCGAGATATTCTTCAGTTTTTAATTCACCGCGATAGACCTTATCGGGCGGGAATTCCGAAACAAATTTCTCTTGCGTGAAATCGACTGACTCTGTACCCACTCGCTCTTCCGCGGAGGAGACGGCAGTGTTCATCACCGTTGACGGGGCATAGCGCCTCATGAGCACGCGCAGAGCCTCGTCGATAAGCTGCATTGCGTATATATCGGAGGCCGGTATGGGCTGAGTCCGATGCGCCGACATTTGGGAGGCAAACCTTCGGGCGGAGGCATAATCTGCAAAGGTCACGCGTCCATCCGGGCGGAAGAAATCCGCACTGAATTGATAAGTATCACGGGAGGTTTTGGTGATGAGCATGCAGCAATGATAACCGCATCGAATGAATTCGAGTATCCTTTGCGGCGATGTCAGCCCAAGATGTCAATTTGAATTGCACCAGTACTCATCACCAGGTTGGTACCGCGCTACCGGTCACGGGTCACTCCTGTAAAGTGATGCGATGAGCGCCTCCGCCGGCAAGCTTCCGGGCACGCTGAGTGCCAACAACCGGCTCGACCGGTGGGTGACGATGAACGCGGACGGCACGGTCACGATTCGCACCGGCAAGGTCGAGATCGGGCAGGGCATCGTCTCCGCCATGGCCCAGATCGCCGCCGAGGAGCTCGACGTCGACTACGCCCGCATTCGCATGATTGCGGTCGATACGACGATCAGCCCCAATGAGGGCTCGACCACGGGCAGCCGTTCGGTCGAGGAGGGCGGCGAATCGATGCGGCAAGCCTGCGCCGAGATCCGCGACCTCTTCCTGCATGCCGCCGCACAGAGGCTGGGCGCGGGCATCGAAAGCCTTGCGGTGGCGGACGGCACGATCCGCCTGCGCGGTGGCGGAAAGACCGTCACCTACTGGGAGCTTGCGCCTGAGGTCGACCTCGCGCGCGACGCGACGGGCCAGGTCAAACCCAAGCACGCGGAAGAGCTACGCGTCGTCGGTACAACACTGCCTCGCCTCGACATCCCCAGCAAGGTGGCCGGAGCAGCCTTCATCCAGGACCTCGAGCTGCCGCGGATGCTGCACGGGCGCGTGGTGCGCCCGCCTTCCTATCGCGCGCAGCTCGTCTCGGTTGATGATGCGCCGGTGCGCGCCATGGTCGGCGTGCACGCGGTCGTCTGCGACGGCCGCTTCCTCGGCGTAATCGCCGAGCGCGAGGAGCAGGCAATCAAGGCCATGCAGGCGCTCGCGCGCCGTTGCGTGTGGCGCGAGGAGGCCGACCTTCCCGGCGACAACGCAATCCATGACTTCTTGCGGGCCCAGCCGACGGAGGACGAAGTCCTCGTCGAAAAGGCGGCAGCGAGCACGGTGGAAGGCAAGCGGCTGGTCGCAACGTACACGAAGCCCTACCTGGCGCACGCTTCGATCGGGCCCTCCTGTGCGATTGCGTGGTGGCACGCTGGCCGGCTCGAAGTCTGGTCGCACAGCCAGGCCATTTATCCCCTGCGCGACGAGATCGCGAAGATCCTGAAGATGGACGCGGCCGACGTCGTGTGCCGGCACGCGGAGGGAGCGGGCTGCTACGGGCAGAATGGGGCGGACGACGTCGCGTTCGACGCGGTCCTGCTGGCACGCGCGGTCGAAGGCCGCCCGGTCCGGGTGCAATGGATGCGCGAGGACGAGTTTGGCTGGGAGCCGTTCGGACCGGTTATGGTCGTGAAGATGCAGGGTGCGGTGACCGGTGCCGGCGCCGTCGCGTCGTGGAAGGAAGAGATCTGGGGCAACCGGCACATCACGCGGCCCGGGCGCCATCCCAACGCCGGCCTTCTCGCGGCATGGCACCTCGGGCAGGGGTGCGAGCCGCCGCCTGCTGTGGATTTTCCGCTGGCGATGGGCGGCGGCAGTCAGCGCAACGCCGTGCCGTACTACGAGTTTCCCGACGAGCTGGTCTTGAACCATATCGTGAAGGCGGAGCCTGTGCGAGTGAGCGTGCTGCGAGCGCTCGCGGCGTATCTCAACGTGTTCGCCATCGAGTGCTTCATGGACGAGCTGGCCGCGGCCGCCGGCGTGGACCCGGTCGAATTTCGCTTGCGCCATCTCACGGACGAGCGCGCGCGCGCGGTGGTTCGAGCCGCGGCCGAGAAGGCGGGCTGGAAGCCGGGCGCGAAGGGCGATGGCACGCGCGGCATGGGCCTCGGTTTCGCGCGCTACAAGAATATCGGTGACTACGTTGCGATCGTGGCCGAAGTGGCCGTCGAAGAGACCGTTCGCGTATCCCGTGTCGTAGCGGCCATCGACTGCGGCCGGGTGGTCAACCCCGGTGGCGTCATCAACCAGGCGGAAGGCGGCATCGTTCAGTCGGTCAGCTGGACCTTGAAGGAGCAGGTGCGCTTTGACCGGACGCGCATCACGAGCCGCAACTGGGATGACTACCCCATCCTTACCTTCGAGGAAATTCCGGCGGTCGAAGTCGTTCTTCTCGACCGGCCCGAAGAGCGCTCGCTCGGCGTCGGCGAGGGCATGCAGGGCCCCACGGCCGCGGCGATCGGCAACGCGGTGTTCAACGCGCTCGGCGTGCGCGTTCGCGACTTGCCCATGACGCGGGATCGCGTTCTGGCGGCGATGGCAGATTGACGTGAGCTGACCGGAGCTCAACCCCGGAGGGTTTGTGTCGCGACTGCGCGCGCGGGTCGAGTCCGCTGCCAACCGTAGAGCGCAGCGAACACCAGAATGCCCAGCACATTCAGCTGCCCGCCGCTGAAATCGCCGGGCAGGACGAACGCCGCGGGCAGAAAGCACATGAGCGCTGCCGCGCCAAGCAGCAACCATTCCGGCCACGATGTGCGACGGTGGAGCCAGCCCATGGTCCATGCCGAAAAAGCGATCGTGCCCACCGTCGCGGTCATCATCGTCCACACTGCCTCCCCCGGCGTGCCCGTCATCAGGATGGGCGTGTAGGCAAAGAGCAGCGGCATCACGTAGAGCATTTTCGCGAAGCGGAAACTCGTCCACCCGGTCTTCCACGGGTCGGCCACCGCGATGGAAGCGGCCACGTAGGCGCCGAGGCACACCGGCGGTGTGATATTCGAGTCCTGGCTCAGCCAGAACACGATCATGTGCGCGGCGATCAGGGCGACCCCGAATTCCTGCAACGCGGGACCCGCGAGCACGACCAGCACGAGGTACGACGCAGTGATTGGGAGCGCCATGCCGAGCACCAGCGAGGCCACCGCTACCAGGGCGAGTGCGAGCAGCAGGCTCCCGCCAGAAAAGCTCACCAGCAGGTAGCTCATCTTGAGGCCGAGGCCGGTTAGCGCAACGACCCCGACGATGATGCCGATCGCCGCTGCCGCCGAGCCGACCAGTAGCGAGTTTTCCGTGCCCTCGACCAGCGCGTTGCGGATGCCGCGTAGTCCGAGCACCTGGTCAGGGCGCTCGAACCTGCCCGGTCGCAGCTCAGCCAGCGCCACGCGCGTCCAGTTGATGAGCAAGATCGATCCGATGGCCATCGCCGCGCACCAGTCGGGCGAAAAGCCGGCGATGAGAAACCCGAGCAGCACGGCAAAGGGCACCAGGTGGAACCAGCCGCGGCGCAAGACCACCATTGGCCGGTCCAGCTCGCCCGGCTCCATGCCCCGGATGCCGCGCCGCTTCGCTTCCATGTGCACGATGACGCCGATGGACAGCAGGTAGAGCAGCGCGGGCACTGCCGCGATGGCCATGATCTTCAAGTACGGCACCCCCGTGATCTCGGACATGACGAAGGCGCCGGAACCCATGACCGGCGGCAACAGCTGTCCGCCGAGCGACGCGGTGTTCTCGATCGCGCCCGCCACGTGGGGCCGGAACCCGACCCGCTTCATCAGCGGGATGGTGAAGGCGCCGGTGGAGACGATGTTGGCGAGGCTGCTGCCTGAGATGGAACCGAACAGCGCCGAGGCCAGGACCGCCACCTTCGCCGGCCCCCCAGCGGTGCGCCCTGCTATCGCGAGCGGAAGCTCGATGAAAAACCGGCCCATGCCCGATTGCGCCATGAACGCGCCCAGGAAAATGAAGATCAGCACGTAGTTCGCCATCACCGAGGTCATCACGCCGAAGATGCCTTCCTGCGAGTAGAGCGTGTAGTTCGCGATTTGCTCCACCGTGGATCCGCGGTGCGATAGCTCGCCCGGAATCAGATAACCGAAGTGTGCGTAGGCTAAAAAGACGAGCGCTATCGCCGGAATCCACAGGCCGAGCCCTCGGCGAGCGACCTCGATGGCGAGGACGATCGCCACCACCGCAACCCAGAAGTCGGTCTGCGTCCACGCGCCCGGCCGGACGATTAATTCATCGAACTGCGCCTCGTAGTAGATGAAACAGGCGATCGCGAGCCCGATGAGCGCCAGGTTGCGCGCACGCGGCCGCAGCAGGACGATCCCCGCGGCAACGAGCCCGCCGACCCAGATCAACCAGTCGGCACTGGCAGCGCCCGCCTCGGCGACGCGCTCGGCGCGCAGGATTGCGGCGGTGCTGCATCCCACCACGGCCGCCGCGGTCACCCAGTCGAGCAGTTCCGGCGCGCGCCATGATGCGCTTTTCCGCTCGGGGAAAATCAGCAGCGTGAGGGTCCACGTGAGCACCGTGTAGAACGAGAGCTGAAAGTGCTCCTCGGGTATGCCCGGCCCCGCCGACCAGAGCGCAAAGCCGCCGAGCAGCACCGCACAGCCCTGGTAGAACCACGACCAGAACCGCGGCAGCTGCGCACGGCAGCTGCCGGTGATACCGGGGGACGCAGGGGGCTGCGTCTCTGCTGTCACGTCGGCCACGCGCTCGGTCAAGGGCGGGATTCGCTGCCGCCCCGGGCGACGAGGCGAGCCCCGCTATCGATTTTTGCGGAAATGGTCGACACACCATTTCCGCGCACTCCCTTCCCCATCCCCCTCAGGGGGAGGGGGAAGAGGTGGGGGTGGGGCATGGTGCGAGAGTGTCGAGCATGTACGGAAAGCTCGATAGGTGCCTATTTGCTACTGAGCTTCGCGGGAATGCTCACGCCCTGTTCCTTCCAGAAGCGCTCGGCGCCCGGGTGCAGCGGCACCGTGATGAAATCGAACGCACTCTCCTTGGTCATGCGGTCCACCGACGCCTTCCCGACCGCGCCGCGCATGTACTCGCGGCCTTTGTCGGAGTAGATGATTTTGAGGATCTGGTAGACCAGGTCGGCGGAGAGGCCTTTGTGCGCGACCAGGATCGAGCCGGTGCCGAAGGTCGACGTGGCCACGTTAACGCCCGAATACAACCCGGCGGGAATCGTCATCTTTCCGAAGTAGGGATACTTGTCGTAGAAACCCGATTTCCGGGCGGGCTCGTCCAGATCGATGAAGCGAACCTTCATCATCGTGGCGGTGTTCCGGATCATCGCGTTGCCGAGGCCGGGGTGCCAGTTGTAGGCGGCAATCTCGCCGTTGCGCAGCGCCTCCGGGCTTTTGCGGCCTAGGTACACCGGTTTGAAGCCGTCCCACAAGCCCATCTGCTTGAGCAGCAACGTGAGGTTCACGGCCGAGCCGGACCCGGGCCCGCCGAGGGAAACGCGCTTGCCCTTGATATCCTGGATCGTCTTGAAATCGCTGTCCGCGGGCACGATGAAGTGGGCGACGGAAGCAAACACGTAGGTCACGGCGCCAACCTGGGTCTGCGGCTTCTTGTACTGATCGAGCCCACGGTAGGCATTGAAGAGATCGCTCGCGAACACGAGCCCTGTGCCGGCGGAACCCGAGCCAACCGCGCGCACGTTTTCCGGCGAGCCCGTCGAGGACTCGGACGAGAACTTGACGCCCGGGATCTCCTTGCTGAGGAGAATCGACCAGGCGCTGGTCCAGCGGTTGAACGCGCCGCCGATCTGGCCGCCCTTGATCGTGACGTGTTTCTGCGCCATCGCTATGGGCCCGGTGGTTGCCGCCAGGGCAACGGCGACGAATATCGTAGTTGCGACGCGGGGTAGCGGAATGTTCCACGTTCTCATGACGTCTCCTCCTGTTGTGAGTGTTACGGCTCCAATCGTTATGGGCGCGCGAGCTGGCCGCGAGGCTCAACGCGCAGGATGATCGACCCGGCGGGCGTGGCCGGCGCCGAACCGGCCCTCCAGGGCGTCTCGCATCCAGTCGGCCACCTGGAGGTAAAAGTCGGGCAAGCGGTTGCCGAAGGTGTGCGTCTCGTTTTCGTAGACCCACATCTCTTTCGGACAGCGCAGCGCCTCGAACAGCGCCTCGGCGTCCTCGACCGGGCAGAGCTCGTCGAACTCTCCCATCGCGAGGAGCGTGGGGCACTGGATGCTTCCCGCCAGCGGCTCGAGTGTCATCTGCGCGGCCATCTCATCGAACGCATCATCATCGTGAAGGTTCGACATGTACTTATAGTTCGCGCGATAGGCCGGCTTGCCGTGCTTGAAGATGGTGTCCTTCTGCAGGTAGACGCCCATCGCCCCGGCCACGGCTTTGACCCGCGAGTCGTGCGCCGCAATGCGCGGGCCCCAGTAGCTGCCCATGCTCCAGCCATAGACCCCGATCTTGCTGGCATCGATCTCCGGGCGCGCTTGGAGAAAGTCGATGGCGGCCGAACCGGCCCGCTCGAAGTTATCAAGCGTTACCCAGGTCTCGCGGATATTGCTCTCACCCTGGCCCGGCCCGTCGATGGTCAAGGTGGCCATCCCGCGCCGGCGGAAATGATTGTGGTACGGGCTGGGCATGTACTCCTTGATCGTGTCCATGCCGGGAACCACGAGCACGCAAGGCGCAGGCTTTGCGCCAGGTACCGTCTGCAAGATGCCCGGAATGGTCTTGCCGTTCTCGAAGGGGATCTCGACGCGCCGCACCTCAGCCTCGTCGAACAACCCGGTGAACTTCTCGTAACAGTGCACCAACCGCCGATACAGCTCGAGCTTCCGGGGAGTGTTTTCATGAATGACGCCGCAGGCCGGACCGTAATAAAGCGCGGCCCGGTAGTAGAACTCCGCCGCGCTCTGCCGGTGACCGTTAGCCTCGGCCTCGCGCGCGAGATCTTCCTCCTGCCTGGCGGTGCGCACCCACTCCTTCACCACTGCCGCAGGGGCTTTGATGCGCTCGGTCGTTCGCCGCACGTCTGCCGGGCGAAAACCCCACTCGACGAACATTACGGCGCGGAAACCGAACACGTCGAGGACCTTGTAGAACTCCTCCGTGATCCACTTCTGTCCCTTGCGCGTGTGGTCGAACATCGCTGTTTCCCCGGGTTTCTGTGCATCATATAACAGGGGCCGCGGGTTGTAATACCGCTGCGCCGTTTATACTAGGGGCTGCTCGCGAAATGACCTGCCCCATGCCGAAGACCGCGCTACAAAGCGCAACCGCGTTGAACGAATGGACGGCCAGCGAGATCGCTGCGGCGATCCGCGCCGGAAAGGCGACGTGCGAAGCAGTTGCACGCGCCTGTCTCGACCATATCGCCGCGCGCGAGCCAGTGGTGCAGGCATGGCAGTACCTGAACCCCGACCAAGTGATTGCGCAAGCGCGCGCGCTCGACCGCAGCGGCCGGAGCGGTCCGCTCACTGGCGTGCCGTTTGGCGTGAAGGATATCATCGACACCTGCGACATGCCGACCGAGTACGGTACCCCCATCCACCGAGGGCATCGGCCGACTAGCGATGCAGCCTGTGTGGCACTTACGCGCAAGGCGGGTGGCGTGTTGATGGGCAAGACCGTTACCACGGAGTTCGCGAACGTCACCCCTGGTAAGACGCGCAATCCGCTCGACCCGACGCGCACGCCCGGCGGTTCCTCGAGCGGTTCGGGCGCCGCTGTGGCGGACTGCATGGTGCCGCTTGCGATCGGCACGCAGACCACGGGATCGACGACGCGCCCGGCGTCGTTTTGCGGCGTATTGGGTTATCGCCCGACCTGGGGCGACCTGCGCGCCACGGGCGTCATGGAAGCGTCGGGATCGCTGGACACGCTGGGCATACTCGCGCGCTCGATCGATGACGTTGCGCTCTACCGTGATGTGCTGCTCGGGATTGACCCGCAGCCCATTCCTGACGGCCTGCCGGCGCCGCGCATCGGCTTCTGCCGCACTTACTTCTGGAATCTCCTCGAGTCCGCCACGCGCGAGTGCCTCGAAGAGGCGGCGCAGCGGCTCGCTCGCGCCGGGGCGAAAGTCGAGGAGATAAGCCTGCCGGACGAGTTCCGGGAACTTGAATCGGCACACCGCTGGATCTCCGGATTCGAGATGGCGCGCAATCTCACGTGGGAGATCGAGAACCGATCCGAGTTGATCAGCGAGAAGTTCCGCAATGGTCGGCTGAAGGACGGGCTTGCGTGCACCTACGAGCGCTACTGCGAGATGCGCGATTTTGTTGCGTACTGCCGGCGGCAGGTCGCGCCGCTGTTCGAGCGCCACGACGTGCTGCTGGCCGCGGCGGCCCAGGGCGAGGCGCCGGTGGGATGGGATCCGGTACCGCATCCCTGGGTGTACATGATGTGGACCGCGCTCCACGTGCCGTCCGTGACGCTGCCGGTATTCAAGGGCCCCAACGGCTTTCCAATAGGCGCGCAGTTGATCGCCCGCTGGAGCGATGACCGCCGACTTTTCGCCGCGGCGCGGTGGGTTTGCTCCAGGCTGCGCGACGGCGGAGTGGTGACGCGGTGACCGGGAACGCGCTGCAAACCTGGTGATGAGAAC
>JAOTTL010000187.1:0-6780 GCA_029864385.1 Betaproteobacteria bacterium | reverse complement strand
CCACATGGCCGTCGAGCCTGACCTATCCGGACTCGGCGCCTTGGCGGATCCGGGATTGCATTGTTAGATATGCAAATCTATGAATAGCGCAGGTTCACCCCCCGTTCTGCAATTCAAATCCGAAGTAGCGCGGGAGCGACGGTAGCGGTCGCATCAACGGCCACCGGTTCGCGAGGTTACCGGACCGGCAGCGCTGGGTTGTCACCCGCCACCCCACAGCGCACACCGCACTGAACAATCGCGACGTCGAGCCGATCCGTGATCAAGGCGCTTCTCCTGAAAACCGTCGCCGCGCGCGAGGACGAGGCGGCCCCGCTCCTCTGGGCCACCGCCTACGGCTTCTGCATCATGTTCGCGTACTACGTGCTGCGCGCGGTGCGAGACGAAATCAGCTCCGCCGACCGCGGCAACCTGCAGTACCTTTGGACCGCGGTGTTTCTCGGCATGCTGGTTGTCGTACCGCTGTATTCGTGGGTCAGCTCGCGCTGGCAGCGCGGCGTGTTCGTGCCGCTGGTGAACCGCTTTTTCATCGTAAATCTCCTCCTCTTCTATGCCGCGCTCGTCGCGCTGCCCGAGGATTCGCGTGCCTGGATCGATCGCGTGTTCTACGTCTGGGCGAGCGTGTTCGCCTTGTTCGTGGTGACCGTGTTTTGGGGACTTGTGGTGGACTGCTTCAGGAACGAGCAGGGCAAACGCCTCTTCGCCTTCATCACGGTGGGCAGCTCGCTCGGCGCCATCGCGGGAAGCGCACTTACTGCAGCACTCGCGCAAAAACTGCCGCCCTTCTCCCTGCTCCTGGTCGCGTGCGTCCCGCTCGAGGCTGCCTGCTGGTGCGCGCGCGTGCTGCACCGCCGCTTCGGCGGCAATGCCGATCCTGCGCGCGCGGAAAACCGCCCGCTCACCGGTGGCACCTGGACCGGCATCGCCACGGTGTTTCGCTCGCCCTACCTGCGGGGCATCGCGGGCTACATCCTGCTGATGACCTATGCCTCGACCGTGCTCTACTTCCTGCAGGCCGATCTCATCCGCGCGGCGCTCGCCGACCGGGCTGCGCGCACCGCGCTCTATGCGAGCATCGACCTGTGGGCAAACGCGATCACCTTGTTGCTGCAGCTTTGGCTCGCCGCCCGCGTCATCCGCTGGGCGGGGGTGGGCGCGACGCTGACGGTACTGCCGCTCGTGACTGCCGCGGGGTTCGTCTGGCTCGGTACTTATCCGCAGCTCGCGGTGCTAATCGCGCTGCAGGTGGGCTATCGCGCGCTGCGCTACGGCCTGGCCAAACCGACGCGCGAAGTGCTCTTCACCGTGCTCGGGCGCGAGGAGAAGTACAAGTCGAAGGCGTTCCTCGATGCCGCGATCTACCGCGGCGGCGACTTGGCGAGCGGCTGGATCTTCACCGGTCTCACGGCGCTCAGCCTTACCGCCGGCGCAATCGCGCTCGCGGCGGCGCCGCTTGCCGCGCTCTGGGCCGTGCTCGCGCTCTGGCTCGGGCGGCGTCAGGACAAGGCAGCCAAAACCACCCAACCGACTCTCGAAACAGGAGCTGGACCATGACGATTACCCGGCGCGACATCCTCAAGCTCGGCGCGGGCGCAGCGGCGAGCGCGCTCTCCGGAGCGGCGCAGAGCGCAGCAGAGCTCACCACACGGTCGATCCCATCGAGCGGCGAGCGCTTACCCGTCGTCGGCATCGGCACCAACCGCTATCGCACCGGATCGGAGGCGGAGATCGCGCCGCTGCGCGAGACGCTGAAGACCTTCGCCGCCGCAGGCGGAAAACTGATCGACACGGCGCCGCTCTATGGCAGCTCGGAACTGGTGCTCGGCCAGCTCATCGCCGGGCTCGGAATCCGCAAGCAGCTGTTCCTCGCGACCAAGGTCTACGCGAGCGGACGCGAGGCTGGCATCGAGGAGATGAACGACTCGTTCAAACGCCTGCGCACCGACCGGATTGACCTCATTCAGGTACACAACCTCTCCGACACTGCGACGCAGCTCGCCACCATGCGCGAGGGAAAGGCGGCTGGGCGCTATCGCTATGTCGGTGTCACCACCTCGCGCGATTCGCAGTACGACGAGATGGAAGCGGTGCTGAAGAAGGAGAAGCTCGATTTCATCCAGGTCGACTACTCGATCGAGAACCGCACGGCGGCCGAGCGCATTCTGCCCCTCGCGCTCGAGCGCGGCGTCGCGGTGCTCATCAACCTGCCCTTCGGCCGCGCACGGCTCTTCTCCGCGGTTCGCGGCAAGCCGCTTCCCGCCTGGGCGGCCGAATTCGACTGCCGGAGTTGGGCGCAGTTCTTCCTCAAGTACGTCATCGGACACCCCGCGGCGACCTGCGCGATTCCGGGGACGCGCAGGCCCGCGCATGTCGTCGACAACCTCGGCGCTGCGCGTGGACGGCTGCCCGATCAGGCACTGCGCAAGAAAATGGAGCAGTTCTTCGACGCGCTGTGAGCGCGGACCGGGAGCAGATCTGGTTCCCCACCGCGTGCCTTAGGGGTCAGTCTGGTCCCGCTTACGTCTCCCCGGCCTTCAGTCGAAGAACGCGAAAGCCCTGGTTTCGATGCTTTCTCGCGGCGGCGCTCCCGCCGGCGTTCCGGGATCGTCGAACGCGCTGTGCGCGGTGAAGCGTGACGGCTTGCGGGCATCGGAATCGAATACCTTGAACACCAGGGCCTCGGGACGCTCCATCTGCGGGAAGTAAAACCACTCGTGCGCTGGATGGTGGGCGATGTGGTAGACCTCGCCGGTACGGTCCTTGTAGCGCCGCTCAACCCGTATGAAACCCGTTTGCGGAATGGTACGGCCATCGCAGATGCCGAGCGGGTCGATCAGCACCTTGCCGCGGATCGGCCGCCACACCTGGATGATGGCCCAGCGCTTGTTAAAGCGGCGCTCGGCCTGCGCATCGCCGACGATATCGCGCAGCCGTCGCGGCGCGGACGTCTCGGTATAGTCGTTGTGCACGCCCTTGACCGTCGGCCGCGCGCCCGAAGTCTTCTGCGCCTGTTCGTCGCCGATGCGGATGGTGTGGTCGAACACCAGGACCTCGGAGGCCCACGAATGCTTCTTGATCAGCGCCTGCACCTCCAGGTCGTAGACGTGCGCGCGCTCCGCTTCATTAGTGAACTCATTGACCTGCGTACCGTGGTCGACGAACACGAATCCGTGCGTGTCGAGCTTGAATGTGTCGCGCAATGGCCTGCCGTTGCGCACGGTCATTTCGTGCTGCCGGTATTGCGTCGGGACCGCCTTGTGCTCCATCTCCGGCCAATCAATGTAGCGCACGGGCGGTACTCCGGTATCGACGATATAGTTGAAGTTGGCGCGAATGGTGTCGGTAGACGGCTTCTCGGCGGTGAGCTGCATAGGACGTTCCCGTAGTTGGGTTTCAACCCCGATCATAGCGGTTTTTTGAAAGCTGCGCGTACGCAAACCGTATCCCGGAGCGCGGTCAGATCGACTTGATACCGCTCGACCGGATGGATTTTGAGGCGATTACGGCCTGTATCGTGGGATGCTGAGCGTGGTCCGGCCCGTGCACAAAAAGGTTACCGATGCCTTTTTCTTCCCACCAAAAATAAACCCCGCCGAAGCGGGGCGTGTGATTCGCAGTAACGTTTACGCCAGCTAACCTCAGGTCTGCACAGAGCGTCTCTCTGGTCTCATCCGATCGCGCATCCTGCTTCGACGCAGTCCTAATGTATGGGCCAGTTGCTCGAGCCGAGAAGAGGGTTGCCGAAAAATCCGAATCTTCTGTGCCTTAACGTAGGTGCGCTCTCTTATTGCCTCCCAAGCAATGTCACTGAAAATAGTATCGTAAAAGCCGCGTTGCATCCTTCCGCACCGTTTACATCTTCTGCAAGGAACAAAAGACCTAATAAAACTCTCTTCCCATACCGTTACCCATTTATGTGTGAATAGACAGCGCATGATCAATGCCCCTTGGCTTATTGACGCAATACTTTGAAGCTTCTACACCGGATCGTTCCAAAGATCGGCGACTGAAGGCCGGCCAGACGGATTTCGGGAAAAACGAGTCCGAACCGGAACTAACGTTCGTCTCAGGCGAACAAGCGGCGCCAGAAGGTCTTCTCGGACTCCCGGCGATAAGCGTTCAAGGACGCCCGCTTTGAATCGCCCTGGCCGCGCTCCATGCGGCCTGCGTCCTTGTGCGCTATGGGATCTAACCAATGATCCGCCACACCGGGGCCGGCTTGCGCCGCATTGCTGCTGCTCGCAAGGCACCGTGCGAACATCTCCGTGAATGGCGCTTCCGTCAGTTCTGCCGCCCTGAGGGCGCGTTTGGCGACGCTCAACTCTACGAGAAAGAGCAGCTCCTGTGCCGCGTCCCATGGCAGCCCCTGTCGTTTGCCGTCGCGGGACTCCATGATCAGGTGACTGACGTAAGGCTCGAAATCGGCATGCCCCCACAGCGTCTGGACTCTGGTGATCAAGTGCGGCAGACACTCCAGAGCACACCTGACAGGAGAGGTAACCATAGTGAGCTGTGGTTTGTGGCGGTTCCCGGGTAAATTCATCGCGCTCATTGCAGCCTCCCCTTCCCTCCAGTAAAGCCGACTTACCGGTTGCTGGAATTTTCAGAAAACCCCGCCAGCCAAAAAAGACAGGCCGGACCAGCTAAAGACTTACCTGGGATCACTATCCGTCAAACCTTCATTTTTGCGAACGGGACAAACCTCTCTTTTGCGATAGGACGATCATCCTTTTTCGTGAACTTCGTCACACCGCAAGCGAAACTTCATGCTGTCGGTGAACGTGGCGCAGAGAATCCGCAGCCTCATAAACAAAAACCCCGCCGCAGCGGGGTGTGTGTGAGCGCTGAGCGGGTTACGCGGGAACTCCAGGACGAATCGCCTATTCCCCTTATGCGTATGACATCACGTCTACGCAGGCTCGGTCGTCGATTCGGTGATTCTCACCGCCACACCGACAGTGTCATCGCGCGGTTCGGTGCGCAGGACCTCTCCTCGGCACTTCCATATCATCCTACCCCCGGCCGTTTTGAGTTCTATCGAAAAGCTGATCTCCTCCCCGATTGCATACGTGCCGCTTATCCAGAAGAATGCGCCCGAGGCGCTCATGTCGCGCGTGACGCCCGTAGCGTTCTCCATGGACACCGGCAGCGCGCTATCGACCCGCTTTTGCCTTCTCTTTTCTGGTCCTGCTGCCACTTCGGCCCTTCACGTTGATGCGTTCGGTCTGCTCGACGGGGCCGCAGCACTTCTTGCAGCTTGCGACGCCGGTATACTCCGCATGATTACATAGCGTGGGATCCTCGGGCAACTCTCGTTAAGATGGGATCAGAAAGACCTGCTCGCCTCAGTTCATGGCGTCGGTGGTTTGTGGCCCAGACCACCGCTTTGAGTGAGCGGGGGACTGTCAGCGTAAATCTCGGCCCTCGAGGCCTCTCGCTTTGGAGTCCTTATCCCATGCTTTTCATGAAGGCTTCCATATAGGGTGCGGCCTCACCCAAGACGCGTTTGACGGAGGGTCGCTCATGGATACGATTCCAGTAGGCCTCGATGTTCTTGTGCTGTTCGTAGGGATGGGTTTGTCGGGCGTAATTCAGCCCTGGGGCAATGGCGCACTCCGCCATTGAGAACTGGTTGCCCACCATCCATTCACCATTGGCTAGGTGCGCATTGAGAAAACCATACACCGTGTCGATAGTATTTCGCGCTTGTTGAACGCCTTGCGGGTCTTGCTGGTCTTTGGGTTTTAAGGAATCAAAGAAAATGGTGCCAATCTGATTCTGAAAATATAGGTCAATCATGCGGTCATGAAAACGAACCTGGCGGGCCAGGTGTTTATCACTGGGGATTAACCGAGTGCCACTGGTGTAGTTGTTTTCCAGATATTCTACGATGATGCTGGATTCGGGTACCTTATGGCCATCATCTGCGATCATAAAGGGCACCTTGCCAATGGGGTAAACATCCTTTTTGTAGGCGACCTTGGCTTGAGGGTTCATGAGGTCAACAATTTCCCCGTCAAACGGGATGTTTTTTTCGTAAAGCGCAATGAGCACTTTTTGTGAATATCCGGAAAGAGGATGGTAGTAGAGTTTCATGGCCTGTTTCTCCTTGTAGTTGGTGAATTAGTTATCAGTCAAAAGATAGGGAAATCGATCCGGCTCGTTTGACGTCTTCCGGCAGCAGACATTCAACGACCGTCCGCTTTCGACCCATATCCGGCCAGGCCTATTCGATCACCCTCTCGACGCCCTGCAACAGCGATTGTGGAATTCGTATGCCGAGCGCCTTGGCGGCGTTCAGATTGATCACCAGCTCGAACTTCGTCGGCTGCTCGACTGGCAGATCAGCGGGCGCGGTGCCGCTTAAGATCTTGTCCAGATCGGCGTGCACGATGATGCCCGGCAGGTTGGTTCCCTCGTACGGCACCTCCACGTGCTCGATGCGACGCCGCGGGTCCAGGCCGGCGGCTTTTCTGAACGCGTCCACGCCGCGTCGGTACGCGGCTTGGCTCTCGTCAGTTCTTGGCTGCACGAAACGTTCACCGACGTGGTAACACGGCCCTACCGGGCCAGGCGCAGTATCACTTTCAACCGCTGCGTGCTGTCGCCCGCGAGGTGCGTCCAGATGATGCCGTCGCGCACCAGCTTATCGGCGTGCGCATCCATGACCCCGCCCGTCGCGCCGTGGATGGCCATGTTGAGACTCGTCACCCGCTGGATCACGTCGCTCGAAAAATTCATGAGAAGAACGATGTTCACTGGGCCGGGCATCGCCCGGTC
>JAOTTL010000186.1:0-6791 GCA_029864385.1 Betaproteobacteria bacterium | reverse complement strand
GTGCGATCTCGTCTGCCCGGACTTCTGTCTGACTTGGGGCGAGGGCGAGGAAGGCGGCAAGTTCGAGCGCGAATTCATGGGCATTGACTACCGCTATTGCAAGGGATGCTTGCGCTGCGTCGAGTCGTGCCCGAGCGGCGCGCTCACTACGGAAACGGAGACACCCGGTCTTGCTGACCGGCTGCGCGTACCGCTGTTCCCGGATCTGATCGGATGATGGGGGAAACCATGACGAAACCGGCCTTGGCCACTGCAGCCCGCACGACGGACTTTCCGGCGGGCGTCGTGCGGCAGAAACTTGAGTTCAAGAGCGGCAACGAAGCCGCGGCGCTCGCGGCGCGCGACGTCGGCTTCCATCTGATGGGCTACTTCCCGATCACGCCCTCGACCGAGGTCGCCGAGAATCTCTCGAAGATGCGCGCCGACGGCGAGCACGAGATTGTGATGGTCGCAGGCGACGGCGAGCATGGCGCCGCGGGTATCTGCTACGGCGCGGCGCTGGGCGGCGGGCGCGTGTTGAACGCCACCAGTTCGCAGGGCCTGCTCTACGCGCTCGAGCAGCTCCCGGTCCAGGCCGGCACGCGCGTGCCGATGGTGCTCAATATTGCGGCGCGGGCCATTTCCGGGCCGCTCGATATCCGCGGCGACCACTCGGACATCTACTACGCGCTTAACACCGGCTGGATCATGCTCTGCGCGCGCGACCCGCAGGCCGTGTACGACCTCAACTTCGCCGCCGTCAAAATCGGCGAGCACTGCGACGTGCGGTTGCCGGTGCTCGTTGCCTACGATGGCTTCTTCACGAGCCACCAGAAGCGCCGCATTCAGGTGTTCGACGACCTGAAGCCGGTCCGCCGGTTCCTCGGCGAGCGGCCGCCGATGCCCACGCCGCTCGACACCGAGCACCCGACGACTTTCGGGCCGTATATGAACGACCCGGACCTCATCAACAACAAGGTCCAGCTCTCGCAGGCGATGGACGCCGCGCGGCGCGTGATCCCCGAGGTGCTTGCCGAGCTCGAGAAGCTGACCGGCCGGCCCTACCCCGTGCTCGACACCTACCAAATGGACGACGCCGAGGTCGCCACGATTCTTATCAACTCGGCCGCGGAAACGGCGAAAGAGGCGGCGGATGAAATGCGGGCGCAGGGCAAGAAGGTGGGCGTGCTTTCGCCCAACGTGCTGCGGCCGTTTCCAGCGGAAGAATTCCGTCGCGCGCTCAAGCGCCTCAAGGCCGTCACCATCGGCGACCGCGCAGATTCCTACGGCGCCGGCGGCGGCAACCTCTCGCTTGAAGTGCGCGCCGCGATCCAGATCGACCCGGAGAACCATACCCAGGTTCTGTCGCGTATCTACGGCCTCGGTGGCAAAGACTTCTACGGGGCCGATGCCGAGCAGTTCTTCGCGCAGGCGATCGCGGCGGCAAAGTTGGGACATGTCGACGAGCCCTTTGCCTATTACGGCGCCACAGCCGGTCGGCCCGACAGCCGGCCGCGCCCCGGCCTGCCGCCGGTCACGGCCGCGGAGATCCCTCGCGGAATGGCGCAGATCCAGCGCGACCCGGCGACCGGCCGGCTCAAGGTGGAGCTCCAGCCGCTGTGGAAGATGACCGAGGTGCCCAACCGCATCGGTCCCGGACACGGCGCGTGCCCAGGCTGCGGTGCCTTCCCGACACTGCACCAGGTCTACAACGCGTTGGAAGGCGATGTGGTGGTACTGTTCCAGACGGGCTGTGCCATGGTCGTGACGACCGGCTACCCCGCGACGGCGCACCGCATCAACTACATTCACAACCTGTTCCAGAACGGCGCGGCGACGCTCTCGGGGCTCGTCGAGATGTATCACGAGCGCGTCCGGCGCGGGGAGTTGCCTGCCTCGAAGGAGGAAATTACGTTCGTGATGATCTCCGGCGACGGTGGCATGGACATCGGCCTGGGCCCGGCAGTGGGCGCGGCCAACCGCAATCACCGCATGATGATCCTCGAGTACGATAACCAGGGCTACATGAACACCGGCGCCCAGCTCTCGTACTCCACGCCATTCGGCCACCGCACCGCCACGAGCGAAGTCGGCAAGGTGCTGCCGGGCAAGCGCTACCACCACAAGGACACCGCGCAGATCTTCGCCGCGTGCCACGTGCCTTATGTGTTCACCGCGAGCGAGGGCTATCCCGAGGACCTCATGCGCAAGGTCGCGAAGGCCCAGTGGTACGCGAAGAACGAGGGGCTCGTGTACGGCAAGATCCTGTCCTACTGCCCGCTCAACTGGCGCACGCCCGACGACTCCAGCCAGCCTGTGCTGCAGGCGGCGATCGACAGCTGCTTCTTTCCCCTCTATGAGATCGAGCACGGGCATACGACGCTCACCTACGATCCGGACGCGACGGGCCGCCGCCGCCCCGTTGCGGATTGGTTGAACCTCATGGGCAAGACCCGCCACCTCACCAAACCGGAAAACGCTGAGATCGTCGAAGGCATCCAGGCCGAGACCGAGCGCCGGTGGCAGCGGATCAAGGCGATGCACGAGCATCCGATTCTTTAGGACAAAAATATGGCTCGCATCATCGAAACCCGCCGGCTGACCCCGGTCACCAAGCTCTTCCGCCTCGACGCGCCGCTGATCGCTGCCTCCGCGCGGCCCGGCCAGTTCGTGATGCTCCGGGTACGCGAGGGCGGAGAGCGCATCCCGATCACCATTGCCGACTACCACCGCGATGCTGGTACGCTCACCATCGTCGTGCAGGAAGTCGGCGCCACCACCAAGCGCGTCTGCGCGCTCGAAGCCGGCGACGAGATACTCGACGTGGCGGGCCCGATGGGCGGGCACATCGACATCGCGCCGGGCGGCCACGTCTGCGGCGTGGGCGGCGGCTTCGGCTCCGCCGCGCTGCTCTGCCTGATGCGGGAATTCACCGCCCGCGGCGACAAGACGACCGCCATCCTCGGCGCGCGCAACAAGGAACTCATCATCCTTGCCGACGAGCTGAAGGCGCTGTGCCACAACCTGGAGATCTGCACCGACGACGGGTCGGCCGGGTTCAAAGGCTTCGTCACGCAGCGCCTCGCGCAGCTTATCGACGGCGACGGGCCAGGACGGCCCGACCACGTGGTCGCGATCGGCCCGATGGCGATGATGCGCGCCGTCGCGGACACCACGCGCGGGCCCAAAGTGAAGACGCTCGTCTCGATGGACCCGCTGATGGTCGACGGCACCGGCATGTGCGGCGGCTGCCGCGTCAACGTGGGGGGCAAAGCGCAGTTCGCGTGTGTCGACGGCCCGTGTTTTGACGGCCACGAGGTGGACTTCGACGTCGCGATGCGTCGTAGCAAAGCCTACGTCAAGGAAGAGAAACAGGCGCTCGACCGCCTCACCTGCATGGCGAACCGGGAGGCACGCTAATGCCCATCAAACGCGCAGAAAAAACCACGATGCCCGTGCGTGAGCCGGAGGTGCGCGCGCACGACTTCGAGGAGGTGAACAAAGGCTACACCGCGCCGCGGGCCTCGTTCGAGGCCGAGCGCTGCCTGCGCTGCCAGGACCCGGTGTGCGTGGACGGCTGCCCGGTGCGGGTGCCGATTCCCGAATTCATTCATCTCCTGGCCGCCGGTGACATGGCCGGCGCCGCGAAGCTGCTGCGCTCCTCCAACCCACTGCCGGCGATATGCGGGCGCGTCTGCCCGCAGGAGTCGCAGTGCGAAGCCGAGTGCAGCATGACCAACCGCTTCGATCCAGTGGCGATCGGGAACCTCGAGCGCTACGTGGCCGACTGGGAGCGTACGCAGGCGCCCTCGGTCGAGGCCAAGATCACGCGCAAGGAGAAGGTCGCCATCATCGGGGCGGGTCCCTCGGGGCTGGTCTGCGCCGGCGAGCTCGCGCGGCTCGGATATTCGGTCACCATCTACGAGGCGCTGCACGCGGCAGGCGGCGTGCTCCGCTACGGCATCCCGGAGTTCCGGTTGCCCAAGGCGATTCTCGACTGGGAAATCGGGCTGCTGAAGGCGATGGGCGTCGAGATTATCTGTAACGTCATCATCGGCAAGACGCTGACGCTCGACGACCTGTTCAACAAGATGGGCTACGCGGCGGTATTCATCGGGACCGGCGCCGGTCTCCCGCAGTTCCTCGGCATCCCCGGCGAGAACCTGAACGGCGTAATGTCCGCCAATGAGTTCCTCACGCGCATCAACCTGATGCGCGGCTATGAGTTTCCCGAGGCCGATACCCCTGTGCGCGTCGGCAAACGCGTGGCAGTGATCGGGGCAGGGAACACGGCTATGGACGCCGTGCGCACGTCGCTACGCATGGGCGCCGAGGAGGCGATGATCGTCTACCGCCGCAGCGACAAGGAGATGAG
The DNA here is from genome assembly GCA_029864385.1 of Betaproteobacteria bacterium. GTDB lineage: Bacteria > Pseudomonadota > Gammaproteobacteria > Burkholderiales > SG8-41 > SG8-41. The sequence goes on along the minus strand of JAOTTL010000186.1, from coordinate 2,437 downwards.
CGCCCGCGTCGAGGAGTACCACCACGCGATCGAGGAAGGCGTGAAGTTCCATTGGCTCACCAACCCGCTCGAAGTCCTGGATGACGGGAGCGGCTGGGTAAGCGGCCTCAAGTGCCAGAAAATGAAGCTCGGTGAGCCTGATGCCTCGGGCCGCGCACGGCCAATTCCGATCGAGGGCAGCGAGTTTGTGCTCCCGGTGGAGAACGTAGTACTGGCGATCGGGACGACCCCCAATCCGCTGCTGACCCGGACCACAGAGGGTCTGGCCACGAACAAGAAGGGCTGCCTCGTGGCAGACGACCAGACGGGGCTGACCTCGAAGTCGCTCGTGTACGCTGGCGGCGACGCGGTCACCGGCGCCGCGACGGTGATCCTCGCAGCCGGCGCCGGCAAGCGCGCGGCACACGCCATTCAAGAGGCGCTTGCCTCGGGTCCCGGTTCGTCGTGAGGGGACCGCGTCCCACGAGCGAGCCGATCGAATAGCACCTTTTCTAGCACGTATCCCGCGCGGGTTGATCCCGGGTTTGATCTGCGTTCAGCCCACGCCGCGTCCTGTTTTGTTGACAGGCCGCAGGCGTTTATTTAGATTCGCTCGCGTTTACAGACACGGGAAAGACGGCCATGCCGGAAGAGGTGGCGGTTGTTACTGGCGCGAGCTCCGGCATCGGCGAGGCAATCGCCCAGCATCTGCTCGACGCAGGTTGCACCGTTATTGCGTTGCAGCGACGCCCGCCGCGGATTCGTCATGAGCGGCTGCTGTTTCACGGGGCAGATCTCGCAGATACCGCGGCTGCGCAGCAGGCGGGGGCTGAAATCGCAGCCCGGCATCCCGTGCGCTACCTCGTCAACAACGCCGGTGCGAACCGGCCCGGACGTCTCGAGCAAGCGACGGTCGACGATCTTGACTACGTGCTGGCGCTTAACGTCCGGGCCGCTATGATCCTGATGCAGGCATTCGCGCCGGGCATGCGCGCGGCAAAGTTCGGGCGCATCGTCAACATGTCATCACGGGCGTTGCAGGGCAAGACCGCACGGACGGCCTACTCGGCGGCGAAGGCTGGGTTGATCGGAATGACACGCACGCTGTGTCTCGAGCTCGCGCCCGACGGTATCACCGTCAATGCGGTCGCCCCTGGGCCGGTTGCCACCGATCTCTTCGACAACGGGCATCCAATCGGGAGCGAGAAGCGCCAGCGCGTGATCGACAGCATTCCGGTCAAACGGGTCGGCACGACCGCTGACGTCGCCCGCACGGTTGCCTTCCTGCTTGCCCCGGAGAGCGGGTATATCACCGGGCAAACCGTTTTTGTGTGTGGCGGGACCAGCGTGAGCGGCACGGGCGGCGACTAGCACCAGCGGTTGCAAGACGCGGCTAGCGACCAGAGCACCCCGCTTACCCAGCACGGGCTTCTCCTAACTAACCCGTGGGAGTGGCCTCGATAACAATTTGATATATATAGTTAATACTGATGGTTCGAAGGCTCTGAACATTAGTAAGTGCACACTTACAATGCCTCTCTCAACGACCTCGCTGTTGCAACCGCTTCAGCAATGTGCCGGGTGACGGGTAGTACCCCGAACCGAGACGCGATGACGCGGTCGAGGGCGTGAACTGCCGCATCTGGACAGCGAATCCGGCGGGACGATTCCACTCAAACGGGGCGGGGGTAAGCAGTCGGTCGGGCTGATGGCGCGGATGGCTCGCCGGGCCACGCACAGGATATTAGACGCAATGCAACAAAACCCTTAGGCGATTGACACTATGGGAGAAAAAACTCACAATACTCGGTTTCGTTCGGAGGGGTGCCCGAGCGGCTAAAGGGGGCAGACTGTAAATCTGTTGGCCATGCGCCTACGTAGGTTCGAATCCTACCCCCTCCACCAGGATTTGCGGGTAAGCAGGGTGCCGATAGTGCCGGGGTTGGGTTACGCAGACACGAGGCGGGTGTAGCTCAATGGTAGAGCAGAAGCCTTCCAAGCTTACGACGAGGGTTCGATTCCCTTCACCCGCTCCAAAGGAATTTCGCAGCGGACACAAATGGGAGAAATGAGAGAACGCCGTGGAGTGCGTTCCGCCGGAGAACATGATCCGCCGCCCATGTAGCTCAGTGGCAGAGCACTCCCTTGGTAAGGGAGAGGTCGCGCGTTCAATCCGCGCCATGGGCACCAGAATTCGTCTTCGACGATTGTCTCCGACGAATTCTGTAATGAGAGAGACAAAAGTTTTTGATTATTTTTTTGCGGATTCTGTGTCGAGGCGCTGAATTCGGATTGGCGGTAGCGGTTGTGGTAGAGATGGATTAGCGAAGACGGAGCAAAAAAATGGCGAAGAGCAAATTTGAGCGCACGAAGCCGCACGTGAACGTGGGCACGATTGGGCACGTGGACCATGGCAAGACGACGCTGACGGCGGCGATGACGATGATTTTGTCGAAGG
>JAOTTL010000030.1:0-26442 GCA_029864385.1 Betaproteobacteria bacterium | reverse complement strand
GCGGCGGTCAGCCTGGCGAGCCACATCTACCCGAGCATCGGCGAGCAGAAGGTGCTGTTTGTCGGCGCCGGCGAGATGGTCGAGCTGACCGCGACCCATTTCGCCGCGCACCATCCTCGGCGGTTGAGCTTTGCGAACCGCACGCTCGAGCGCGCCGAGCAGCTCGCCGACCGTTTTCGGGGCCGGCCGCTCACCTTGAACGATCTCTCGTCCCAACTCGCGGCGCACGACATTGTAATCACCTGCACTGCGAGCCCCCGACCCATTATCGGCAAGGGCCTGGTGGAGAGTGCGCTGCGGGTGCGCAAGCACCGGCCCATGCTCATGTTCGACCTCGCCGTGCCGCGGGACATCGAAGGCGAGGTCGGCGCGCTCGACGACGTATTTCTTTACACCGTGGATGATCTCGGCAAGATCGCGCGCGAGGGCATGGACGCACGTCAGAACGCCGTATCGCAGGCCGAGGTCATCATCGAGAACCAGGTCACCGACTTCATGCACTGGGTCGGCAATCGTGAGCTCGTCCCGACGATCCGGGCCCTGCGCGACTCGGGCGAACGCGCCCGCCGCCACACGTTCGAGCGCGCCCTGCGCCGGCTTGCCAAAGGGGATGATCCGCAGATGGTGCTCGAGCAACTCTCGCGCAGCCTGACCGCCAAGTTGCTGCATGCGCCGACGCATGCGTTGTCGCACTCGCGAGAGGAGGACCGGGAGGAGCTCGCCCGGTTGCTGTCACGGCTCTACCAGATAGCGCGGCCCGAGTAAGCCCTCCACGGCGCAACACCCGATGAAACCAAGCATCGCCGCGAAACTCGCGCAGTTGTCGACCCGTTTGCAGGAAATCAGCGACCTCCTCGCTCGAGAGAACGCTACCGCAGACCTCGACGCCTACCGCCGGCTCACGCGCGAGCACGCAGAAATCACGCCGGTCGCCGAGCTCTACGCGCAATATGTGAGCGGGGAAGAGGACATCAAGACGGCGGAGGAGATGGCGGACGATCCCGCCATGCGCGAGTTCGCGGAGAGCGAGATCAAGGCGACCCGGGAGCGGCTCGCCGCGATCGAGGCGGAGCTGCAGAAGCAGCTGCTGCCCAAAGACCCGAACGACGAGCGCAACATCTTCGTCGAGATCCGGGCCGGCACCGGCGGCGACGAATCGGCGCTGTTCGGGGGAGAGCTTTTCCGCATGTACAGCCGCTACGCGGAACGCAAGCGCTGGCAGGTCGAAGTGATCTCGCAAAGCCCCTCGGACCTGGGCGGCTACAAGGAGATCATCGCCAAGATCACAGGCCAGGGAGCGTATTCCAGGCTCAAGTTCGAGTCGGGCGGGCACCGGGTGCAGCGCGTGCCGGCGACCGAGACGCAGGGCCGGATCCACACCTCCGCGTGCACCGTGGCCGTCATGCCGGAGGCCGACGAGATCACGAACGTGATTTTGAATCCCGCCGAGCTGCGCGTTGACACGTTCCGCGCTTCCGGCGCCGGCGGCCAGCATGTAAACAAGACCGATTCCGCGGTGCGGGTGACACACCTGCCCACCGGGATCGTGGTCGAGTGCCAGGACGATCGCTCGCAGCACAAGAATCGGGCACGGGCGCTGAGCATCCTCGCTGCGCGCATCAAGGACAAGCAGCTGCGCGAGCAGCAGGCAAAGCTTGCCGCCACGCGCAAATCACTCGTCGGCAGCGGTGATCGTTCCGAGCGCATCCGCACGTACAACTTTCCGCAAGGGCGGGTAACCGACCATCGTATCAATCTGACGCTCTACAAGATCGCGCAGATCGTGGACGGAGATCTCGACGCGCTGATCGACTCGCTGATGGCCGAGCACCAGACCGAGCAGCTGGCGCAGCTCGGCGAAGAGACGCAGACCGCCTAGGAGTTTGTCGGCCTAAAGTCCGACAAACTCCTCAGGCAAAGCCGCCTGCCGGAAAACGGCGAAAAAGGGTCCGTGGAAACACGAATTCGGCGCTATTCTCGACGTCAATTGCAGTCCAACAGGGCGTATTCTGCTAAATCCCATGTCAAATCTTCAGGCGGTTTTGCTTAAGCAGCCCGTCAGGATACCAAGTCTGACAGGCTGCTAGCGGGGGCGCCGCCCGGCGCATTGGCTCGCTACTCTATGACATGCACCATCGTCGACGCATTGCGCCGCATGGGTAGCGGCACGGCCGTTATCGAGGCGCGCGCGCTCCTGCGTCACGTGCTCGGCTGCGATGACAGCTACCTTATCGCGCACGGCGATCAGGCACTCACGACTGCGCAAGAGCAGGCATTCGAGACACTTGCGGCGCGGCGCCGCTCGGGCGAGCCCGTTGCCTATCTGACGGGACGCCGTGAATTTTACGGACTGGAATTCAAGGTGACGGGCGCCGTGTTGATCCCGCGGCCGGAAACCGAGCGGCTGGTGGAACTCGTACTCGAACGCATACCGGCGCAATCCACGGCCCGCGTGCTCGACCTCGGGACCGGGAGCGGCTGCGTAGCGATCGCCATCGCGCAGCAACGTCCGCGTGCGTGGGTCGTGGCGATCGATGCCGCGGCCGAGGCGGTTGCGCTTGCGCGGGAGAACGCTGCTCGCCACGGCGTGCGCAATCTCAGCATCGTACACGGCGACTGGTTCGCACCCGTACCGGCGGAGCGCTTTGACGTGATCGCCGCCAATCCGCCGTATGTGGCAGCCGGCGATCCCCACCTGGCGGCGGGCGACCTGCGGTTCGAGCCGCGGCCGGCGCTCGTCGCCGGCCCCGAGGGCATCGAGTGTATCGCAGCGATTGTCGCCGCAGCGCCCGATCACCTGAAACCCGGCGGCTGGCTGCTGTTCGAGCATGGGCATGATCAGGGCGCGCGCGCGCGTGCGCTCCTTACCGCCGCCAGATTCGCACGGCGGGTGAGTACCTGGCGCGATCTCGCAGGGATCGAGCGCGTCTCCGGCGCGCAACTTGACCCGTCGCGCGGCTAGCGGTAGGGTACCCGATCAATTCTGTCAGGTATTGGAGTTAATGATGAGCGTTCAGGACGTTATCAAACAACAGGTGAGTGGCAACCGGGTCGTGCTCTTTATGAAAGGCACGCCGGACTTCCCCCAGTGCGGATTTTCAGCGAACGCCGTCGGCATCCTGCGCGCGTGCGGCGTGGATGAATTTCACACCGTCAACGTGCTGGAAGATCCCGACATCCGCCAGGGCATCAAGGAATACGCCAACTGGCCGACCATTCCCCAGCTCTATGTGAACGGAGAATTTGTCGGCGGTTCGGACATCATGATCGAGCTCTACCAGAGCGGCGAGCTCAAGAAGGTGCTCGAGAAAACGACCGCCTGAGCGGAGCATCTCGAACAGACTTACGGCCGGCGCCATGCCGGCCGTTTGCGTTTCTGGATCCACGCCGACACCTCTCACCGTTTGCGAGTCACGCGGTTCAAGCAAACAATGAATAAGCATACCGTCCCAGTAGCACCAGCGCGGTCGCGAGCAAGAAGCGCTTCACCCAGACGCGAAAGATCTGGGCGTCGATGCGGTGGCGGACGCGAAGGCCGATGATCAAGGCGCCGACGGCGACGGCCGCGAGCGGCAGCGTCGTGACCCACTGGGCCAAGGTGATGCCCCCGCGCGTGGTGAGCACGGTGAACTGGATCATTTTGCCGACCAGGAAGCAGATGTTGAGTCCTTGTACGACCATGGCCGGCGCCAGGCCGAGCGCGAGATAGAAGACGATCAGCGGTGGTGCCGCGACGTTGGCAGTGCCCTCGAAGAATCCGGCCGCAATGCCCGAAAAGGGCGCGAAGACTCGCTCATGCCGGCGCACGGCGGGCAGCTCACCCAATCCCAGCCGATCGAGGTTGAGATAGACGAATATGGCCAATGCGAGCAGCAGGGCGTAGGGAACGCCGGGCGCCAGGACGAATAACGTCGTGCCAGCGAACGAACCGATGATCGCGTAGAGCGGCATCATCCAGAAGCGCGCCAGGACCGGGCGCAGCGACCCGCTCATCGCGATGTTCACGGCGACTGCTGCGAGGGTGGGGACCAGCACGGTGAAAACCGCGGTGCGCATGTCGCTGACTATCGCGATGAGCGGGGTGGCGACGAAGGGAAAGCCGAACCCGAGTGCTCCGTGTATGAGCCCCGCGAGCACGATCGCGCCGGTGATCCACGCGAGCAGGTGTGGCGAGAGCGACTCAACGAACATGACGCGCAGGCGAGAGCGGCGTTTGGGGCAACGCCCGCAGTGTAGCAAAAGGCGCCGCCGGCATTTGTCACGCCGGAGCGATTAACTTACCATGCCTTTTACTGCATGCTCGATCGTCGGAGGTCCGCTATGAGTGAACCGAATCCGAATCCGGTACCGGTAGAACGTGTCGACGCTGCAGCCGATGCGGCGGCGTTCGTGGCAGGCGGCCGCGGTCTCGAAGCCGCCCGGGGCTGGGCGTGGATCACCGAAGGGTTCCAGCTGTTCAAGCGCAAGGCCGGAACCTGGATCCTCATCACGATCGTGCTCGGCGTCATCTTCATAGGGCTCGTCCTGATCCCGGTCGTGGGTGCGTTGGCGAGCGCGGCGCTCTATCCGGTGTTCGCGGGAGGGATCATGCTCGGCTGCCACTCCCTTGCGCAGGAAGGCGAGCTGGAGTTCGGGCATCTGTTTGCGGGATTCAGGAGTCGCGCGGGAGATCTCGTGGTGATCGGTCTGCTCAGCATCGTGGCCTGGATCATCATCATCATCCCCGTGATCCTGGCCATCGGCGCCGGCGCCTTCTTCGCATCCGTGGGTGGAGACCCCGAGGCACTAGTGGCCGCGATCGGACCTGGCGTCGCGGTCGCATGGCTGCTGGTGATGGGGCTCGCCGTCCCGGTCTACATGGCGCTCTGGTTTGCGCCGGCGCTGGTGGTGCTGCGGGAGATGCCGCCCATCGAAGCGCTCAAGCAGAGCTTCCGCGGTTGCCTCCGGAACGTCGTCCCGTTTCTCGTTTACGGCGTCGTGATGATGGTCCTGGGCGTGATCGCCGTCATTCCGGCCGGTTTGGGCCTGCTGGTCCTGATGCCGGTGATCATGGCGTCGGTCTATGTCGCCTTTCGCGACATCTTCATTCACGCCTGAGCGGGCGCGCAGCCGTCCAGGGGTCAAGCGGCAGGCGACGACCGCTGCCGGTGAGCGCTGCCTGCCTGCGCGGGGTCCGGCGGGCGGCGCAGGTGCGCCTGGCCGTGAGGATATAAAATATCTATAAATGAATAAGTTGCCTTATCAAATGAAAGCGCTTGCAGTTCAAGAGTCATGGTATATAATTCGAGCGGCCGCGTGCGGACGGCCGCATCGTCCTTGAGAGGAGTCCTGCCAATGAATTACATGACCGAAGCGAAAAATCTCACCAGTGCGCCCAAAACGCCCGCCGGCAAACTTCGCATGACGCCGTCCGAGGCGTTCGTCGAGACATTGGTCGCGCACAAGGTGAAGGACGTGTTCGGTATTGTCGGCTCGGCCTATATGGACGCGCTCGATCTGTTTCCGGGCGCGGGCATCCGCCTCTACAGCGTCGCGCACGAGCAGAACGCCGCGCACATGGCGGACGGCTATGGCCGCGTCACGAACTCGCCGACGGTGTGTATCGCGCAGAATGGTCCCGGGATAACCAACTTCGTAACCGCGGTGGCGGCGGCGTACTGGGCGCATACCCCCATGGTGGTGGTGACCCCCGAGGCTGGCAGTCTCACGGCGGGGCATGGCGGTTTCCAGGAAACCGAGCAGATGCCGATCTTCTCCAAGATCACGAAATGGCAGGTGAACGTTAACTCCCCGTTGCGCATGGCCGAGCTCATGCACCGGGCGTTCACGATCGCGCTGCACGAGCGCGGGCCCGTGCAGGTCAACATTCCGCGCGATTACTTCTATGGCGAGGGCGACTACGAGATCCTGCCGCCGCTTGTCATCGAGCGCGCCGCGGGGGGGTCGAACTCCCTCGACAAGGCTGCAAAGATGCTCGCGGATGCGAAGTTTCCGGTGATTTTGTCGGGTGGCGGGGTCGTCATGTCGGACGGCGTCGGCGAGGTGAAGGCGCTTGCCGAGTACCTCACCGCGCCGGTGGTCAATTCCTATTTACACAACGATTCGTTCCCCGCGAGCCATCCGCTCGCTTGCGGACCGCTCGGGTATCAGGGCTCCAAAGCAGCGATGAACATCATCGCCCGCGCCGATGTCGTGCTGGCGCTTGGCTCGCGCCTGGGACCGTTCGGAACGCTGCCGCAGCATGGCCTCGATTACTGGCCGAAGAACGCCAAGATCATCCAGATCGATGCTGACCATCGCACGCTTGGCCTGGTGAAGAAAGTTTCACTGGCGATTGAAGGCGATGCGGGGCTGGCCGCAGCGGAGCTGCTAACGCGGGTCCGGGCGCGCGGGACACGCAAACCCAATAAAGAACGGCTCACACAGGTGCAAATCGAAAAAGCGGCGTGGGCGGCAGAGCTCGCCAATTGGCCTTCGCCCAACAAGAAAGCCCATATCGGACCGCGCCGTGTGCTGGCGCAACTCGCGAAGGCTTTGCCTCGCAACGCAATGGTCTCGACGGACATCGGTAACGTCTGCTCAGTGGCCAACAGCTACCTCAAGTTTGAGCAGCCGCTCTCGTTTCTCGCGGCCATGAGCTGGGGCAACTGCGGTTATGCGTATCCGACCGCGCTCGGAGCCAAGGTGGCTCGGCCTGACCGCGCGGCGATCGCCTACGTCGGCGATGGCGCCTGGGGTATGAGCCTGGCTGAGGTGATGACTGCCGTGAAAGAGAAGATTCCCGCGGTGGCCGTAGTCTTCAACAATGGCCAGTGGGGCGCCGAGAAAAAGAACCAGGTCGACTACTTCGACAATCGCTTCGTCGGGACCAATCTCGCGAACCCGGATTTCTCCGAGGTCGCGCGGGTGATGGGGGCCGAAGGCTACCGGGTCGAGCACGAGGACGAGGTTAGCGACGCGCTCAAGGCCGCGCTCAAGTCCGGCAAGCCCTCGGTCGTCGAGATCATGCTCACCCAGGAGCTGGGCGACCCGTTCCGTCGCGATGCCTTTCGCCCGCCGCGACGCCTGCTCCCGAAGTACCGCAAATACAGCGCCAAGCAATACCGGTAGACCGGTATTGCTGATTTGAGCCCATCTCTTTAAGGCGACCGGCCGCCTTGCGCGTGGGCGTGCAACAGCCTCATATCGAGGCTGTTGCCCTCTGAGAGCCGAGGGCCGTAACGCTCCCAGAACGCGCGCGCATCCGCGCGCTTTCCTTGCGCCAAAGTGAGCGTGGTGTCGGTTGCCGGTGCTGCCGCCCGCCCGCCGAATTTGGCAGTTCACGAGATTTGGCAGTTCGCGGGATAGCCAGCGGGAATCCCCGCCAGAATGAAAGCGCTTGCATAGCAGCATCCGAGTTGCTAGGCTCTTCCGGCTTCTCAAGAGGCAGCCGCCTTGAAATCGAGTCCGGAGCACAAAACTGCCAAGCTGGCTGACGTGGCGCGGCTCGCCAAGGTCTCGACGGCCACGGTGTCACGCGCGCTGATGCAGCCTGACAAGGTAAAACCCGCCACCGCCGCGCGTATCCGCCAGGCCGTGCAGGCACTGGGATATGTCGCTCACGGCGCGGCGCGCGCGCTGGCGTCGCGGCGAACACGCACCATTGGCGCCGTGATCCCGACGCTCGACAACGCCATCTTCGCCAACACCACGCACGCGCTGCAGAAGACGCTCGATGAGGCGGGCTACACGCTGTTATTGGCAAGCCACGAGTTCGACGCCGAGGTGGAGGCGCGCGTCACGCAGGCGCTCATCGAGCGCGGCGTGGACGGGCTCGTACTGCTCGGCACCTCGCACCATCCCAGCGTGTTCCGAATGATCGATACGCACCAGGTTCCGTACGTGCTCACCTGGGCGCTCGACGCGAGCGGGCGCCATCCGTGCATCGGCTTCGACAACCACGCGGCGGCCATCCGCGTGACGCGTCACCTGCTCGACCTCGGCCACCGCGAGTTCGCGATGAACTCCGGGATCACGGCGGGCAACGAGCGCGCGCGCGAACGGGTCGAGGGGGTGCGTGAGGCGCTCGCGGCATATGGTCTGCGCCTGGGCCCGGGGCGCCTTGTCGAGAAACCCTATACGCTCGGCGGTGGGCGCGAAGGTATGCGCGAGCTGCTGCAGGCAACGCTGCGGCCGACTGCGGTCATTTGCGGCAACGACGTCTTGGCCATCGGGGCGCTCGCCGAATGCCACGCGCTCGGTCTCGCTGTGCCTGGTGAAATGTCCCTCACCGGGTTCGACGACATGGAGATTGCGGCGGCCATTATGCCGGGACTGACTACAGTGCATTTTCCTACGGCGGAACTGGGAGGCTACGCGGCGCAGCACCTCATCGCGCGCCTTGCGGGCGAACCCTTCGAGGCGCGCGTCGAGCTGCCGGTGGAGCTGGTGGTGCGCGGCTCGACCGCGCCGCCCCCAAAGCCGTGACCAGTGACTGGCAAAAGCGAAACCGTAGATAAACGCTGATTGATGAATGGTTCAGGTCTGCGCGAGGAGCTCGCCGATCACGCGCTCGGCCTGCGCGCGATAGCCGCCGCCGAACAGATTGAGGTGGTTGAGCACGTGATACAAGTTGTAGAGCAGCTTGCGCGTCGCGTAGCCGGGGTCGCGGGGATCGGTTTCGTCGTACGCGCGGTAGAATTCGGCCGAAAAGCCCCCGAAGAGCTCGGTCATCGCGATGTCGGCCTCGCGGTCGCCGTAATAAACGGCGGGATCGAAGATAACCGGCGTCCCGTCCCGCATAAAAGCGGCATTACCCGACCACAGGTCGCCGTGCAGCAATGAGGGGCGCGGTTCATAGCCAGAAAAAAAGACGGGCAGCTGCTCGAGCAACCGCTCGCCTTGTGTCAGCAGGCGCCCGCGATGGCCGTTTTCACCGGCGAGCCGCAGCTGGAACCCCAACCGGTGCTGGCGCCAGAACGCGATCCAATCCGCGCCCGGCGTGTTGATCTGGGGCGTGGCGCCGATGGTGTTGTCGCGGTGCCAGCCGACGCGCGTCGCAGTGACACGATGCATCGCAGCGAGCCTCCGGCCAAGCTCGTCCATACCGCGGCCGCTGGCGGGACCCAGCTCGATATACTCGAGCACGAGCCAGCTCGCACCCGCGTCGGCACCATGGCACAGGGGCCGCGGGACGCGCACGGAGGTCGAGCGCGCGATCTCATCGAGCCCCGCTGCCTCGGCCTCGAACATCGAGAGCCGGTCCGAAGCGTTCAGCTTGACGAAAAAGGCGTGCCCTTGCCCTCGCACCAAGTAGCTTTCGCTGATGCAACCGCCACCGGCCCTGGCGCGAGACTCGATTGCAAAGGGCACGCCTAACGTTTCGCGGACTGACTGCTCGATATCCGGCCAAGGGTTCATGGCGCCTGAGGGCGGCCGGAAAAGCCCGAAAGAAACCACGAATGGCCGCGGTTGGAATCGTCGGAAATCGTTACGCTAACGATTTCCGTGCTTTCGCGATCGCTGCCTTGACGCGCGCCGGCGCCGTACCGCCAATGTGGGTGCGGGAGTTGAGCGAGCCCTCGAGCGTCAACGCAGCGAACACGTCTTTATCTACGGCCGGCGCGAATTCTTGTAGCTCGGCGAGCTTCAGATCCGCGAGCTCGCAGCCGCGGCCTTCCGCGAAGCGCACCGCCTGCGACACCGCCTCGTGTGCCTCGCGGAACGGCATGCCCTTGCGCACCAGATACTCCGCGAGATCGGTCGCGGTCGCGTGCCCCTGGCGCGCGGCGTTCGCCATTGCCTCACGATGCACCTTGATGCCCGGCAGCAGCTCCGAGAAGACCGCGAGGCACATCGTCATGGTGTCGACCGTATCGAAGAGCGGCTCCTTATCTTCCTGATTGTCGCGGTTGTAGGCGAGGGGTTGCGCCTTCATCAGCGTCAGCAGTGCCACGAGGTGCCCGTTCACGCGCCCGGTCTTGCCGCGGATGAGCTCGGCCACGTCCGGGTTCTTTTTCTGCGGCATGATGGAGGAGCCGGTGCAGAAGCGGTCAGCAAGCTCGACGAAACCAAAACGGGGATTCGCCCAGAGGATGAGTTCTTCGCAGAAGCGCGAAAGGTGCATCATGACGAGCGTCGCACAGGCGCAAAACTCGATCGCGAAATCGCGATCGGAAACCGCGTCGATCGAGTTCTCGCAGATCCCATCGAAACCCAGTTCCCTGGCGACGGCCTGGCGGTCGATGGGGAACGAGGTGCCGGCCAGTGCGGCCGCCCCGAGCGGCAGCCGGTTAACGCGTTTGCGGCAATCGGTCAGTCGCTGGGCATCGCGCGAGAACATTTCGAAATACGCCATGAGGTGGTGCGAAAACGACACCGGCTGCGCCACCTGCATGTGGGTGAACCCCGGCATCACCGTTTCGGCGTGCGCATCGGCCACGTCGAGCAGCGCGCGCTGCAAGCCCTTGATGAGTCCGAGCGAATGATCGATCGCCTCGCGCAGAAAGAGCCGCACATCGGTGGCCACCTGGTCGTTGCGCGAGCGCGCGGTATGCAGACGCTTGCCCGACTCGCCGGCGAGCTCGATCAGCCGCTGCTCGATGTTGAGGTGGACGTCCTCGTACGCCTCGGACCAGGGGAACGTGCCGGACTGGATCTCCGTTCGGATCTGCGTAAGCCCCTTCTCGATTCCCGCGAGGTCGTCCTTGCCGATCACGCCCACGGCGCGCAGCATGCGCGCGTGGGCGAGCGAGCCCTCGACGTCATACTCGGCAAGCCGCTGGTCAAACGAAACCGAAGCGGTGAAACGCTGCACGAGCTCGGTTGCCGGCTCGGAAAACCGGCCCGACCAGGGCTTATTCTGGGGTTTATCGTTGGCGGACATACTGGCTGTTAGAATCTACAGCGTTCTGGCAACTCTCGATCGGCTTCAAGCAGGCGCTGCGTGGCAGCGCAACAGGCCTTTCAGGGACGGACAGGGTGCACTGATGGCGATCGGGAAACGCTCGGCAAGTAATCGTGCGGGTAGCGCATGGCGAGAAGTATAAATCAAAACGCCTATTCAGGCGCCCTGCCGAACTTCCGCAATCTCGGCATCGCCCTGCGCATCGTGGTCATCGTGAACGTGATGGCGCTGGCCGCGGCAATCGTGCAGGCGAAGGACCTGCGCCTGCTGTGGATCGCGCTGCTGGAGTCTTCCGCCATCGTGCAGCCGCTGCTGATCCTCAGCCTGTTTGCTCTCGTGGCGCTGAACGACCTGCTGAAGCGCCTGTCCTATTACCTCGGCGTATTGGCGGTGCTCGCCATCGAGTTCGTCCTGACCGCGCTGCTCTATACTTTCGGCCAACCGCTGCTCGATGCCGATCCTGCGCCATTGACGCGCTACTGGATGCTGGTCGCGTTGGCGACCAGCACGCTTCTGCTGTATTTCGACCTGCGGGGGCGCGCACTGTCGCCCGCGTTCACCGAAGCACGGCTGCAAGCGCTGCAGGCGCGCATTCGGCCGCACTTTCTCTTCAACAGCATCAACGCGGTGCTCTCGCTCATCCGTCAGAACCCGAAGCGAGCGGAGGGCGCGCTCGAGGACATGGCCGACCTCTTTCGCGTGCTGATGGCCGACAATCGCAGTCTCTCGTCGCTCGCGCGCGAAGTGAACCTGTGCCGGCAATACCTCGAACTCGAGCAATTGCGGTTAGGCGACCGGCTCCAGGTCGAGTGGCATATCGACAACATGCCAGCCGACGCGCTCGTGCCCCCGCTGGTGCTCCAGCCGTTGCTGGAGAATGCCGTCTACCATGGCATCGAGCCGCGGGTCGAGCCCGGCGTGGTCAGCATTAACATCTACGGCGCGCGGGGACAGGTGCACGCGGTGCTGCGCAACCCGTATCGCCAAGAGGGGGGACATCACGCCGGCAACAAGATGGCGCTTGCCAATATCCGCGAGCGGCTGCAGTTGCACTTCGACGCCGAGGCGACGCTCGATACGCGCGTCGGCGATGATACCTATCAGGTGCACATCGCGATGCCCTACGTCAAAGGCAGTGATTCGTGAGTGCTGAGTCGTGACTGAATCCCCCAAACCGTTACGAGTGCTGATCGTGGACGATGAGGCGCCGGCACGCTCCCGCCTGCACGACGTGCTTGCCGACTGCGCACAGGAGCTGCCGCTCGAGGTCGCGGGCGACGCGGCAAGCGGGCGCGCGGCGCTCGAACTGCTCGAGCGCGTGCCTTGCGATGTCGTGCTGCTCGATGTGCGCATGCCCGAAATGGACGGCATTGAGCTGGCGCACCACCTGCTGAAGCTGGACCGGCCGCCGGCCGTGATTTTTGCCACCGCGTACGACGTGTATGCGCTGAAGGCGTTCGAGGTGAACGCGGTCGACTACCTGCTCAAGCCTATTCGCGCGGCGCGGCTGAAAGAAGCACTGGCGCGGGTGCGGACGGCGCGTCCGCCACGGCCCGAAACACTCCGCGAGCTCCAGCGGGCACCGCGCGCGCACCTGAGCGCGCAGGAGCGGGGCAAGATCGAGCTCATCCCGATCGTGGACGTTGTCTATCTGAAGGCCGAGCTCAAGTACCTGACCGTGCGTACCGTCAAGGGCGAGCACCTGATCGAGGAATCACTGACCCGGCTCGAGGAAGAGTACGCGGAGCGTTTTGTGCGGGTGCATCGCAACTGCCTGGTTGCGCGCGCGGCCATCCGCGGCTTCGAGCGCACGGCGAAGGACGGGGAAACGCACTGGGTAGTACTGCTCAACGGTATCGAGGAGAAACTCCCGGTGAGCCGGCGTCAGCAGCACGTGGTGCGGGAATTCTCCCGCTGATCCGGCGCCGCGCGCAGCTTGATGAGCCCGGCCTCAACGGCCGGCTGAACGAAGGCGATCATGACCGGCACGCGCCGCGTGCGTGCTTCTTTGGCCAGCGTTGCGAAGTCGTCGGCGCGCGGCAGCTGCCCGGTGCTCTGCGCGCAGGATGCGGTGGTCGCGCATGCTAGAATCGCCGCGACCAGCAGGTGTGGCAGGGATCGGCTTGAAAGCATTTCGCGAGGTTGGCGTTGAGCGGTAATGTCGCCGGGGCAGCGACGCGGCGCATCGTCATCGCGTCGCGCGAAAGCGCGCTTGCAATGTGGCAGGCGCGCCACGTCCAGTCACGGCTGGCCGGATTATACCCGCGCGCGGAAATCGCGGTGCTCGGCCTGACCACGGAGGGTGACCGTCGGCTCGATGTCTCGCTGGCAAAGATCGGCGGCAAGGGCCTGTTCATCAAGGAGTTGGAGGACGCGCTCGCATCCGGCCGCGCCGATATTGCCGTGCACTCCATGAAAGATGTGCCGATGCACCTGCCCGCGGGCTTTGCGCTGGCCGGGGTCATGGAGCGTGAAGATCCCCGCGACGCTTTCATGTCTGGCCGCTACCCGGGGCTCGCCGCGCTGCCAGCGGGCGCGCGGGTTGGCACTTCCAGCCTGCGCCGGGAATGCCAGGTGCGTGCCCAACATTCTCGTCTCGAGGTGCGACCGTTGCGCGGCAACGTGACCACCCGCTTGCGCAAACTGGACGAAGGCGCGTTCGATGCAATCCTGCTGGCGGCCGCCGGACTCAGGCGCCTTGGACTCGAGCAGCGTGTGACGGCGCTGCTCGAGCCGGAGGAGAGCCTGCCCGCGCCGGGGCAGGGCGCGCTGGGCCTGGAATGCCGTGCCGACCGGGCCGACCTCTTCGAGCTGCTAAACCCCCTGGGTCACCGCGATACGTTGCTGTGCGTGACGGCGGAGCGGGCGCTGTCCCGCGCGCTTTCGGGCAGCTGCAATGTGCCGCTCGGGGCCTATGCTCAGCTGAGCGGCACGCAATTGCGCCTGCGCGCGTTCGTTGGGGCACCCGATGGAAGCCGGATGATCGCCGGGGAACGCACGGGTGTCGCAGCCGACGCGGAGGCACTGGGCATTGCACTCGCTGAAGAGCTCAGATCCCGTGGTGCCGACGCGATCCTCGCTGAGCTGGAAAAGCAAGCCGCCGATTAACGCCGATGAACGCCGATGAAGGGTCAGCCACTCACGGGAAGAAACATCGTGGTCACGCGCCCGGCGCAACAGGCGCGGGAGTTGGCCGCGATGATCCATGGCGCGGGAGGCGAGGCAATCCTGTTTCCGGTGCTGGAGATTCACGACGTGGAGGACCTCAAGCCGTTGCTGGCCGTTGTCGCGCGCCTCGACGAATTCGATCTCGCCGTGTTCATCAGCCCCAATGCAGTGAACAAGGCCATGAACCTGATCACGGCGCACCGCGCACTGCCGCCCGGCCTGCAGTGTGCCGCGATTGGCCGCGGGGGCGTGAAGGAGCTCGCACGCTTCGGGGTGACCAACGCAATTGCGCCGGCGCGCCGCTTCGACAGCGAGGCGCTGCTCGAGCTGCCCGAGCTGCAGGAGATGCGGGGCAAGCGCATCGTGATCTTCCGCGGCGACGGCGGCCGCGAGCTGCTCGGTGACACCTTGAAGGCGCGCGGCGCTGGCGTGGAATACGCGGAATGCTATCGCCGGGGCACGCCCAATCTGGATGCGGCGCCGCTGCTCAAGGCGTGGGCGCGCAACGAGCTCGACGCGGTCACGGTGACTAGCAGCGAAGGCCTACGCAACCTCTACGAGATGATTGGTGCCCTCGGGCGTCAGTGGTTGCGAAAAACACCGGTGTTCGTGCCACATCCGCGCATCGCCGAGGTCGCGCGCGAGCTGGGGCTCACGCGCGTGATCGTCACCGAACCCGCCGACGAGGGCCTGATGGATGCTCTGAAAGAACACTTCGCCATTCCGAGCGGCCAAGGATAACGGTCGAGGTAATCGAGATCCAGTGTGCTGCCAGCCTCAAGCTTTTCGGTGACTATCCATGAGCCAACGGTGACAAGTCGTCACTACCGGGTGCTAGAACGGCTCTTAAGAACCTTGAAACGTTCAGGCAACCGCCGATGAGCGCCGATCAACGCGGACAACCCGAAACCGTTCCGGCTGGTGTTCGGCATCGGCGTTCATCTGCGGTTTCATGAGCATTTTTGGGACGGCTTCCAGTGTTGCAGCACCGTGGACGACGCTCCATACTATCGGCTGAGCCAGCCCATCACGTCGCATGAGCGAATCCCCGCAGGAGAAAACGCAGCCGGAAGCAGAGCCCGTGCCGGGGCCCGAGCAGGAAACTGCTGCTGAGCCGGCAGGAGCAGAGCCCGCGGCTGAGCCCGTCGCCGCGCCGGCGCGCACGCTAGGGTGGCGCGGCATCGGCCTTGCGTTCATGGTCATTGTCATCGTCGCGGGGTTGTTGGGGTGGTATTGGTACCAAGGCCGCATCGAAACCGGTGCCATGCGCAAGGAGTTGGCGCAGAAA
The DNA here is from genome assembly GCA_029864385.1 of Betaproteobacteria bacterium. Taxonomy (GTDB): domain Bacteria; phylum Pseudomonadota; class Gammaproteobacteria; order Burkholderiales; family SG8-41; genus SG8-41. Next base: position 11,101 of record JAOTTL010000030.1, on the reverse strand, counting down.
CTGGCCAGCGCGGATGTGAAGGCGCTCGAGAACCGCCGCGTCTCGGAGCAGGTGGGCGAGGCGATGTCTGCGGTTCAAGGCAAGCTGGGCGCGCTGGAAAGCCGGGTCGGGCAAACCCAGGCGCAGCTAGCTGCGTTGGAAACGTTGCTCCAGGATCTCTCCCGCAACCGTGACGACTGGGCTGTTGTGGAGATCGAGCAGACACTCATCATCGCGAGCCAGCAGCTGCGACTCAGCGGCAATGTTAAGGTAGCGCTCGCCGCCCTGCGGACGGCAGAGGAAAAGCTCCAGCGGCTGGCGCAACCCCAGTTGACCGGGGTGCGCCAGGCGATCAGCGGCGACATCGCCCGGCTGCAAGGGCATGCCACGGTCGACACCGTCGGCATCAGCGCGCAGCTCGACGAACTCCTCGTCCGCGTGGACACGCTGCCCCTGTCCATGGACATGCGGCCTCAGTCCGGCGCGCGGTCCGACCCCGGGGAGGCCGAGGAGCCGCTCTGGAAGCGGCTGTTACGCGAGACCTGGGAAGAGCTGAAACAGCTCGTGCGGGTCCAGCGCATGGACCGCCCCGATATTCCCCTGCTGGCGCCCTCGCAGGCATTTTTCCTGCGCGAGAATCTCAAGCTGCGGTTGCTCGGTGCGCGGCTCGGCCTGCTCGCGCGCGATATGCAGAGCTACAAGGCCGACCTCGGCGCAGCGCGCGACTGGCTGCAGCGCTACTACGATGTGCGCAACGACGCCGTCGCGCGCGACGTCACAATGCTGTCGAACCTGCACGCGGCCGAACTGAGCGCCGAGGTACCGGACATTTCGGCCTCGCTGGAGGCCGTGCGTGGCTACCGGCGCGCGCGAGCGGACGCCACTCAGAAGCCGTAATCAGTGACCGGTGAACCGTGATCGGACCAACCGTTGGCGCCTGTTTCCTGCCCGTCTGCCGTGTGCGGCTCGTTAAAGTGCCGCGCTCGGCGTTCAGCCGTGTGACCGGGCGGTCGGGGATCTTTCTTCAAAATCCGGAGGCAGACTCGTGTTGCGGGCGCTGATCTGGATCGTGATGATCGTCGCGATCGCGGTGGGCCTGACCCTGCTCGCGCGCTACAGCACCGGCTACGTGCTGGTAGTTTCCGCGCCCTATCGCATCGAGCTCTCGCTCAACCTCCTTTTGCTGCTGCTGGCCGCGGCATTCATCATCTTCTACCTCATCGTCCGGATGTTTGCGGCCACGGCGCGCTTGCCGGGCCAGGTACGCGAGTACCGGGCGGCGCGCCGGCGCAGGAAGGCGCGAGCGACCCTCGCCACCGCGCTGCACGAGTATTTCGCAGGTCGTTACGCGCGCGCCGAGAAAGCGGCGCAGCGCGCCCTTGACATGGGTGAGCAGCCGGATCTGAGCGCGGTTCTTGCTGCGCGCGCGGCACACGGTCTGTGCGCTTATGAGCGGCGCGACGGCTATCTCGCGCGCGCCGCGGCCGCGGCGGGCGGCGACGAGCCGATGCGGGTGGTCACCGAGGCCGAGCTGCTGGTGGATCAGCGCCGCTTCGAGGAGGCGCTCGACGTGCTGCAGCGGTTACCGCGCCGGCATACCGCAGCGCTGCGGCTCGAGCTGACGGCACAGCAGCAGCTGCGCAACTGGGATCAGGCGCTCCCACTGGTGAACGAGCTGCAGCGGCGCAAAGTGTTCGACGCCGACCAGGCGACGCAAATCCGCCGCGTCGCGCTGGTCGAGAACCTGACGCGCAAGGCGCTCGACGTGGTGGCGCTGGAAGAGGCGTGGCGCAAGGTGCCGGCGAAAGAGCGCACCGACAGCCGGATCGCGGGCGCGGCCGCACGCTGCTTCATCGCACTCGAGGGATGCACGCAGGCACACCGCGTCATCGAGGAGGCGCTCGAGTCGAGCTGGGACAGCGATATTGTTGCGCTCTATGCCGAGTGCGACGGCGGCGACGCGTTGCGGCGAATCGAGCGGGCGGAAAGCTGGGTAAAGTCCTACCCGCGCGACGCCGTGCTGCTGCTCACGTTGGGCAGGTTGTGCAGCACACAGGAACTTTGGGGCAAGGCACAAAGCTATCTTGAGGCGAGCATTGCGGTCGAGCCGACCTACTCGGCTCATCTCGCGCTGGCCGGCCTGCACGAGAAGCTTGGCAACACGGAGGCCGCGCAGCTCCATCAACGTGAGAGCTTCACCCTCGCACTCTTGCAGCTTAAGGCCGTCACCGACGGGCGCCGCCGCACGCCGCTCTAAAACCCGGTGAATGGCGAATGGTGAATGGAGCGTGATGGGTGATGGGTGATGAGTAACTGCTCTTAATTCTTGCTTCTCTTGGCGTCTTGGCGGTTCAATGTTGGGGCTTATCGGCGTATATCGGCGGCTAATTTTGATTTTTGCGTTACGTTCCAGTCACGCCGCAAAGTTCACGTCGGCCCGGTTTCGGGCATGGAGGGCGTGAACGAATCCGAGTAGAACTCGTCCTCGGTCAGCCCGCACCGGGCCGTAAAGTCGTGGTGCGCGGCCTCCACCATCACCGGTGACCCGCAGGCATAGACCTGGTGGCCCGACAGGTCGGGAAAGTCTTCCATCACCGCGTGATGCACGAGGCCCGTGCGGCCAGTCCATTGGTCACCACGTTGCGCATCCGAGAGCACGGGAACGTAGCGGATGCCGTGCTCGCGGTGCCAGTGCTCAGCCAGTTCGTCGAGATAGAGATCAGCGCGGGCGCGGCAGCCCCAGTACAGGGTGATGGGTCGCTGCAGCCGCTTGTGCAGCGCGTGCTCTACCATGGCTTTGATCGGTGCAAAGCCGGTTCCGCTTGCGAGCAATATGATGGGCTTGTCGCTGTCCTCGCGCAGGAAGAAGATGCCGAATGGACCCTCGAAGCGCAGGATGTCCCGTTCCTTCATCTTGCCGAAGACATGCTCGCTGAAGCGGCCGCCGTAGTTCCTCAGGTGCAGCTGCAGGAAGGCGTCGTCATGCGGCGCGTTCGCCATCGAGAAGCTCCGGCGCGCGTTGCCCGGCAGCAGGAGGTCGATGTACTGGCCGGCAAGAAACTGCAGGCGGTCATTCGCCGGCAGCTTGAGTTGCAGCGCCATGACTTCGGGCGCGAGGCGTTCCATTTTGTGCACGCGCGCCGGCAGCTTCCGGATCTCGATGCCTTTCACGCCCCCGACCTCCCGGGCCCGGATCACGAGGTCGGTGAGCGGTCGCGCCTGGCAGAAGAGCGCCATGCCGGCCTGCTTCTCGGCATCGGGCAAGGCGTGCTCTTGATAGTGGCCATAGTCGATCTGACCTTCGAGGAGCCCGCCCTTGCACGAGCCACAGGCGCCGTTGCGGCAGCCGTAGGCGATGATAAAGCCCTCGCGCAGCGCCGCATCGAGCACGGTTTCGCCATCGTTGACGGAAAAAACGTGATCGCTGGGTTTGATCGTGACCTGGTGTGGCATGCTGGATGAATATGCCGGTGCGCGGTCGGAACCGTCGGCCCGGCTTTCGGCTAGAATTCGGCCATGAAACGCTTGCTCATTGTCGGTTGTGGCGATATCGCGCAGCGGCTGATACCGCTGCTACAAGGTCGCTGCCGTATCTACGCCTTGTCGCGGACCCCGCAACGCCTGGCACCCCTGCGCTCGCTGGGCGTGACGCCCATCCGGGGAGACCTTGACGCGCCTGAAACGCTCGGAGCGCTCGCCGGGCTCGCCCACGACGTCGTGCACCTCGCGCCGCCGCCGGATCGTGGCACGCGCGATACGCGCACGGCCCACCTGATCGCGACGCTTGCAAAGGGCAGGAGTCTACCACAGCAGGTTGTCTACATTAGTACGAGCGGCGTGTACGGCGATTGCCGCGGCGAGCTTGTCGCCGAAACGCGGCCGCCACGTCCGCGCACCGAGCGTGCGCGCCGGCGCGTGGACGCGGAACAGCGGCTGCGCGAGTGGGGCAGACACAGCGGGGTGCGCGTCGTGATCCTTCGCGTTCCCGGCATTTACGCGGCCGACCGGCTGCCGGTCGCGCGGATTGAGCGCGGAACGCCAGCGCTGGCGCCCGCCGAAGACGCCTTCGTTAACCATGTCCATGCGGACGATCTGGCGCGCATCGTGGTTGCGGCCCTCTACCGCGGCGGCCGTGGGCGCATGTACCACGCTTCCGACGACGCGCCGATCCGGATGGGCGACTATTTCGATCTCGTGGCCGAGCACTTCGGTCTGCCGCATCCACCGCGCGTGACGCGCGCGGAGGCGGAGAGCGTGCTTTCCGCGCAGCAGCTCTCGTTCATGAACGAGTCGCGGCGCCTGACGAACCGCCGCCTGAAGAACGAACTGCGCATGAAATTGCGTTATCCCACCGTACGCCATGGCATCGCCGCCGCGCGCGCGGGCCCGCCGTCACACGGTTGAGCGATGTCTGAGGCGCTCGTCGTTGTACTGACCAATCTTCCGGACCGCGCGGCCGCGTTGGAGCTTGCCCGGGAGTTGATCGCGCGCCGGCTCGCGGCCTGCGTGAACGTGCTCGCGGAGTGCACGTCGGTCTACCGGTGGCAGGGAAAGGTCGAGAATGCGACCGAAGTTCCGGTGCTGATCAAGACACGCGCGGCGCTCTATCCCGAAGTGGAAACGGCGATCAGCGAGCTCCACCCCTACGAACTTCCGGAAATCATCGCTGTCCCAGTAGGTTGCGGGCTTGCCGACTATCTCGACTGGGTGAGCGGGGAAACGACTATCTCTATTGGTTGAGACCACCCGGTTTTCTGCGATGCGCCTTCTTCTGATCCTCCTTCTGGCGGTTTCCTCCTTCGTCCACGCGGCGGAGCCCGAGCTGCTCGAGCCCCAGAAGGCGTTCCAGTTCGCCGCCCGCCTGCAGGACGCACGCTCCATCGAAGTGACCTACCGCATCGCGCCTGGCTACTACCTCTATCGCGACAAATTCCGCTTCTCCGCTGCGCCGGCCCAGGTGAAGCTGGGGGAGCCCCAGATTCCGCCCGGGAAACGCAAGCGCGACGAGTTTTTCGGCGAGGTGGAGACGCATCGGGGCGATCTCAGGATCGTCGTGCCGTTCGAGGTGGAGGGCACGGCGCTTCCCGCGCTGACGCTCACTGCCGTCTCGCAGGGCTGTGCGGACGTGGGCGTGTGCTATACGCCGCAGGAGCAGACGGCGGAGCTCATGCTGGCGTCGTTCGCGCCTCCCCCGGCGCAAGGCGACGCGGCAGCGCAGCTTTTTGGTTTGCAGCCGCCGGTGAGCGATTCGAAGGTCACAGCGCTGTTTGCCAGCGGTTTCTGGCTGGTCGTGGCGAGCTTCTTCGGCTTCGGGCTCCTGCTGTCGTTCACGCCCTGCGTGCTGCCGATGGTGCCGATTCTTTCAGGCATCATCGTCGGCGGCGGCGCGCACATCACAAAGATGCGCGGATTCCTGCTGGCGGCGGTCTATGTGCTGGGGATGGCCGTTACTTATGCCATCGCGGGTGTCGCGGCCGGATTATCGGGCGCGATGTTGGCTGCGGTGCTGCAGAATCCATGGGTGGTCGGCGCCTTTGCGGCCGTGTTCGTGGCGCTTGCGCTGGCCATGTTCGGGCTCTACGAGTTGCAGTTACCGGTTGCGCTGCAGTCGAAGCTTGCCGAGGCAAGCGGCCGCGTCAAGGGCGGGCACGCCACAGGAGTGTTCGTGATCGGTGTGTTCTCGGCGCTCATTGTCGGCCCGTGCGTGGCAGCGCCCCTGGCGGGTGCGCTGCTCTACATCAGCCAAAGCCACGATGTCGTGCTGGGGGGCTCCGCGCTGTTTGCGATGGCGCTCGGCATGGGGGTGCCCCTGCTGGTGATCGGCGCTTCCGCCGGCGCGCTGCTGCCCAAGGCGGGCCCCTGGATGGAGACCGTGAAGCGCTTCTTTGGCGTGCTCCTCCTCGGCGTCGCGATCTACCTCGTCTCGCCGTTCGTTCCGGCGACGGTGCACCTCCTTGCGTGGGGCACGCTGCTTATCGTGACGGCCGTATTCCTGCACGCGATCGATCCCCTTCCGGTCCATGCGCACGGCTTTCAGAAGTTCAGCAAGGGCGTTGGCATCATCGCGTTGGTTGCGGGCATCGCATTCCTGATCGGGGCATTATCGGGCGGGCGTGACGTGCTTCAGCCGCTATCGGGCCTGCGCTTGGGCGCCAGCGAGGCGGGGGCGCCGAGCTTTCAGCGCGTGGGCAGCATTGCCGAGCTGGACAGTCGTATCCAGGCTGCCAGCGGCCGGCCGGTGATGCTCGATTTCTATGCGGACTGGTGCGTCACGTGCAAGGAGATGGAGCGGTTCACCTTCAGCGATCCGAGCGTGCAGGCGCGAATGGCCCAGATGCTGCTGCTACAAGCGGATGTGACCGCGAGCGCGCCTGAACATCTTGCGCTGCTCAAACGCTTTCGCCTTTTTGGTCCGCCGGGGATCATTTTCTTCGATCGTAGCGGTCGCGAAATCGATGGTCTGCGGGTGATTGGTTTCCAACCGGCAGAGGCGTTTGCCGCCGTACTCGACCAGGCGCTCGCTCTCCGTTGACCCGCCGCGGCGTCATCGCGCTTGTCGCATTGGTGGCTGCCGGCTCGGCAGCCGGCGGCTACGCCGTGCGGCGATGGTGGATGTCCTCCGCCGCGGACGCGAGTGATACGCGGATCCGTGCCGACGCGATCTTCGCGGCTCGTCTCGCCAACCTCTCGGGCGGCACGGAGACGCTCGAACAATGGCGCGGGCGCGTCCTGGTGGTTAATTTCTGGGCGACATGGTGCGCGCCGTGCCGGGAAGAGATACCCCTGTTCATCCAAATGCAGAAGCGCTACGGTGCCCGAGGCCTCCAGTTCGTGGGCGTGGCCATCGATCAGCGTGAGCCGGTCGCTGCCTTTCAACGGGAATTCGGCATGAATTACCCCGTCCTGCTTGGCGGCTTGGAAGCCATGGAGCTCATGCGCTCGACCGGGAACCGGACGGGGGTCCTGCCCTATACCCTGGTAATCGACCGGGCCGGCCAGGTCGCGAGCAGCAAGCTTGGAGGTCTTAAAGAAGACGAATTGGAGAGCCTGATAAAGCGGCTACTTTGACGCTATCTTCGCCTATTGTGCGGCTAACTTCTGTTAATCTCACGTAACTCGACGAACTACTACTCTCGGTCCGTCTTGGCACCATGTTGGTGCGTGTCGGCACCGTTCTAGGACACGGCGCTCGAGCTGGTCGAGGGGCGCAATAGCGGGCTGTCTCCAACGAGCCTGATCCGGTCGTTCACAAAATCGATTTGCCGACCTCGCTTTTGGTGCGTATTTGCACCATGTTGGTGCCTATCGGCAGTATTCTAGGATACGGCGCTCCAGCGGGTCGAGGGGCGCAATGGCGGGCTGTCTGCCAGTTAGCTTGATCAGATTGTTCAGAAAGTCGATGTACCGTGGTCGAGCGACCGTACAGTTACTAATTTCCGCTAATTCGTAGACAAAAGCAGCTAACTTACGGTAACTTGTCGCCAACGTGCACGCAGGCGATTCCAGTCTGCCTGATCGCGCACGAACTGTGAGCGATTTCACACTTTTTACATGGCTGGCGCTAAGAACATATTGGTCTTAAATGGCCCCAACCTCAATCTGCTGGGCTCGCGTCAGGCGGAGTTCTACGGCAGCGACACACTTGAGCTGATCGACAGGCGGTTGGAGAAACGGGCGAGAGATGCCGGGGTGCGGCTCGCGACCTATCAGAGCAACGCGGAGGCGGAGCTCATCGAGCGCATCCAGCAAGCCCGGCGCGACCGGGTCGATTTCATCATCATCAACCCGGCGGCCTACACGCATACCAGCGTGGCCATACGCGATGCTTTGGCAGCGGTGGGGATCCCGTTTGTCGAGGTGCATCTTTCCAACATCTTTGCCCGGGAGCCGTTCCGGCGCGAATCGTATTTTTCCGATCTTGCGGCAGGGGTGTTGAGCGGCCTGGGGGCGAAAGGATACGAACTTGCCCTGGAGTTTGCCCTTCAGTATGGGGGGGAGGAATAACGTGGTGGACCTGCGCAAGCTCAAGACGCTGATCGACCTGGTGCAGCAGTCCGGAATCGCGGAGCTTGAGATTACCGAGGGCGAGGAGCGGGTGCGGATTAGCCGCGGTGCGCCACCGGCGGCGCCGCAAGCTGGCGCACCGGTGCAGGCTGTCACGCTGGCGCCAGCCGCTGCCGCGCCGCCCGCCGAAGCAGAAGCGGTGCCCGAGGGCCACATCATCCGCTCGCCTATGGTCGGCACGTTCTATCGCTCCTCGGCGCCGGGAGCGAAGGCATTCGTGGAGGTGGGCCAGGCGGTGAAGTCGGGCCAGACATTGTGCATCATCGAGGCGATGAAGCTGCTGAACGAGATCGAAGCCGACCGCGATGGCATCGTCAAGTCGGCGCTCGCCGAAAACGGCCAGCCGGTGGAGTACGGCGAGCCGCTCTTCATTCTCGGGTGAGGACTATAACCACAGAGGCACAGAGGCACAGAGACACAGAGTTTCTCTCTTGTGGCCGAATCCTGTAGCGGCCGCACCGTGTTCAATTGCTTTCTCGGTCCGGGAGCCGGGCTTTCCGTCAACGAGTAGTTCTCTGTGGCTCTGCGGTGAACCATGTTTGAAAAGATATTGATCGCGAATCGCGGTGAAGTGGCCTTGCGCATCCAGCGCGCCTGCCGCGAACTGGGCATCAAGACGGTCATGGTCCACTCCGAGGCCGACCGCGACGCGAAGTACGTGAAGCTCGCGGATGAATCGGTGTGCATCGGGCCACCGCCATCCGCGCAGAGCTACCTCAATATTCCCGCAATCATCAGCGCCGCCGAGGTGACGGACGCCGAGGCGATCCACCCCGGTTGGGGCTTCCTTTCCGAGAACGCCGACTTTGCCGAGCGCGTCGAGCAGAGCGGGTTCGTGTTCATCGGCCCGAAGGCCGAAACCATTCGGCTCCTCGGTGACAAGGTAAATGCCAAGATCGCGATGAAGAAGGCCGGACTGCCGGTGGTGCCCGGCGCGGTTGAGCCGCTACCGGAAGAGCCCAATCAAGTCGTGAAAATCGCGCGCTCTATCGGCTATCCCGTGATCATCAAGGCGTCGGGTGGCGGAGGCGGGCGCGGGATGCGCGTTGCCCACACAGAAGCTGCTCTGCTGCCGGCCGTGCAAGTGACCCGGGCCGAGGCGCAGGCCGCGTTCGCGAACCCGATGATCTACATGGAGAAGTATCTGGAGAACCCGCGTCATATCGAGTTCCAGGTGCTGGCCGACAAATTCCGCAACGCGATTCACCTCGGCGAGCGCGATTGCTCGATGCAGCGGTTGCACCAGAAGGTGATCGAAGAGGCCCCCGCGCTTAAGATCAACGTGCGCACCTGTCTGCGTATCGCCGAGCGCTGCGCCGAGGCTTGCCGCAAGCTCGGCTACGAAGGGGTGGGGACCTTCGAATTCCTTTACACCGGCGGCGAATTCTACTTCATCGAGATCAACACCCGCCTTCAGGTCGAGCATCCCGTCACGGAGATGATCACCGGCCTCGACATCGTCAAGCTTCAACTTCGCATCGCGGCCGGCGAGAAACTCGGCATCAAGCAGCGCGATATACAGTTCCGCGGGCACGCGATCGAATGCCGCATCAACGCCGAGGACCCGTACCGCTTCACACCTTCGCCAGGCCGCATTACCTCATTCCACGTCCCCGGCGGGCCAGGCATACGGGTCGACTCTCATGCCTACAACGGCTACTTCGTGCCACCAAACTACGATTCGCTGATCGGCAAGATCATCGCCTACGGCGACACGCGTGAGCAGGCAATCGCGCGGCTCAACACCGCGCTTTCCGAGACCGTGATTGAGGGCATCAAGACCAACATTCCCCTGCACCAGGAGCTGCTGCGGGACGCGGCGTTCCTGCAAGGCGGCGCGAGCATCCACTACCTGGAGGAGAAGCTCGCCAAACTTGCGCGCGAGTAGTGAGCACTAGGAAGATGAACGGTAAACGGTGAACGGAACAATGCCGTGTTGGGCGCGTGCCGCCGTTGAGCCTGCTGTTACTGTTCACCGATTACCGTTTTACCGTTTACCGATCTCTGAGTTCAATGTTCTGGCTTTCCGTTTCCTTCGAGGTCGAAGCGCGCTTTGTTGAGCCCCTGAGCGAAGCGTTACTTGCAGCGGGCGCGGCCAGCGTGGATGTTGCGGATGCCGAGGCGGGCTCGCCGGCGGAGCGGCCGCTGTTCGGGGAGCCCGGCGCGGGACCGCCGGCGGGTTGGCGGCACAGCCGGGTAAGCGTGCTACTTCCCGCGGAAGCGGATCCCGCAGCGCTCGTTGGCGCGGCATGCGCCCGGGTCGGAATCGCGGCGCTGCCGCACGAAGTTGAGCGCGTGCCCGAGCAGGACTGGGTACGCGTAACCCAGGAACAATTCGCGCCTATCCGGATCTCGCGGAGGCTGTGGATCGTTCCCAGCTGGCACCGCGCGCCCGACCCGGCTGCAATCAACATCATCCTCGACCCCGGCCTCGCCTTCGGGACCGGCAGCCACCCCACGACCCGGCTGTGTTTGCGCTGGCTCGAGCGCGTCGTGCGCGGCGGCGAGTCCGTGATCGATTATGGTTGCGGTTCGGGTGTGCTCGCGATCTCGGCCCTCAAGCTGGGCGCGGCGCGCGCGACGGGCGTCGACATCGACGAGCAGGCGCTTCTTGCGGCGCGCCGCAATGCTATGCAAAATCAGGCCGACGCCAGCTTCCACGGCGCGGCCGAGGCGATCGGCGCGCCGGCGCAGATCGTGGTTGCCAACATCCTTGCCCATCCGCTCATTGTGCTCGCGCCGGTGCTCGCGCGGCTCACGCGCCCGGGCGGGCGGCTGGCTCTCGCCGGACTGCTCCCGACGCAGGCCGACGAAGTGTGCGCAGCCTATCGCGCATGGTTTGACATCGGTGTCGAAGAGGAGGAGGAAGACTGGACGCTGCTCAGCGGGATCAGACAGGAGCAGTGAGTCAGGGTGAATAGGGCCGCGGCGAAAAACCGCGTGGCAGCAATTCAGATTTCGCAAGGCAAGATGCGCCGATTAGCGAGGGATATATCGTGAGCATGGTGACGCAATGCCCGTCCTGCGGCACGCGTTTTCGCGTCACGCTGGAGCAGCT
>JAOTTL010000029.1:0-26647 GCA_029864385.1 Betaproteobacteria bacterium | reverse complement strand
ATGCCGCCGTGCACCAGCATATAACCGTCGGCCGCCGACTTGGCGACGGTGCCGGTCCCGATCGTGCCGCCGCGTCCCGGCCGGTTCTCGACGATCCATTGTTGGCCGAGCGCGCGCGACATTCTCTGCGCGATGAGGCGCGCGACCGTGTCGTTTACTCCTCCGGCAGGGTAGGGGGCCACCAGGCGTACCGGTTTCGAAGGGTAGGTTTGTGCGTGGGCAACTTGTGCCACGGCGGCAACAGCTGCCAGACAACAGCAGGCAACGAGTCGGGTCCGCATCGTTCGGGTCCTCCTCCGGACTTATCTTTTGAGCTGGGGCCAGTGTACACCCCGATGGGCGCGCAGGGGGGCTGTCTGGCGATTATGCCAATCTCGATGACCTTGTTAGCATGGCGTTCACCGCGGGCCACGCACAGGGAGCGACAGGGACATGAAAATCGGATTCTTGGGACTCGGTCAGATGGGTCGGGCAATGGCCGAGAGGCTGATCGAGACGGGCCACGAGTTGATCGTCTACAACCGCACCCGCGCCCCTGCCGAGGTGCTCGAGGCGAAGGGGGCCGAAGTGGCTGCGGATGCGTCGCGCGTGCTGGATGCGGAGGTCGTCGTCACCATGCTCGCCGACGATGCTGCGATCGAAGCAGTGTGGATCGCGCCCGGCCTGATCCGCAGGATGCCCGCGTCCTGCGTCCACCTCAACATGGCGAGCGTGAGCCTCGAGATGGGAAAGCAGCTCGCGTGGTTGCATCGAGAGGCGGGCAACGGCTACGTATCGGCGCCGGTTTTCGGGCGGCCGCACGCCGCGGCAGCGGGCCAGCTGGACATCGTCGCGGCCGGCGCCGACGCGGCGCTCGAGCGCTGCAAGCCTTTGTTCGCCGTCCTCGGCAAGCAATCGTTCGTTGTCGGCGCGGAGCCCTGGCTCGCCAACGTCGTGAAGATCGCTCGCAATTTTCTTCTCGCGACGGTGGTCGAGAGCCTCGGAGAAGCGTTTGCGCTGGTGCGAAAATCCGGGGTGGATCCGGCCCTGTTCTTCAATATCATCACCACGACGTCGTTCAACGCGCCCGTGTACAAGAGCTACGGACAACGCATGGTCGAAAAGGATTTTGAGCCCACGTTTGCGCTCAAGCTCGGGCTCAAGGACGTGATGCTCGCTCTGGAGGCGGGTGCCGCCACGGGCGTGCCGCTACCCACGGCCGATCTCATGCGCGAACGACATCTCGCCGCTATCGCCGCTGGATTTGGTGACAGGGACTGGGCGGCGCTCGGCGAGTACATCGCGCAGGACGCCGGCCTCCGCTGAAAATGGCGTGACCCGTGGTCACCCAATGAAGTGATGAAAGATGGTGATGATTAATGGTGATGAAAGATGGTGATGGACACTCGTCTTCCATCACCAATAGCCATCACCCCTTCTCATCACCAGTTCCTATCACCCGTTTTCATTGCCCGTTTTCATCACCAGTACCCATCACCCCTCATCGGACGCGGAGGCGCTGGCGCTGTTCCGGGGGTCAGCAGAAGCTTCTAGTGATTCCATACTAATCATGTAGTTGACTCGACCTGTCGGCGCGTGGGCAGCTGCATGTCGCGGCCTTGGACAGCGTAAGGCGCGCGTAAGGTTGCGCATGCACTATAACGATTCGTTTTGCCGTCGCTCCGGCGAGTGCAGGTGGGCGGGGGAAACGATTTTATTACCTGCTCAAGGGAGCGCCCATGGACTCGAAAACCGACAATAGCGATGTCAATACAGTAAAGGCCAAAGCCTTCTCGAAGATGACGGCCAAAGAGAAGGTCATGCACGTCAGCAAGGTTTTTCTTTGCATTATCACGTTCGGGTTCATGTTCCCGAACATCGGCGCAGACTGACAAAGCGCCGGGCGTTTCCGCCCGGGCTTCAGGGTTTCAAAAAATCCTGGATGATCGCGGCCAGCCGTTCCGGTTGGTCGTGATGCATCATGTGGCCGCAGTCCTCGAGCCACGCTTCGCGAAAGTGCCGGAACGCGCTTGTGCGCTCGGCAAGCTGCTCGGGCGTGTCCTTCAGGTAGCCGCCTCGCTTCGAGTCCCTTGCGAACACCCATAGCACGGGCGCTGTGATGTGCCGCCAGCAGGCGATCGTCTCTTCCACCCTGAAGCGATAGGGGCTCACGATCTTGTGGCGGGGATCACTGCGCAGCATTACCGTTCCGTCGCCATTCTCTCTTGCCCAGTGGCGGGCGAGGAACGAGGCTTTCTCTTCGGTCAGGCGCGGATTGTCGCGACGCATGCGTGCTGCTACCTCCTCAAACGAGCCATAGGGCCGGAAACGCGGCGGCTGGCGCAATCCATCCAGCCAATGCCTGTACCGTATCGGCGCTTGTTCGGGATGGGTACGCGTGAGCCCGAAACCTTCCAGCGAAACGAGCCTCGCGAAGCGCTCGGGGCGCAGCCCTGCAAAAGTGCAGGCGATGAGCCCTCCCATGCTGTGTCCGACTACATTCAGCGGCGCATCGGCCTCATAGAGCCGAAGCAGTTCTTCGAGGTCCGCGTAGTAGTCTGGAAACCAGTATCCTTCGCGCGCCCACCCGGTGAGCCCGAAGCCGCGCCAGTCGGGCGCGATAACGTGCCACTCGCGCGAAAACGCGTCTATCAGGAACTGGAATGAGGCCGACACGTCCATCCAGCCATGCAAGAGGATGAGCTTCGGCGCGCCGGGCTTACCCCAGGTTCGCACGTGATACCGCAGGCCCCGAATGTCGTGATACTGCGATTGGCTCGGTTTCATTTCGGGTTAACGGTCAACGGTAAGTGGTAAATCGTTGCTAAACCATCAAGCGGCCAAAACAGCTTTGACACAAAGGACACCAAGGTCACGAAGGATTATTAGAAATTAATTGGAAAGGAGGCGCGGCGCTCGCCGTGCGTTCTAACTCGTAGTTGTGAACCTTTGTGTCCTTCGTGTCAGTTGTGTCTAGGCTGTTGTTTTCCTCGGCGGACTTGGCGTCATGACGGTTCACTAACTTCCGTGATTTGTGTTTCGTGAATCGAGTTTCGTTGGCGGTCTTGGCGTCTTGGCGGTTCAATTGTGGTCCTGATTTTCTCCGCGTCTCCGCGGTTCATTAAGTTCCGTGAACGATAAGCGGTCGTCGGAGTCGAGGCTGGATTTTACAGTTCAGCGTTTACCGATAACCGTTCACCCGTCGTCGCGCGCAGCGAGTGCCACGACAAAAGCGCCAGGCTCGCGCCGATCAGCAGCATACCCGCCGCCTCGGCGGCGGCCGGCCGCTCGCCGAGCTGCAGGCGCGCGAAGAGCACGCTGAGCACCGGCACCGCCATGATCGAGAGTCCTGCAACGCCCGCCGGAAGCCGGCGCAGGATGAAGAGCCACAGGAGCCAGCCTGCGACGCTGCCGGCCAGCGTGCAGTACACGAGCATCAGCCAAAAGTACGGTGTCCACTCGATCGCGCGCGTCGGAACGCTCAATGCGATGACCGTCAGGACAACACCGCCCATCAGCATCTGCCATGCCGTGAGCGCGAGCAGGTCAGCCTGCAGCTCATTGCGCCATTTCTTCGCAAGGACCGCGCTGATTGCCCACGAGAGTGCCGTGGCGAGCGCCAGCAGCTTCGATACGGAAGTGCCAGCAAGCTGCCATGGCTCGAGAACGAGCAGCAAACCCGCAGCTGCGAGTGCGGTCGCGGGCCGCTGCAGCCCGCGCAGCCGCTCACCCAACAGCGGCCACGCGATGAGCAGCGTCCAAAAGGGAAGCGTGTAAACGAGAACGGCCGTCTTGCCGGCTGCGCCGGTGTAGAGCGCCCACGCGGCGAGCGCATTGAATCCGGCTGTCTGGAACAGGCCGAAGATGAAAGTGCGTCCCGGCGCCCGCAGTCGCAAGGGTTTCTTCAGCCATAACATCGCGCCAAAAATCAGTAGCGAGCCCGCCATCGCGCGGAGCGCGGAAAGATCGAACGGATCGGCGAAGCGCACGGCTTCCTTCATCGCGACCCAGTTGTAGCTCCATATAAGCGACAGCAGGATGAGCGCTGCGATGCCGCTGCGCGAAGAGGAGATGGGCATAACGACTCAGGATTTCCGATGCAGGATTCAGGAGGGCGCATTATGCGTCATCGCTGTTACTTTACAATATCGCATCACCCATCACCCATCTCTCACCGTATGATTCCCGAGATAATCACTGGTCATGACGGTGCCGCCTGGCGCATCGAGCTGAAGCGCCCGGATTGCGGCAACCTGGTCACCATGGAGATGGTCGCCGAGCTGCGGGAAGCATTCCGCGCGGTGCCTGCCCGAGATGGGCCGGGGTCTCCCGCCGACGCTGGCGATCGCGGCGCTGATGGACAAGGTAACGCCGCGCAGCCTACCTTATCTCGTCTATTCGACGGCCGGGGTGGATAGTCGAGCGGTGCTCAACATGGGGCTCGTGAGCCCGATTCTCCCGGATGACGAGCTCGACGGTCAGGGGGTGAAACTTGTCGAATCCATCGCTGCGCAGCCGGCTGATGCGGTGAAGGCGGTCAAGGTGTATCTCCGGTTCGCGCCGCACATGGAACCACGCGGGCGGGCCGACTTCACGGCAAGTCTCTTCGCCTCAGTCCTCTCTTCGAGGTAATCTGCACCCATTTACTGTGATGTCGGGACGCGACGGTCCCCGTCGCGTCGTTAGGGCGCGCGCTCGGAAATTTTCTCGTCCGTGAGAAAAAAAGCGATTAAAAAAGCGGTGGGCCCGGCGTAAAATAAATGGTATGCGCGCGCCATCGTTCGTCCATCTGCGATTGCACAGTGAGTACTCGATCGTGGATGGCATCGCGCGTCTCGACGAAGCAGTGGAGGCGGCGGCCAAGGACGGCATGCCCGCACTCGCGCTCACCGATCTCGCCAACGTATTCGGCATGGTCAAATTCTATCAGGAAGCGCGTGCCCGCGGCGTCAAGCCTATCATCGGCTGCGACGTCTGGCTCGAGAACGAGGCCGACCGCGACAAACCCTTTCGCCTGCTGCTGCTCTGCCAGACGCACGCCGGCTACCTGCGGCTGACCGAGATCCTCACCCGCGCCTATCGCGCCAACCAGTACCGCGGCCGGGCCGAGCTCAGGAAGGACTGGTTCGTGGAGCTGGGAAGCGAAGGCCTGATTGCGCTCTCAGGTGCGCATTATGGAGACGTCGGGCAGTCGCTGATGATGGACAACATGCGGGTGGCGGAGCGCCTAGCGGGCGAATGGCGCGATCTCTTTCCCGACCGCTTCTATGTTGAGCTCCAGCGCCTGGGCAAAGGCGCCAGCGTGCTGGGCGCGTCGGGCGGAGCGATCGAGACACACGTACAGCGCGCGGTGCAGCTCGCCGCCGGCCTGAAGCTGCCGGTCGTGGCCACTCACCCGGTGCAGTTCGTGAGCCGCGAGGACTTCCGCGCGCACGAGGCGCGCGTGTGCATTGCGCAGGGCTACATCCTGTCCGATCAGCGCCGTCCACGGATGTTTCATGCCGAGCAGTATTTCAGGACGCAAGCTGAGATGGCTGCCGCTTTCAGAGACCTCCCGCAAGCGCTCGCGAACAGCGTCGAGATCGCCAAGCGCTGCAATCTCACTTTGACGCTCGGCAAGAGCCAGCTGCCGAAATTCCCCACGCCCGAGAACATGGGGCTCGACGATTACCTGCGCCAGTGCGCCCACGCGGGGCTCGACCAGCGGCTGGCTCAGCTCTTCGCCGACGAGGGCAAGCGGTCAGTCCATGCCGCGCGCTACCGAGAGCGCCTCGAATTCGAGATCAAAACGATTCAGCAGATGGGATTTCCCGGCTATTTCCTGATCGTGGCCGACTTCATCAACTGGGCGAAGCAGAACGACGTGCCGGTCGGGCCGGGGCGGGGTTCGGGCGCAGGCTCGCTGGTGGCCTATGCGCTCGGTATCACGGACCTCGATCCGTTACGCTACGACCTGCTGTTCGAGCGTTTCCTCAACCCCGAGCGTATCTCGATGCCGGACTTCGACATCGATTTTTGCCAGGACGGGCGCGACCGGGTGATCGAGTACGTCAAGAGCAAGTATGGCGCCGACTGCGTCTCGCAAATAGCCACCTTCGGCACGATGGCAGCAAAGGCCGTGGTGCGCGACGTCGGGCGCGTGCTGGACCTCGGCTACAACTTCTGCGACCAGCTCGCCAAGCTCATCCCGTTCCAGCCTGGGCGCCACATCACGCTGGCGGATGCGCGCGAGATGGAGCCGCAGCTCGCGGAGCGCGAGCGCAACGAGGAGGAAGTGCGCGAGCTCCTGGCGCTGGCGGAAACGCTCGAAGGACTGACGCGCAACGTCGGTATGCACGCCGGCGGCGTGCTGATTGCACCAGGCAAGCTGACCGACTTCTGCCCGCTCTACGCCGCCGACGGCTCGGACAGCGTGGTCTCGCAGTTCGACATGAAGGACGTCGAGGCCGTCGGGCTGGTGAAGTTCGACTTCCTCGGGCTCACGACGCTGACGGTGCTCGACTGGACGCTGAGACACATCAACGCGGAAAGCAAAGCCAAGAGTGCAGAGCGGAATGGCGACGCAGCTGCTGGCAACTCATCACTCATCACTCATCACCCATCACTGGATCTTTCGTCGATCCCGCTCGACGACCCCGCTACCTACCGCCTATTTGCCTCGGGGGACACGACGGCGATCTTCCAGTTTGAATCGCGCGGGATGCGGGATCTCTTGAGGCGCGCCAGGCCAGACCGTTTCGAGGACCTTATAGCGCTCGTTGCGCTCTACCGGCCCGGGCCGATGGACCTCATCCCTGATTTCGTGGACCGCAAGCACGGGCGGCAGCGCGTCGAGTACCACGACCCCCGGCTCGAGCCGATTCTCGGGCCCACCTACGGCGTGATGGTGTATCAAGAGCAGGTAATGAAGATCGCGCAGCTGATCGGCGGCTACACGCTGGGTGCCGCTGATCTCCTGCGGCGCGCGATGGGCAAGAAGCTGCCCGAGGAGATGGCGCAGCACCGGGGGATTTTCGTTGCCGGCGCGGCGAAAAACGGGCTAAGCGAGCGCAAGGCGAACGAGCTTTTCAGTTTGATCGAGAAATTCGCAGGCTACGGGTTCAACAAGTCGCACGCCGCAGCCTACGCGCTGGTCGCGTATCAGACTGCGTATTTCAAAGCCCATTACCCGGCGGCGTTCGCGGCAGCTAACATGTCGGCGGTGGCGGATGACACCGACAAGGTGCAGCTTTTCGCGCTCGACGCGCGCGCGCACGGCATCGAGGTCCTCGCGCCCGATATTAACCAGTCCCATCTTCGGTTCGAGCCTGTGGGCGAAAAGACCGTTCGCTACGGGCTCGGCGGCATCAAGGGCACGGGAGAGGCGGCGATCAACTCTATCCTCGAGGCGCGGAAGGAAGGGCCGTTTGTCGACCTCTTCGACTTCTGCCGGCGCGTTGACAAGCGGCTCGTGAATCGCCGGGTGATCGAGTCATTGATTCGGGCGGGCGCCTTCGATTCACTGAATGACCACCGTGCCAGCCTGATGGCCACGGTTGGCATCGCACTCGAAGGCGCGGAGCAGGCGAGCCGCACGGCGCACCAGGTGAGCTTGTTTGGCGATTTCGCGGATGCGGCAGCACCGACGGTCCTCGTCGATGTGCCGGACTGGACCGAGAAGGAGCGGCTGCAGAACGAGAAGCTTGCGCTCGGGTTCTATTTCAGCGGCCATCTCTTCGACATTTACAGCGGTGAGGTGCGCCGTTTCATCCACCTGCGGCTGGCTGACCTGGGCAACGCGGGAGGGGACCACGCCGGGCGCAGCCACTGGGTAGCGGGCATCGTGCTCGGCTCGCGCGTGCAGACGACGGCGAGCGGGCGCATGGGCGTCATCCAGCTCGCCGACGATTCCGGGCGCTTCGAGATCGTGGCCTTCCGCGAGGTGTTCGAGAAGCACCGTCACAAGCTGCGCGAGGACGAGCTGCTGGTGCTGGAGGTGCGGCTGCGGGCCCCGCGCATGCGCGCGACGAACGGAGAAGGCGACGCCGGCCAGGACTATGGCGTGCGCATCGAGGCGATCAACGTCCTCGATCTCGCCGAGGCGCGCAACCGGTTTGCGCGGGCGGTGCGCCTGATCTGCAATGGAGAATCCTCCGGCGGAAAGCTGCGCGAGCTCCTGACGCCGTATCGCAGCGGCCCATGCCCGGTCTCGGTCGTCTACTCGAGCCGCGCGGCAACGTGCGAGATCGGACTCGGCGCAAACTGGTGCGTTAACCTTCACGACGACCTGATCCGCTCTTTGGGCGATTGGTTGAGTCCTGAGAACGTGACGATCCTCTACCAGGACGCCCGCACGCAAAATTAGTGAGTCGTAATTCGTGATTCTTGATTCGAGAGATCCTTTAGGTAAGTGCTCGGCGCGCGCTGTGGTAGATCACGGCTCACGACTTACAACGTACCGCCCGTTGGCGGCAGCAGGGGCTTTGGTGTTCTGTCTTGCCGCCGGCTTTGCGTGGGCGGGGGAAGCCGAGTGGAGGAAGCTGCAGGAGCAGGCGCAGGTTTCTTTTCAGCGCGGCGATCTCGGGCAGGCCGAGCGTTTCGCGCGCGAAGCGCTGCGCGAGGCGGATTCCTCGCTCGGGGCATACCACCGCGGCACGGACGAGAGCCTGAATATATTGTCACTCGCGCTGCGCATGGGCAAGAAGCCGCGCGATGCGTTGCCGTTCGCTCAGCGCCTGGTAGCGGTCCGGACGAGGCGCTACGGTCCTGAGCACACCGAGACGGCCATTGCACTCCACAATAACGCCGAGATCTTGATCGCGCTGAACGAGTTCGCCGCCGCCGAGGAAGCGCAGCGCGCGTCGGTCGATATCTTCAACGCGAAGTTAGGCCCGAAGCATTTCAACACCGCCGCCGGCCTGCACAACCTGGGGGCGATCCGGCTCAAACAGGAGCGCTACCCGGAGGCCGAGGACTACCTGCGCCGTGCGCTGGCCGCCAAGGAGCAGGCCCTCGAGCCCGGGCATCTCAGCATCGCGCACACGCTGGATAATCTCTCGGTCGCGCTCAACTCCCAGGGCAAAAGCGATGAGGCGCAGAAGTACCGGCGTCGCGCAAATGCCATTCGGCAGGCGGCCCGCCGGCCGCCTGGAAACAAGTGATGAGAGATGGTGATGAATAATGGTGATTTAAGAGCGTCCTGTCTGGCGCATCACCACTTCCTATCACCAGTTCCCATCACCAGTTCCCATCACCAGTTCCCATCACCAGTAATCATCACTCGTTTTAGCAACGCCCCACGGGCTATTCCGTAGGCAGAGTGTCGAAGTTGTCGAACTGACCCTCGGCGTCTGACACCCTAATCTGTGTCACCCTGGCGGATCGCGGACCACGCCTGGCCAGGGCAATTATCGCTGCAACGTCGTCGGGGCTGCCTTGCACCACGGCTTCCACGCTGCCATCTGTGCGGTTACGTACCCAACCGGTGATGCCGAGCGTACGGGCCCTGCGCTGCATGAAGTAGCGAAAGCCGACACCTTGCACGCGACCCTCGATTTGCAGTCGCTTTGTGGTAGGCCCCATTGGTTGCTGTGTTTCGGCACCCATCAGATTATTGGATCATACGATAAACTTGTTTTATCGAATAATGGACTCGATCGTGGGCAATCGCATCGAGGAGACGCTCAAGTCTGGCGCCCATGTTTATGCCTGCCAAAACACCATGCGCGGCAGAAAGCTCTCGAAGGATGACATGCTTTCCCGGATCGAGTATGTCCGCGCCGGTGTGATCGAAATCATCAACAAGCAGAAGGAGGGCTGGGCGGTCATTCGTCCCTGACGGCTCTAGGTTCGCGGTGTGAAAGGCGGCGCAGGCCGCCTTTCTTTTTTGCGTTTTCGCGCGTCCACCGCGGCACAACGCCCCAGATCACATTGGTGCCGCACCGTTGCGCAGCGCGGCAAAGTGGCCTAACGTCTTTGGTGACGGGAAGCGCGCGAATTGACCCGTACCAAAGGAGGGCGATATGAAAGCAGGCAGGATGCGCTTTGGCGTGCTGGCTTTATTGATCGTGGCGGTTGGGCTTACGGGAACTCTCTTGGCGGCGGCCGCGTCGGACATCAAGAGCCCGATCGGTCCGGACAAGGTGGTCTATCACATCAGCAACACCGAGGAGCAGACGAAGCTCGCGCTTCAGTACATCCGCAACCACTTGGAGGTCAACCCAAAAGCGCAAATCGTGGTAGTGACTCACGCGCTGGGGGTCGATTTTCTGGTGGAAGGCGCACGGGACAAAAACGGCAACCCTTACAACGTCCCGGTCGAGGATCTCGATTTTCGGGGCGTGCAGTTCCTGGTCTGCGGAATCACGCTGCGAGAACGAAAAATGAAGCAGTCGCAGTTCATTCCCGAAGCGAAGTTCGTGCCCTCGGGCGTCGCCGAGATCACCCGGCTGCAGCAGCGCGAGGGCTACGCCTACCTTAGGCCCTAACGGCGTTGGATCGCGATACGAAAGCGCGGCTCGAAAGACAGTGACCCGTGACCTGTGACCAGGAACTGGTGATGAGTATTGGTGATGAGAGATGGTGATGATGAGTGGTGATGTACGAAGTTGTAGGCGTTTTTCATCACCAATTCGGATCACCATTTTTCATCACCATTAGTCATCACTTCTTTCGCATTATCGGCGTCCATCGGCGGCTGCATTCTGCGTTTTTGAGATGTTTTCTATTTGTCACTCACCCCTTTCAGGCGAAGACGATGAAGGCGCCCACCACGGCCGCGCTAATCACGCTGGCGGTGAAGATAAGCTTGTCCCACCGGCTCCAGCCGGGGCCCACCCCCCCGGGAAACCCCTGCTGGCCCAGTTTGGTCGGCTTTGTCGTCGAGGAAGTTGCGAACTCGCCGCTGATGCCGGATTGGATCACGAGACGCGAGGTCGCCGCCATCGAATCGAAGGCCTTCGAGATGCCCAGCGTCGGCGCCGGCTCGAGCACCTTGGATTCCTCGTCGGAGCGTCGCGTTTGCGGGGCGGTGAGAATCAGAAGGTCGATAGCCGATTCGGGCTCGAAGCTCGGCTGTCCCGGCTTGAGCGCCAGGCCGGAGGACGCCCGGGCCGGGACTTGCTGCCGGCACTCGCGCAGATCGCTCGCCATCTCGCGCGCGCTGGCGTAACGGTCCCCCGGCGACTTGGCGAGGGCCTTGGCGATAATGAAGTCGAGCATTTCCGGCGCATCCCGGTTGACCGAGCTCGGAGGCGGCGGCACGAAATTGAGGATCTGGAACATGATCGCGCTCACGTCCTGGCCTGTGAACGGCGGCTTGCCCGTGACCATTTCGTAGAGAATCACGCCGAGCGAGAAGATGTCCGAGCGCGGCTCGGCGCGCTTGCCGACCACCTGCTCCGGCGACATGTAGCGCGGCGAGCCCAGCACGACCCCTGTCTGGGTGCGAACCTCGGAGGTGCGCATACGCGCAATGCCGAAGTCAGTGATCTTTACCAGGCCGTCATGCACGATCATGAGATTCGCCGGCTTGATGTCGCGGTGGACGACGTCGTGGTCGTGGGCGTAGCCGAGACCCTCGGCGGCCTGGGCAGCAATGTCGATTGCTTGCCCGACACGAAGCGCCTTGCCTTGCGCCATAATGGACCGGAGCTCGTTGCCCGCGAGGAGCTCCATGGCCATGTAGGCGACGGTCCCGCTCTTGCCGATGTCGTAAATGGTGACGATGTTGGGATGGTTCAGCCCCCCCGCGGCGCGCGCTTCCTGATAGAACCGCGCTTCGTAGTCCTCGACTTCGTCGCGGTCAAGGTCCATGTTGACGGTCTTGATCGCGACTGTGCGATTGAGCATCGGGTCGCGGGCCCGGTAGACGGTGCCCATCGCGCCCTTGCCGAGTTCTGCGACGACTTCGTAGCGACCGAATTTGCGCGCTTCCATTGCGACCGTGCTCTATCGTTGTTCAGCTTTCAAGCTGCGGAAGATCGGCCCCCAGGTCGGATGACCGGCCTCCGCCGGCGCCAGGTTGAAATCGGGGTCGAGCGCCAGGACCTTGCGGAACTCGTCCCGGCCGCGCGATTCGCGGCCAGACGAGCAGTAGATGAAGGCGAGGTACTTGTGAGCCTTGATCTCGCCGAAAGTGTTCAGGCCGGCCTTGAGCGCGCTCTGCAACTGCCGCATGGCCACGTTGTAATTGCCGTCCTCGTACGA
The DNA here is from genome assembly GCA_029864385.1 of Betaproteobacteria bacterium. Lineage (GTDB taxonomy): Bacteria > Pseudomonadota > Gammaproteobacteria > Burkholderiales > SG8-41 > SG8-41. The sequence goes on along the minus strand of JAOTTL010000029.1, from coordinate 14,482 downwards.
GCGGATGCCCGCCGTGAGCTCGGGCTGGCCCTTGGGGGTCTTGAAAATGCTCGTGATGTCCTGCGTCATGTGCTTCACCGGCGTTGTTTCACAGCCGGCCAGCAGCGCACACCATGCCAGCAGGAAGAGCATTCGCCTCACGAGTTCCCTCTCAACGGAATCGGTGCCTTATTCTAATCCGCTCGCCAGGCCCGACCTCGACCGTTTGCGCGTGCCCGGGGAAAGTCGTGTTGCGCACCTCGATCTTGTATTGTCCCGGATCGAGCTCGAGTTCTCGCATCGGGGGGCTCACGCCTCGTTTTTGGCCATCGACGTAGATCTCGCCCCAGGGCGCAATGGCGAATGAGACGATCGCGGGATCGTTGTCGGACGCTGGCGCGGCCTCGAACGTCGCCAACGGCATACCAACCGTCGCGCTTTCCCGCGGCGGGCGGCGCGGCGCGGTCCTGGTCTTTTCCCGCGCGGGTGACGCTGGAACGGCAGCGGTCTTGGCTGGCGCAGGCGCGGGTTTTTCCGCGGTGGCCGCCGGGACGGGTGTAGTCTCGGGCGCGGGCGTCGCCTGCACAGGACTCACCGGAGCCGCCGTGATGCGTGTCGCCGGCGCCTGCGCCGGGAGCGGTGGCACGGGACGGTCGCGCATTCCACGCAAGGCAATGGCGATCACGAGGATCGCGACCACCGCCAGCGCTGTGCCCAGCCGTGGGCGAGTGCGCAGGTTTTCCGTCACGCGCGAGGGGAAATACGTGAGTTGGTCGATGACGGTTTTGCCCACGCTGGCGGTGGCTGAGAGCTGCGGAAGCGGCGGACGATCGGCCTCGAACTTCAGCCTGAGCTCGAGCGTGCTGTCGCCGACCGCATAGACCTCGTGCTCGCGCACGTGCTTGTCGGTGCGCGAGCCCTCGTAGTGAAAGAGCTTTGCGTAAGCGTCGGACAGGCACGACACCACTTCGTAGTAGGAGCGCGCCACCAGGATCTGGTTGGGCTGCGCGAAGCCCATGATGCGCTGCGCCACGTTGATCCCATCGCCGATGATATTGGGCTGCCCGTTCAGGTCCTGGACGAGCTTCACGGGCCCGAGATTGATGCCGATGCGCATCTCCAGCGGGACCTTCGTCCCGGGCGGGGGCGTGAGCACCGCATCGCGCAGCGCGATGCACACGAACAGTGCATCCTCGGGATCACCCACGAAGCTGATCGCCACGCCGTCACCGGTGTCCAGGATGACGCGATCGTTGGCGGCGACATCCTTGAGCCCTTCGGCGAGCAGGGCATTGAGTTGTTCCTTGAGTCTGATCTGCTCCGCAACCGCCTTCCTCGAGTACTCGATGATGTCGATGAAGACGACGCTGCAGATGAATGTCCGATTGCCCCGCGCTAGCACGCTCTTATCCGAGATCGGTGAATAGTGAATAGTGAGTGGTAAATGGTAAACCCGAAAGCCGCGCCCGCGCCGCCTTTCCTGTTCTATATGGTCATTTCTCTCGAAGCTGTCTCAAAAACCCCATGAAGCCGCAGATGAACGCAGATGAACACCGATAAAACTAAACGGACGAGCGCGTGAATAGGGGTCTCCCTCCGCGTTTATCAATTGCGCGCCTGATTCCGGTTCTTGCGATACGTTCTCCTCATTTAACCCGCATTCCGGGCTGTGCGCCCGCATCGGGCGAGAGCAGGAACAGACCCGGGCCTTCGCCGCTCGCAGCGAGCACCATGCCTTCGGATACCCCGAATTTCATCTTGCGCGGTGTGAGGTTCGCGACCGCTACCGTGAGCCGTCCCACGAGCTGACCTGGCTCGTACGCCGCCTTGATGCCGGCGAAAACGGTCCGCGTCTCGCCGCCAAAGTCGAGTGTCAACTTGAGGAGTTTGTCCGCGCCTTCGACATACTCGGCCTGTACGATTTTCGCGATGCGCAGGTCCAATTTGCTAAAATCGTCGGCGGAGATCGAGCTGCTGGCTGTGGTCTCCACGGCGTGCTCCTGGTGTTGGGCGTGACGCTGTCGTGAATGCGGTTGCCGCGCGGGCTGGAGAGTTTCTTTGTTGGCGTCGACCAGCGCGGAGACCTGCTTCGGATCGATGCGGGTCATGAGGTGGTCGTACTGCCCGATCCGTACCGGTCGCCGGCCCAAATCGTCCCACGTCAGGACCGGCGTTCCCAGGAATTTCTCCGCGCGCGCCGCCAGCACCGGCAGGACTGGCTTGAGGAAGATCGTCATGCGGTGGAAGGCCGCTATGGCCTCGCTGCAGACCGTGTGTAGCTGTTCGTGCCCGTCCTGGCGTTTCGCGAGCTCCCAGGGCTTATTGGCGTCGAAGTACTGATTAACCCGGTCGGCGTAGCGCATGACGGCGCGCACGGCTTTGCCGTAGTCGCGCGCATTGTACGCTTCCCGCACTTCGCCTTCTATCTCTTGGGCGCCCGAAACTGATACGTCGTTCGGGCCAGTCTCTGTCGCACCCCGGAACAGCTCGCCACCGAAGTGTCGCAGAAGGAAAGTCGAGGCCCGGCTCGCGATGTTGACGTACTTGCCGACGAGATCGCTGTTCACCCGCGCCACGAAGTCATCCAGGCTGAGGTCGATGTCCTCCATCGTGGAGCCGAGCTTTGTCGCGAAGTAATAGCGCAGCCATTCGGGATTCAGCGCCTGCTCGAGATAACTTTCCGCCGTGATGAAGGTGCCGCGTGACTTGGACATCTTCTCGCCGTTCACCGTGAGAAAGCCATGGGCGAAGACGTGGGTCGGCGTGCGCAGCGCCGCGCTCTCCAGCATCGCTGGCCAGAACAGGGCGTGAAAATAGAGAATGTCCTTGCCGATGAAATGGATCATTTCAGTCGCTTCGTCCCGGCTCCTAACCCGATCGGTGAAGGCGTCGTAGTCGATTCCCTTGCGGGCGCAGAGATTCTTGAAGCTGGCGAAGTAGCCGATCGGCGCGTCGAGCCAGACATAAAAATACTTGCCGGGCGCGTCCGGGATTTCGAAACCAAAGTAGGGCGTGTCACGCGAAATATCCCAGTCCGTAAGCCCGGCCCGGAACCACTCGTCGAGCTTGTTAACGGCCTCGGGCTGCAGCGTGCCCACGCCGCGTGTCCAGATTTTCAGAAAATCTGAACACCGGCCAAGCCTGAAGAAATAGTGGTCGGACCGTTTCTTCACCGGCGCGGCGCCCGAGATGGCGGAATACGGATTGATGAGATCGGTTGGGGCATAGGTCGAGCCGCACGCCTCGCAGGCATCCCCGTACTGGTCCTTGGCGTGGCATTTCGGGCACTCGCCCTTGATGAACCGGTCCGGCAGGAACAGTTCCTTGACCGGGTCGAAGTACTGCTCGATCGGCCGCTTCTCGATGAGGCCAGCGCCGGCGAGGCGGCCGAAGATCTCGTAGCACAGCTCCCGGTTCTCCTCCGAGTGGGTGGAATAGTAGTTGTCGAATTCGATATGAAAGCCGGCAAAGTCGCGCCGATGCTCGGCATGCATGCGCGCGATGAGCTGCTCGGGGGTCACGCCGTCCTGCTCCGCGCGCAGCATGATCGGCGTCCCATGCGTGTCATCGGCGCAGCAGTAATGCACTTCGTGCCCGTGCATGCGCTGGTAACGCACCCAGATGTCGGTCTGGGTGTAGCCCACCAGGTGCCCCAAATGGATCGCCCCGTTGGCGTAGGGCAGGGCCGAGGTCACGAAGATTCGACGCTTTTCCATTGATATCTATGAAACTTAAGCCCTCGAATTGTAACAAAGAGGTAAGGCGCGGCCGTTATTCTTATGCAGGCTGGCGCTGGGGTTTTTCAGGGTCTGCGCGGCGCGTGCCACACATAATAGGCTTGTCACCGCGAATTGATTAGAATCGCGCCCTACACGTCACACGCTACACGCCGGAAGAGGATCGCGCATGGCCATCACGGAGCAGCAGGTTCAGGAAGCCCTGAAGCAGCTCACTGACCCGAATACGCGCAAGGATTTCGTAACCACGAAGTCGGCCCGCCACATCAAGGTCGACGGCGACAAGGTCTCGGTCGATATTCTGCTCGGCTACCCCGCGAAGAGCCAGATCGAGCCAATCCGGCAGGCGATTACACAGCAGCTCAGAAGCATCCCGGGCGTCGGCCAGGTGAACGTCACTGTTCAAATGAAGATCATCTCGCACGCGGTGCAGCGCGGGGTGAAGCTGGTCCACGGCATCAAGAACATCATCGCGGTGGCGTCCGGCAAGGGTGGCGTGGGCAAGAGTACTGTCGCGGTTAATCTTGCCCTCGCTCTGGCCGCCGAGGGAGCGACGGTGGCCATTCTGGATGCAGACATCTACGGGCCCTCGCAGCCCACTATGCTCGGCATTCGCGGGCGCCCGGAGTCCCGCGACGGCAAGAGCCTTGAGCCGATGGAAGGCCATGGCCTTCAGGCGATGTCGATTGGCTTCCTGATCGATGTCGAGACGCCGATGGTTTGGCGCGGCCCGATGGTGACCCAGGCGCTCGAGCAGCTGCTCAACGAAACCAAGTGGCGTGATGTGGACTACCTGATCGTGGACCTGCCGCCCGGCACGGGGGATATCCAGCTAACGCTCGCGCAGCGGGTGCCCGTGACGGGGGCGGTCATCGTCACCACACCGCAGGACATCGCCTTGATCGATGCCCGCAAGGGCCTCAAGATGTTCGAGAAGGTCGGCATCCCGATCCTCGGTATCGTCGAGAACATGAGCGTGCACATCTGCTCCAAATGCGGCCACGAGGAGCGCATCTTTGGCGAGGGCGGCGGGGGGCGCATGGGCAAGGATTACGACGTCGAGATGCTGGGCGCCCTGCCTCTCGACATCAACATTCGCCAGCAGGCCGACTCGGGCAAGCCGACGGTCGTATCCGATCCTGACGGCGCCGTCTCGACGATCTACAAACAGATCGCGCGGCGCATAGCGGTGAAGATCGCTGAAAAGGCGCAGGACCACACGGCGGCATTTCCCAAGATCGTCGTTCAGAATACGTAATGTTGACGACTGACGACTGATGATTGACGGGTGAAGAGTAACGAGCGACGGGAAAATCCCGGTCCTCCTCGCCGCAGGCCGCTGACGCAAAAATACCAATTAAATCAGATCGCTGTATCCGCCGCGTGGCGCTCGAGCAGCGCATGATCGAGCGGTTCGAGCCGGGGCAGGTGAAGACACTGAACGGGAACCGGGTCCTGTCCTTCGGCACCTCGAGCTACGGCTACGACATCCGCTGCTCGAATGAATTCAAGCTTTACGTCACGCTCGAGTTCTCCAATACCACCCCGCTGCCGGCGAAGATCTACGCGAACGAGGGCGTGGCCCAGGTCATCTTCCTCGAGTCGGCGCCGGATGACACCTGCGAGGTGTCGTACAAGGATCGGGGCGGCAAGTATCAAGGGCAGGTAGGCGTCACGCCCCCGAAGGTCTGACCGGCTGGACGCGTCGCACCTGATTGTCTCCATCGGTTGGAGCCGAGAGCGCGGCTGCCGCTCGGCGCGCACCTGTCCGACATCCAACTCGAGAGTGCTTCGCGCCGGGGCGCGGCCGTCTCCGTCCGTGCGTTCATCTGGCGCTTGCGCTGCCGGGACGAGCCGGAGCGTGCGTTCCCCTTCGCCCTCGATCGAGCGGCTGCGCCGGCTCCAACGCTTTCGCAGACCTTACCGCGTTCGTGACATGCGTCACGTATCCAGGCGCGCGCGCGGCTGCGAGCGACGCTGCGTAAGCTCGCTTTGCGTCATCGCTGGCTACGTCGGCTGCGCTCAGTCGCCGCTTCAACTGTTGCACGCGCGCGACCGCAGTAAGGAAAGTCGGGAAAAATTCCGTGAAAACTCTTGAAATCCAGCGTGGTACTCCTATAATTCGCGCAAGTTTTGTTTTTTTGACGCGCGCTGAAGTTTTTTTGGAGATGAACATGACAACGGCAAGAGCGTGTTGGTGGGTAGCCTATGTAGCTGCGTTGGATGTACCCGAAACCTAGGTCTCAAGGAGAACGCTGATGGCCGTGCGCCCCGTCGCCCTCAAGAAATCCCAGGTTACATCCGAAACCGATTCCCACCTTTTCGACACGCATCCCGAGATACGGCTGGAGTTTCGCCATGTCCGGGAAGCGCTGAAGGACGGCTACACCAAGCCGTTCCTGCTGGTCGACACCGAGATCGTCCGTAACAAGGTCCGCCGCTTCATGGGCGCGATGCCGCGCGTGCATCCGCACTACGCGGTAAAGGCCAATCCCGATCCGCGAGTCCTCAAGGTGCTGATCGACGAAGGGGCAGGGTTCGAGATTGCCTCAATCGCGGAGCTCGACATTCTTCTGGGGCTTGGCGTGCCGGCGCACGAGGTCTACTACAGCAATCCCATGAAGTCGAGCGACTACATCCGCTACGCCGCCGGGAAGGGCGTGGAGTGGTTCGTGCTGGACAGCTTGGAAGAGTTGCGCAAAATCGTCAACATCAAGCCCGACGCCAAGCTCTACGTCCGGATCGAAGCCCCCAACGTCGGCAGCGACTGGCCACTCGCGGGCAAGTTCGGCATGAAGACGCAGGAAGTGGATGCTGTCATCGCCGAGGCGGTTGCGCTCAAGGCCGACCTTGCCGGCGTGACGTTCCACGTGGGCTCGCAGTGCCGTAACCCGGAGAACTGGCGGGTGGGCATCCAAAGCGCCAAGCGGACGTTTAGGAAGATGCGGCTGGCGGGCCTCAATCCGCGTCTGCTCAATATCGGGGGCGGCTACCCGGTGCGCCACGTGAAACCCATTCCCTCGATCGAGAAGATTGCCGAGGTGGTGAACCACGCGCTGCGCGATGTGCCGCAGACTGTACGCGTCAGGGCAGAGCCCGGGCGCTATTTTGTCTCCGACGCCGGCTTCTTCGTGTGCCGGGTGGTGGGGACGGCGACGCGCTCGGGCAAGCGCTGGATGTATTGGGATGCCGGGGTATTCGGCGGGGTTATCGAGACCACCGAGGGCCTGCGCTACGACGTGTTGACGGACCGCACCGGCAAGCTCGTGCCCTGGAATGTCGCTGGTCCGACCTGCGATTCGGTGGACGTGTGCATGCGCGATGAGTATTTCCCCGAGGACCTGCGGGAAGGCGACTTCATTTATATCGCCAACGCGGGCGCGTACACCACCGCCTATGCCAGCAACTTCAACGGCTTTCCGCTGCCGGATGTCCGTGTGATCTGAGTCCGACAGGCTGCTAGAGAGGGCGGGCCAGGTCGGCCCGCCTTTTTTATGGTTTTCTGGCCCCGGCCGCAGGGCTACCGCACCCCGTTCCGTGCCTTCTTCATCCAGGCGTCAGCCTGTGCATCGGCCGCTTGGATCTGCTCCGCAGTAAGGTCCTCAGCCACGCTCGCCACGGTCTCGCCGGCGACCTCGTCGCCCTGCAGTGCGGCGACCTTGACCCAGAAATAGGCGCGCACGGGATCGTGGTCGACGCCCTTGCCCCGGTGATAGAGCACGCCAAGGTTGTGTTGCGCGTGCACGTGGCCCCGGTTAGCCGCCTAATCCCGGACCCGCTCATGGATGCTGCATCGGTATGGATAGGCATGCCGCTCGTCGGCGGCGAAGGACTGGGATGCGGTTTCGCGCCAGATGCCGGCATCGAGCTCAGGCATCCACGTGTCACCCTCAACGTCGGCCTCCACTACCGTGAGATAGAGACGGCTCGCGCGCGGGAGTGCCTGCGCATAAAGTTCGGCGCCGCCGATCACGAAAATCTCTTCGTCGCCGCGGCACGCCGAGATCGCTTCGTCGAGCGAATGCGTGACCAGGGCGCCCGGGGCTCGATAGCCGGAATTGCGGGTGATAATCACGGACGTGCGGCCCGGGAGCGTGCGGCCGATGGACTCCCAGGTCTTGCGGCCCATGATGATGTGGTGACCCATCGTAATGTTCCGGAAGCGCTTGAGCTCCCCGGGGAGGTGCCAGGGAATCGCGCCACTCGCGCCGATGACGCGGTTGCGGGCCATAGCGACGATGATCGACAGCCGCGGGCTGTCGATCATCGAAGTTCCAGGTTCCAGGCTTGGACGCTCGGTTCTGAACTTTGAACTTGGAACTTGGAACTTGGAACTTGGAACATTGAACTCGGAACTCTGAACTGTCGTCGCTAGACGGCGACCGGCGCACGGATCGCGGGGTGGGGATTGTAGTTCTCGAGGGTGAAGTCCTCATAGCAGAAGTCGAAGAGGCTCGTCACCGCCGGGTTGAGACGCATCGTCGGCAGGGCACGCGGCTGGCGCGCGAGTTGTTCGCGCGCCTGGTCGAGGTGGTTCAGGTAGATGTGCGCGTCGCCGAACGTGTGCACAAAATCGCCCAGCTTCAGACCGCACACCTGCGCCACCATCATGGTGAGGAGCGCGTAAGAAGCAATGTTGAACGGGACCCCCAGAAAAAAATCGGCGCTGCGCTGATAGAGCTGGCACGAGAGCCGGCCCTCCGCGACATAGAACTGGAAGAAGGCGTGGCAGGGCAACAGCGCCATCCTGGGCAGGTCGGCCACGTTCCAGGCCGACACGATAAGGCGACGCGAATCCGGATTCTTCCGGATCTGGTCGATGACCTGGCTTATCTGGTCGATGTGCCGGCCGTCGGCCGCAGGCCACGAGCGCCACTGGTAACCATAGACCGGCCCGAGGTCGCCCTTGGCGTCGGCCCACTCGTCCCAGATCGTGACGCCGTTGTCCTTGAGGTAACGGATATTGGTCTCGCCCTTAAGGAACCACAACAGCTCATGGACGATGGACTTGAGATGGACCTTCTTGGTGGTGAGGAGCGGAAAACCCGCGGCGAGATCGCAACGCAGCTGCGCGCCGAAGATCGAGCGCGTGCCCGTGCCGGTTCGATCCATCTTGGGCGTGCCGTGTTCCAGCACCTGCTTCATCAGGTCGAGATACTGACGCATGAGCTCAGGATTCAGGCCTACGAGTTTGAGGAGCGAGGCGACGGAAATTTTAGTCTATTTTCCTGCGGAACGGCCGCCCGAGAACCGAGTTCACGTTCTCGCGCAGGTGCGCGCCAGCGCTCGCGGCCGAAACGGTGCCACGGCTTGTGCCAACCAGGAACACGGGGAGGCCCGGAAAACGGGACTTGAGGTCGGCCACGATCCTGCCGACATCAGCCGCATGGTCGGCGCCAAGGCGGAATTCGTCATCCGATTTCTTCCGTGGCGGCTGCGTTGAGCGCGACGAGAAGCGTAACGAGCGGTAGCCAGCGCAACATCGAGTAATTCTACTTCGGCGCAGTCCGTGGCGCGCGAGATGGAAGGTTATAATCCGCGCACCTGTCGACCAGAAAGTTAGGATCTCCGATGTTGGCGAAGCTGGAGCAAACAAGCGGGCCCATGACGGCTGCGAATCTCGAGAGCGTCCGGCACGTGCTGATGGTGTTGCCCAGGGCGTCGCGTTTGGAGTCGCTGCGCGGGTTGCCATTCGCGGACACGCTTTCGCGGGCGCTCGCCCGGCGCAAGAAGAAACCGGAGGACCTGGCCAAATCGCCCATTACGACAGACTTGCCGCAAGGCGGACTGGCCGCTTGGGTCATGCTCGACGCCAAGAAACCGGCGTTCGAGCGGCTCACCGCGATCCGCAAGGCGGTGCAGCTCCTTCTGGCGGAGCGGCCCGAGTCCGTTGCCATCGGCGTCTTCGGAACCGCAGCCGAGCGCCAGCACGCGGCGGAAATGGCGGTCTATGCGACCTGGGTGAATGGCGCCCGCCTGCCCGAGCGCAAAAAGGAGCCAGAGGAGGCCTTACGTTCGATCCGGCTGCATGGACATCGCTCGGCAAGCGGATTCCGCGCCCAACGCGCCATTGCGTCCGGCAATACGCTGTGCCGCGAGCTGACGGTGCTGCCGCCGAACGAGCTCAACCCCGCCAGCTACCGCGCGCGGGTGCGCAAGCTCGCGCGCGAGCATGGCTGGCGGCACGAGGACTACGACATGAAGCGCCTGAGAAAGATGGGTGCGGGCGCTTTCGTCGCGGTCGCTCAGGGCAGTGCCGACGACGATGCGGCCATCGTGCGTCTCGCGTATCGCGGTCGTCGGCCGCGCAAACGTATTGCGCTGGTTGGCAAGGGCATTTGCTTCGACACCGGCGGGCACAATCTGAAGAGCGCGCGTTACATGCACGGGATGCATGAGGACATGAACGGATCCGCCGTGGCACTGGGCATCATGCTCGCCGCGTCAGAGCTCAGGCTGCCGGTCGAGATCGATTGCTGGATGGCGATCGCGCAGAACCATCTGAGCCCACGCGCCTACAAGCAGAACGAGGTGGTGACGGCCCTGAACGGAACGACCATCGAGATCGTGCATACAGATGCCGAGGGCCGCATGGCGCTGGCTGATACGCTCGTGCTGGCCGCACGCGCCAGGCCCGCGCTAATCGCGGATTTCGCCACGCTTACGGGGAGCATGCACGTCGCGCTCGGTGACCGCTATAGCGGCGTGTTTGCCACGAATGAGGAACTCGCGCGGCGCGCAGTGGCGGCGGGCCGGGCGAGCGGTGAGCGCGTCTGCGCCTTTCCTTTCGATGCGGATTACGACGCGGCGCTCGACAGCCAGATCGCCGACGTCAAACAGTGCAGTATGGAAGGAGGGGCCGACCATATTCTCGCGACCCGTTTCCTCAAGCGCTTCGTGGGAGATACGCCGTGGATTCACGTGGATCTTTCGGGGTCGAGCTGCAAGGGAGGCCTCGGCGCGGTCGGGACGGATGTTACCGGTTTCGGCGTAGCCTGGGGCATCGAGTTGCTGCGGGCGGTCTTGGGCAGGGCGCGCTGAGCGGCTGCGTGTCGGTATGATCAGAAGCTGCCGCGGATGAGCACCGGGCTCGACAGCGTGTTCAGACCGACCCACTCACCGATGAGCTGCAGACGCGTGTGCGCGCGCGGCATGATATTCAAAACCGCGGATACGGAATCATTCCGGCGGCGGCTCGGCGCCAGATTCCACCAACGCTGGAAATCACGCCTCGGTGCCAGTACCGGGACCCTGCTCGAGGCGAAAGTCGGCAAGCTCGGTTGAGCGGCATGGCTGCCCGGGCGGACCGGCGCTGGTGCGCGATGCGGCTGGGACCTGCGAGCTGTGCGCGAGCGTAGCCAGTTTCGCCTGCTGCTCGCGCGCCGGTTCGCGCCTTTCTTCGGCGTGCAGTTCCTTGGCGCGCTCAATGACAACGTCTTCAAGCAGGGTCTCCTCATCCTGCTCGCCTATCAAACGGCGAGTTTCTCGACGCTGCAGTCCGACGTGCTGCAGAACCTGGCGCAGGCGCTTTTCGTTCTGCCGTTCTTCATCTTTTCGGCCACGGCCGGCCAGCTCGCCGACAAGTTCGAGAAATCGCGTCTGATCTCGGTGACGGTGCTTATCGAGCTCATGGTGATGGTGCTCGGGGCGGCCGGCCTGTTCCTGCACAGCCTCGAGGTGCTGCTGCTCGCATTGTTCCTGAGCGGCACGCAATCGGCGCTGTTCGGTCCCGTCAAGTACGCCATTCTGCCGCAGTTCTTGAAGAAGGAGGAGCTTATCGGGGGCAACGCCTTAGTAGAGACCGGCACGTCGATCGCCATCCTTTTTGGCTTGATACTCGGGGGCTGGATGATCGCGCAACCCGGATGGGGCATCGCAGGCGTTGCGATCACCACGATCGCCATCTCTGCCGCGGGGCTCGTCTTGAGCCGATACATTCCTTTCGCGCTGCCCCCCGCGCCGCAGCTAAGAATCAACTGGAACCCGGTCACCGAGACCTGGCGCAACTTCAGTTTCCTGCGCACGAACCGTACAGTGTTCCTTTCGGTGCTGGGAATCTCGTGGTTCTGGTTCTTCGGCGCGATGTTCGTGACGCAATTTCCCAATCTGAGCCGGAACATTTTCCTTGCCGACGAGCGCGTCGTCACTCTGCTTCTGATCATGTTCTCAGTCGGCATCGGGGCGGGCTCACTGTTATGTGAGCGGCTTTCCGGGCACAAGATCGAGATCGGGCTCGTGCCTTTCGGCTCGATCGGGTTAACGCTTTTCGCCCTGGATCTCTATTGGGCCCTCTCCGGTCACGTCGGGCACGGACCGGTTGGCCTCGGCGAGTTCGCGGGGGAGGCGGGTCACTGGCGGATTCTCGTCGACCTCGTACTCATCGGTGTCTTCGGCGGCTTTTATATCGTGCCGCTCTACGCGTTGATTCAGACGCGAAGCGAACCGAGCCACCGCTCGCGCGTCATCGCGGGCAACAACATCCTCAACGCCCTGTTCATGGTGGCCGCGGCCACGCTGGCCATTGTGCTCTTCAAGGCCGGGCTCACGATTCCCCAGCTGTTCCTGGTAACGGCGTTGCTCAACGCGGCCGTGGCCATCTACATCTACACGCTGGTGCCCGAATTCCTGATGCGGTTCCTGGTGTGGCTGTTGATTCACTCCGTCTATCGCCTGGACAAAACAGGGCTCGAGCACGTTCCGGAGGAGGGTGGAGCCGTGCTCGTATGCAACCACGTGAGCTTCGTCGACGCCCTGATCATCGCCGCCGCTTGTCGCCGCCCCGTCCGGTTCGTGATGGACCACCGCTACTTTCGGATGCCGATACTGAACTTCGTGTTTCGCACCGGGCGCGCGATACCGATCGCCTCAGCGAGAGAAGACCCGGAACTCCTCGAGCGCGCCTACGACGAGATTGCGCGGGCGCTGGAGCACGGCGATCTCATTGGCATCTTCCCGGAAGGCAGGCTCACCGACACGGGCGAGATGTCCCCGTTCCGTCCCGGTATAAAGCGCATTGTCGAGCGCACCCAGGTGCCCGTGGTGCCAATGGCGCTGCGCGGGCTGTGGGGCAGCTTTTTCAGCCGGATGGGAGGCTCCGCCTTGACGCGCCCCTTCAGGCGCGGGGCGTTCTCAAAGATCGCGCTTGTTGCGGGACCGGTTGTGCCGCCGTATGTAGCGACACCCGAGGGGCTGCAGCAAAAGGTACTGGCACTGCGCGGCGACTGGAGATGAGTGTGGCGTCGCCTGGGAGCCGTTATAAAGCGACCTTTATGTTAAACTTCTCGTTGAATTTTCTAGAGTTTTAGCTCGCGCGATGTCAGGCAATACCCTGGGTAAGCTCTTTTGCGTGACCTCGTTCGGCGAGAGCCACGGGCCCGCGATCGGCTGCGTGGTGGACGGCTGTCCGCCAGGATTGACGCTCTCCGAATCCGACATCCAGCCCGAGCTCGATCGGCGCAAGCCTGGCACGTCGCGGCACGTGACGCAGCGGCGTGAGGAAGACGTCGTGGAAATTCTCTCGGGCGTCTTCGACGGCCGGACGACCGGCACGCCCATCGCCTTGCTCATTCGCAACGTCGATGCTCGCAGCAAGGATTACTCGAAGATCAAGGACATGTTCCGCCCGGGCCATGCCGACTATACCTATTGGCAGAAATATGGCATCCGTGACTATCGCGGCGGCGGGCGCCAATCCGCGCGTGAAACAGCGGTGCGCGTCGCGGCCGCTGCGATCGCGAAGAAGTGGCTCCGGGAGCGCTATGGGGTCATGGTGCGCGGCTGGATGGCGCAGTTGGGACCGATCGAAATCCCGTTCAAGACATGGGATGCGGTCGCCGTGAACCCGTTCTTCGCGCCCAACGCCGAGATCGTGCCCGAGCTCGAGGCGTTCATGGACAAGCTGCGCAAGTCGGGCGACTCCTGCGGTGCGCGGATCACGACCCTCGCGCAGAGCGTACCGGTGGGTTGGGGCGAGCCGGTTTACGACAAGCTCGACGCGGAGCTCGCCTACAACATGATGAGCATCAACGCGGTGAAAGGCGTGGAGATCGGTGCGGGTTTCCGCTCGGTGGCCCAGAAGGGCACGGAGCACTCCGATGAGATGACACCGCAGGGATTTCTCTCCAATAACGCAGGTGGTGTCCTGGGCGGCATCTCGACGGGCCAGGACATCGTCGTTCACGTCGCGGTGAAACCGACCTCGAGTATTCGCCTGGCGCGGAGCACGATCGACACGGCGGGCAGGCCAACTATTGTCGAGACGCACGGGCGCCACGATCCCTGCGTCGGCATTCGCGCCACGCCGATTTGCGAGGCGATGATGGCATTGACGCTCATGGACCACGCGCTGCGCCACCGCGCACAGAACGCGGATGTGGCGTGTGAGACTCCCCGCGTGCCGGCCCAGGCGCCTGCTGAAGTGATTGATAAGCTGCGCGGCGCGGCAGCGGTCGAGAACCCGGACCCCGACGAAGCTTAGCCGCGGCATCGAGGCGATGGCCGATCTGCCTCGCCGGCGCCTCGCCGGCTTCTATTTCTTCTACTTCGCCTACCTGGGTGCTTTCGCACCCTTCTTCAGCATTTACCTGAAAGCGGTTGGCCTCTCTCCGGTCGAGATCGGGACCGTGATGGCGCTGCCTGCGGTTGCGCGGATGACCGCGCCGCATCTCTGGGGCTGGCTGGCCGATGCCGGCGGGGTCATGCGCATCGTGCGTGCGACCACGCTGGCGGGAGTCGTATGCTGGCTTGGTATGTTCGCGGGCACGGCA
>JAOTTL010000185.1:0-6923 GCA_029864385.1 Betaproteobacteria bacterium | reverse complement strand
AGATGCGAATTACGGCCGGCGCGGTTCCCCGCAATAGCATTTCCAGACCCTGGAAAACTTCCGCCACCGCGAACATTCCCACCACTACGACCACGAAGCTGATACCTTCCTGAAATTCCACGATGTCCATTGTGTAACGCGGCATGGCGCTTTGCAGGTCGATGCCGACGGTGGCAAGCATCAGCCCCAGGACCATGGAGAACATCCCCTTGGGCAGCGACTTGCCGGTAAGCGATGCCACGGACGTCATCGCAAACAGCATAAGCATGAAATACTCGGCCGGACCGAACTCGATGGCCATCTCGGCGAGCGGCAGCGCGAAAAGCGTCAAGCCGACGACACCGATGCTGCCGGCGATGAATGAACCGATGGCCGACACGGCGAGTGCCGCCCCCGCCCGCCCGTTCTGCGCCATCGCGTAGCCGTCGATACAGGTCATGACCGACGCGGTCTCCCCGGGCGTGCGGATCAAGATCGAACTCGTCGAGCCGCCATATTTCGCACCGTAGTAGATGCCGGCCAGCATGATGAGCGCTGACGCCGGGTTCATGCCGTAGGTGATGGGGACGAGCAGGGCGATACCGGCGGCCGGGCCGATGCCGGGCAACACCCCGACGAGCGTCCCTAGAAAGCAGCCCACCAAGGTATACCAGAGGTTGATCGGCTGCAGGCAGATGGAGAAGCCGTTGAGTATATGCGCCAGCGTTTCCATGGGTGGCCGTCCGTGCAGAGCGGCGCGTCAAAAAGGCAGGATGCCGCGCGGCAGCGAGACCGCCAGCAGCCTGGTAAACACCCCGTAGCTGACGAAGCTGAACAGGACCGCAGTCAGAACGTTGCCCAGCCACCTGCCGCGGTTGAAACAGGCCGTCAGCACCAGGAGGTAGATACTGGTGGACAGCGCGTAGCCGGCCCATTCGAACAGCGCGACATACAAGCTGGTCCAGATCGTCAGTGCGCCAACTACCCAGTAGTGCCGCCAACCCGCAGATTGCTCACCCCCTTCGGCTGGTATCGCATCCCGCACCTTCTTCTTACCAAGCGATTCCAGCAGCAACATAATGGCGATCGCCAGCAGGGCGGCGCCGAGCAGCCGCGGGAATGCCTTCGGACCCAGCGGATCGTCGAGGTGCACAATCGGAATCTGCTCGGTGGCATACAGATACAGGGCCGCCAGAATAACGGCAAAGCCGACTGTTATGCGGTTGGCCATGGTGCTTCGTTTTTCACTGATGACCGCGATTCGAATTGTCGGCTTGAGGACGCGCCGTTTGCGGCGTCCGGCGATCCGCAGCGTCGTCGCGATCGACGCGGATTACCGGACCCTGGCCGCGCGGTGGCTGTACCCAACGGTGGCGTGGGCGCCACGCACGACCCTATAACGCTGCAACGGCCACGAAAAGCAGGAGGCCGCGTGATTCGGCCCATCGCTCAGCGCGGATGCACGGCGCAGATGTTCCGGCGAATGCCCCGCTGCCGCCTGCTATTTGGCCTTGGCGAGTCCGATATCGATCATCGCCGCCTGGGTCCCATCGTAAGTCGCTTTCAGATCGGACTCTAGGTCCTTGCCGCGCCGGAAATCCTGCATCTGGTTACGCTGGGCGATATCCGCTCCCCACTCCTCATCCTTGTTCACGGTCGCCATCGCGTTTTCCCAGAATGCCCGCTGGGCAGCGGTGATCCCCTTCGTAGCATAGATATACCGGCAGTTGCTGACCCCGCTGACGTCGAGTCCGGCCTCGGCCATAGTCGGCACGTCAGCCAGTATTCCGGTGAGGCGCTTCGGCGCCGAAACGGCGAGGATCCTCAGCTTGCCCGACTTGAAGTTCTGGAAGGCTGCGCTGACCGATGACGCCACGGCGTCGACGTGCTTGCCCATGACGCCCGTCATGGATTGCGCGTTGGTCTTGAATATGATCATCTTCAGGCCGCTCGGATCGACGCCGCCCGACCTGAGCGCCTTCGCCAATACGAGATTGTTCGCGCCGCCACGGGATACCCCGCCGAACGATACCGACCGGATATTACCCTTGAGACGGCCGATGAGGTCCTGAATGGTCTTCATGTCAGAGTCCGGAGCGACCGTCAGCGCAGTGTTGTCACAGCGCAGTTTCGCTATCGGTGTGAGATCGTGATAGCCGAGCTTGGTACGCCCCGATATCTGGTTGCTCAAGACGGTCCCGGTCGCGTACAGCAAAAAATGAGGATCCGGTGATTTCTTGGAAAAGTAGACGAGCGACAGAACCTGGCCGCCGCCGGACTTGTTGACGACCAGCACCGGTGTCTGGACCAGCTTTTTCTGTTCGAAAATTCGCTGAATAAAGCGGGCCACCCTGTCGTTCTCACCTCCAGCACCCGTAGGCACCACGATCTCGACCGGACCTTGCGGCTGCCAGGCAGCCTTTCCCTCTGCCGCGACAGCGTGGCCCCATATGCCAAGCGCCCCAATTGCAGCGAGTACAGACAAGAGTTCCCGAAAACCCAACTTGAATATCATCATGCCCTCCTCATGGCCAAACTCTTCGAAAGCATTCCGCCTTGGATCGCAGGCCTCGCCGTGCCCTGAGCGATATGTGTCGTGTTGATGAACTATTATCCATATCGCCGTCGAGCACAAGTAGGAGACGGCAATATTCTCTGGTAGTGACGGCCGCTGCGCGAACGGACACGCTGGCCAGGTGCGGCACAATGACGACGTCGCGGCGGCGGGCAATCGTCGCGCAATGACATGCAGTACTCGCGAGGCCCTGGAGCGCCATACCCCCGACATCAACACAACGGACTCTTCGGACAGTGCAGATACGCCGCCCAGCGATGATCTGAGCAAGCGTGGCGCGATTTCAGTCCGGGAGCGCAGCGGCGGCGACAGATTGTCGAAGTTTCCCCGCCTACTCGGTTGCGTGCGCCGAGACCACCATGAGAATATGGGGATTGCGAGAGCGCTCGATATCGACTCCAACGAACCGGCGGCAGTTGCTGCCTACCGCGCAAAGCAGTTTGCAGTCCTTGAGGCGCTCGCCGCCCACGAAAGGTTCGGTGCCACGCGGTTCGCCCCGGGCGTGCGTCCCCGCGGGGAGCAGGTGCCTCGACATGCTGATCAAGGCGGGATCGACGCGGCCGTAGTGCCGCCCGCCGACCTCAAGGATCCCCCTGCGTCGCCCGATTCGGGACGCCGAGAAGGCCGCTGCGGCGTGCACCGCGGTCATCGCGGGTCGTTGTGCGACTGGCGATGACGCGCTTTCTCCCTTTAGAAGTGGCCGGGTCCAGCGGCGTAGCGAATCAGAAGCGGGAGCCAAAATGGCTGTGATGCTGGGTTACGAGACATTGCGTGGAGCCTTGCGCATGGAGGAAGCGATCGATTTGCTCGAGCGTGCATTCGCGCACGAATCCGCAGGCGCGACCGTAGTCTCCCCGAAATTCGTCACGGACTTTGGCAACGGCTCCATGCGCATACTTTTCGCGACCGATGAACGGGCGGGATATGCCGCGATCAAGGCGTATCACAACGTCAGGGGCGCCGGCGCGCGCTACGTCGTATCGCTCTACAGTCTCGAGGACGGCGAATTGCTGGCGTGGCTCGACGGACAATTGATCACCGATCTGCGCACCGGCGCTTGCTCAGGGGTGATTGCCCGCAAGGTGCCGATCCCCGGGGCAGTGTCCGTCGGAGTGGTCGGCTCGGGCAATCAGGCCCGCACGCAGCTCGAGAGTCTTGCATCCGTCTATCAGCTCGGTTCGGTAGCAGTGTTCAGCCCAACCGTCGCGCACCGGGAGCTCTTTGCCCGCGAGATGTCGCAATCCCTGAGTATCGAGGTCTCGCCAGTCGATTCGATCGAGGCGGCCGTGCGCGGCAGGCAGGTCGTGGCTTCGGCGAGCAATGCGCGCACCACTGAACCAATACTTCGCGGCGCATGGCTGACCGGATGCCGCCTGCTGTGTGCGGTGGGCAATACCCGCAAGCAATATCGCGAGATCGACGTCGATTGCTTCCGAAACGCGCAACTGGTCGTTGTCGATTCGCTCCACGCACTGGAGGAAGCCGGCGAATTGCGTCTGGCTGTCGAGGCCGAGGCACTGCCGGAGGCGAGGCGTGCGACGCTCGGGCAGATCGTCACGGGGAGTGCAGCAATGCCGGGCGACGGCCTGATCATCTTCAAGTCGGTAGGCTCGGCAATGCAGGACCTGGCGCTTGCGTCGCGCTATTACGAAAAGCTCGGCGCGCGCGGAGATCTGCCGCGGGGAGAGGGCGTCGGCGTGCTGCGCCGCCGTCCGTGGGCGAAGTCGGGCGAGCAGCGCTGACGAGATACAGCGGGGAGATAACGATGAGGCGGACAGGTCCGAGAGGCCTGCTCACGCTCCTTCCGCTTCTCGCGACGCCAAGCGTCGGCGCGCAGGCGTTCTGGCGTCCTGACAGTCGGCGTAAGTCATCGTGCCGACCGGCGCCGGTGGGTTGAACGACCAGATCGCGCGCCTGATCCGGGAGGCCTTGCAGGATCACAAGCTGATTTAGACGCCGTGGATGCGGAACGCCAGGGCTCGCATGCCGGACGTTCTCGCGCAGGGCTTCAGGGCGATGTCCATCGAGCCAGGGTTTGCGAAGCAGTAGTTGTGAAGTAGACTTGCCAATAGCAACGGGTTCCCCCCATTCAACCAGCAATGGAGCGATGATCCATGTCAGCCGTGCTCAAACCGCGCGAATCGACGCCTGAAAAGAGGAACTACGGAAGGTTCAATCTGCACGGCGTCATGCAGGCTCCAGTCACCCCGCTCAAGGACGACTTCAGCTTCGACCCGGACGGGTTCGCGAAGATGGTGGAGTTTCACGTGCGCCACAAGGCGCCCGCGATAGCCTGGCCGCACCACAAAGCGGAGTCGCTCAATCTATCGATCGCCGAGCGCAAGCTTGGGGCGGAGATTGCGGTGCGGACGGTGAACCGCCGCGTCCCGGTCTCGATCTTCGTCGGGACCCTGAGCGAGGAGGATTCGCTCGATCTCGCCCGGCACGCGCAGAAGATCGGCGCCGACATGATCCTCACGATATCGCCGTACTGCCGGCGCCCGTCGCAGGAGGAGATTTTCGACTCGATCGTGCGCACCGCAACGCACACGGATCTCCCGGTGCTGACCTACAACTCGCCTTGGCGTAACGGAGAAGGCGTCGAGTTCACCGCCGATCTAGTCAGACGCTTGATTGAGCGCCTGCCGAACTACATCGGCATGAAAGACGCGAGTTTTCACAGCGAGAAGTTCGTCGAGATCTCGCGCGTCGCGCTCAACATGCGACCCGGCTTTTCGATCATCCAGGGCGTCGAGCATCTGCTCGCGGCGTATCCGCTCGGCGCGTGCGGCTCGTTCTCCTCGTCCGGCGCGATCGCCCCGAATCTCTGCAATCGATTCTTCGCGGCGATGGAGGCCGAAGACTGGAAGACCGCCAAGGAATGCCAGTTCACGATCCTGCAGATGTACCGCATGTTCAAGGAGCAGTACCCCTCCTCGCTCAAGGGCGCGATGATCAACATGGGGCGCCCCGTCGGACCGACGCGCCCGCCGCTGCCAACGGCCTCGAAGGAACGCGTCGAGTTCCTGCGGGCGCAGCTCGAGAAGCTCGGCGTTCTACAGACCGAGCCGCACGGCTGGTAGTCCATGAGCACGTTCAGACCGGGGTTGGTCCACACGCCGGTGACGCCGTTCAGGGGCGACCAGAGGATCGACTACGACACTTGCGCGAAGATCCTCGAATGGCACATCAAGAATGGCGCCGAGGCGCTGGCTCTGCCGATGCCCGAAGGCGAGGATATGAGCCTCACGGAAGCCGAGCAGCGGGAGCTGCTCCAATTCGCGCTCGCCCGGGTGAACGGCCGCGTGCCGGTAATCGCGCACGTCAGCGACGCCGGGACCGCGATGACCGTCGAGCGCGCCAAGTTCGCAGAGCAGGCGGGCGCTGCGGCGATCGCTTCGCATCCGCCGTACTTCTGGCACCCGCGGCCGGCGATGGTTGTCGACCACCTGCTGCACGTGGGGCGCGCTATAAGGTTGCCGCTTTTCGTCGTCAATCCGCCGGTTGAGACCGCCGGAACTTCGTTGACCACCGAAATGGTGCTCGAGTTGGTAGAGAAGTTGCCGAATCTGGCCGGGGTGGTGGACTACAGTCTCGATTTTGTCTTCATGGAAGAAATCATGTGCTTGGGGCAGAAGATCAAGCCTGATCTCCAGCTTCTAGCGGGCGGCGATTTCCCGGTCTCGTCCGGCACCCTGGGGGGTACCGGCGTTTTCTCGATGCTATCGAGCGTCGCCCCCAGGCGCGCGCGCCGGCTTTTCGAGCTGTCGCGACAGGAAAAATACAACGAAGCGCGCGACTCCCAGGAGAAGATGGGCGAATTGAATCACCTTGTAAGGAGCGCCGGCGAATCGGGATTACGGGACGGCCTGGCGGGTCTCAAGACGGCGATGGCATTCATGGGCCGGCCTTGCGGTGCACCCCGCCCACCCGTGCGCGCCTTGGGCGAGGTCGAGCGCGGGAAATTGACCGACGCGCTCGCGCGCATGGACTTTCTCGCGGAGGAGCCCCGCGCCTGGTAGGGGCGGTACGGCGGAAGTGGCAATGGGGTCAGACCCCCTGAAAAGGGACATTAAATCACTCGGGTAGGCTGACTTTCTGAGGTCCAGTCATCGCGTCGTGCGGGGTGTGCGTTGAATCCCTCATGGCACGACGCGAACGGCCGCGGGTAACGGGATTACCCGTTCACATCATCCAGCGCGGCAACCACCGCCAGGCGTGCTTCTACGTCGAGGCGGACTACCAGTTCTTCCTTCATCACCTCGCCGAACTCGCGAAGCGCTTTCAGTGCGAAGTCCATGCATACGTGCTGATGACGAACCACGTGCACGTCCTGCTCACGCATGGGGCAGACCCCTGAACATTACCA
>JAOTTL010000184.1:0-6957 GCA_029864385.1 Betaproteobacteria bacterium | reverse complement strand
TCCGCTTCGCCACGACCGGAATCCCGATGTCCCCGGCAATGCGGATGACGGAATCACGCGTGATGCCTTCGAGCGCCGACGTGAGCTCGGGTTCGTAGAGCGTGCCGTCGCGCACGATGAATACGTTCTCGCCCGCGCCCTCCGCGACGAAGCCGTCCACGTCGAGAAGCAATGCCTCGTCGTAGCCATCGTGCACGACCTCCTGGTGCGCCAGGACCGAATTCATGTAGGTGCCGACCGATTTCGCCCGGCACATGGTGACGTTGACGTGATGCCGCGCGTATGATGATGTCTTGACGCGGATGCCGCGTTCGATCGCGTCCGCGCCAAGGTAGGCGCCCCACGACCATGCGGCGATCGCCACGTGGACGCTCACGTTCTTGGGCGAAATGCCCATGGCCTCGGAGCCGTAGAACGCAATCGGGCGGATGTAGCAGGCCTCCAGCTGGTTGGCGCGCACGACCTCCTTCTGGGCCTCGATCAGCGTTGCCTTGTCGTACGGAATCTTCATGCCGTTGATGTGCGCCGAGCGGAAGAGGCGGTCCGTGTGCTCGCGCAGACGGAAGATGGCCGTGCCGTTGGGGGCCTTGTAGGCGCGCACCCCTTCGAACACGCCCATGCCGTAATGCAGCGTATGCGTGAGCACGTGAGTGGTAGCGTTGCGCCAGGGCACGAGCCGGCCATCGTACCAGATCTGCCCGTCACGGTCGGCCATTGGAGAAGACATCTCGGAACCCATCGCGGAAAGGCTTCATTCTAGCGCATGTTGCGAGCGCTACCGACGTCGGGCCCAGTCGCGGTCCGGACACCGCCGGCCATCGGCGCGCGAACGCTGTGACCGGGCCAACGAGCCGCGTGCGTTCAGTGGTAAACTTTGCGCCCCCTGAGTAAAATTGGCTGATTGCCGCGATCGCTGCCGATGCTCGGACGAGATTGCGGGTTCCCAGGGAGCATTCATGGCGGTCGGTTTGCGGGCGTGGCTGCGGCAGGTGGGCGAGCGCGTCCTCAGTGAGCAGGACAGCGAGCAGGATCGATTAAACAAGACGCTCGCGATTTTTGCGGCCGGCTTGATGGGCTTCGCCGCGATGCTGTGGCTCGTCATCTATAAGGCGATGGGCATCCAATTCTCCGCGACCGTGCCCTTCGCGTACATCGCGTTATCCGCCGCCTCGCTCGTGCTGTTTCTCTGGAACCGTAACTTTCCGCTCTTCCGATTTATCCAGACGAGCCTCTTCCTGTTCGTGCCGTTCGTCATGCAGTGGAGCATCGGCAGTTATGTGAGCTCGTCCGGTGTCATGCTGTGGGCGCTGCTCGCGCCGGTTGGCGTCATGATGTTCCAGGGGCCACGCGAGTCCCTGCCGTGGTTCTTCGCCTACCTCGTCATGACCGCTGTATCGGGGTTCTTCGACTTTTTCCTGACCGAAGGTACCGAGTCCGGCGTCACGGCGCAGTCGATCGCTGTGTTTTTCGCGCTCAATTTCGCAGCGATGTCCACCATCATCTATCTGCTCATCAGCTTCTTTGTGCGCCAACGCGACCGGCTGCAGGCACGGCTCGACGATCAGTACAACCTGCTACAGGAGGAGCAGGATAAATCAGAGCGGCTGCTGCTCAATATCCTGCCGGGCCCGATCGCGGAGCGTTTGAAGGCGAACCAGACGACTATCGCCGACGGTTTCTCGGACGTAACCGTGATGTTTGCCGACATCATCAACTTCACACGCCTGGCCGAGGAGATGCCGCCCAAGTTCATGGTGACGCTTCTGAACGAGGTGTTTTCGTGCTTCGACCAGCTCGCGGAGAAATACGGCCTGGATAAGATCAAGACGATCGGTGACGCCTACATGGCGGCGGGCGGGCTCGACGAACATGACGGGCTCGTGGACAGTGATGGCGGCGACCGCGAGTATTGCAGTGCCATCTGCGGGATGGCGATCGAAATGCGCGACTACATGAAGACGCTTTCCGGCATCAGGCAGGCGCGCCTGCAGATCCACGTGGGCATTGGTACCGGGCCGGTGGTCGCTGGTGTGATCGGCATGAAACGGTTCATCTACGACCTGTGGGGCGACACTGTCAACATCGCGAGTCGCGTCACTGAGCATGCCGGGCCCAGCATCATACTGGTGGATGCCACCACTTACCGACGGGCGCGCAACCGCTTCGAGTTTGATGGCCCGCGCGAAATCCAGGTGAAGGGCAAGGGTAGTCTGACGGTCTACCAGCTGGTTGGACGAATGCCGGAAGCGACGGTCGGTGCTGTGTCGCCCGCGGCGGGCGCCAGCTAACTGATAATGAGTGATGTGCCGCGGTAGCGGTTAATCCGCCCGTGGTGCGGCGCCCCTTCCGACGACTCGTCACGCGTTCCTTGCGGTTCTTCCCGCGCATCCCGGGCCTAGGTGTTGGCCGAGCGGGACTGCGCTTCCCCGAATATGTCCGCCCAGAGTTCCTCCACCGCGTGCCGCGCATTGGCAACCGCGTCGGGCTCGATCCGCGCATAGCGCTCCCCCTGCAGTCGCAGGCTGTGCTGTAGCTGCCTGAACCGGCGGTAGGCGTCGTGCGCCGCCTGCGCGCGTGGCTCCGTCACGAGGCCGAGATGCGCCGCCAATTTGAGCAGTGCCAGATTGCCGATGTTGCCGGTGAGCTGCGGATGCTGGTGCGCGTGGCCGAGCACGAGGTACTGCACCACGAACTCGACATCGATGAGGCCGCCGCGGTCGTGCTTGAGATCGAAGAGCGGCGTGCGGTTGGGGTGGCCGTCGAGCAGTTTTTGCCGCATCGCCAGCACCTCGCGGCGAAGCGCATCGAGTTCACGTCGCTGACGCAGGATTTCGACGCGCAGCGCCTCGAAGGCATTGCCGATCGTGCGGTCGCCCGCGACGAAGCGCGCGCGCGTGAGTGCCTGGTGCTCCCATATCCATGCGTGCTTCGTCTGGTATTCCCGAAAGCTCGCGAGCGGGCTCACCAGCAGGCCGCCCGCGCCGTCCGGGCGCAGGCGCAGGTCGGTCTCGTAGAGCGCGCCAGCCGTCGTGGCGCTCGTCAGCCACGCGTTCACGCGCTGCGCGTATCGCGCGTAGATTTCCGGCGCCTCGGGCGCCTCATCGTCGTAGAGAAAGACAATGTCCAGGTCGCCGGCATAGCCAAGCTCCTTGCCGCCGAGCTTGCCGTAACCGATGATCGCAAAGCGTGGATCAGGACGATGCGCGTGGCGGACCGTAGGCCACGTGAACCGCAGCACTTCCTCAAGCAGCACGCACGCGAGATCGCTCAGGTGATCGCTCAGGGTTTCGATGGGGAGCAGCTCTGCGAGGTCCTGCGCGATGAGCCGCATGGTATGGGCATGCTTGAAGTGCCTAAGCACGTCCATCTGTTTCTCGGTGTCGTCCCCAGTGTCCGCCAGTTGCGTGTGCAAGTGCGTAACTGCGGCCGGCCAATCCGGCGCCGCGTAGAGGGACCGGGTGTCGAGTAGCTCGTCGAGCAGGATCGGATGCTGCGTAAGATACTGCGCCACCCACGGGCTCGCGCTCATGATCGTGGCCAGGCGGGTGAGCGCTTGCGGATACTCCTCCAGCAGGGCGAGATAGGCGCTGCGGCGGCTCACGCTCTCGAGTAGATCCAGCACGCGCTCGAGCGTAGTGTCTGGATTTTGCTCCGCCGCCGCTGCCTCGATCGTGAGGGGTATCAGGCGGTCGAGCTGGGACTGGCTCGCCGCGGGCATCTGGCGGTAGCGGCTGCCCGCGCGCATGCTCCTCAGGCGCCGGTCGATCTCGTCCGGATGCCGGTAGCCCAGCTCGGCGAGCGTCTGGACACATTTTTCGGTATCGGCAGTCTCCTGCCATAAATGCGCAAGTGCATGCTCCCCGCCAGGCGTGGCGGCGAAGATGCCGTCGAACACACCCGCAACGCGCGCGCGATGTGCCTCGAGGCGGCCCATGAGCGCCGCCATGTCGGAAAGGCCCATGGCCTCGGCAACGAGGGCACAGTCGGATTCGGCAGACGGGAACACATGGGTCTGCTGGTCATCGAGGTACTGCAGCCGGTGCTCGAGATTACGCAAGAATGCGTACGCCTCCTCGAGCTCGTGCACGGCAGAGGCCGGGAGAAGGTTGCGCGCGGCAAGCAGCGGCAGAACGGCGAGCGTGGGCTGGGTGCGCAGCGCGGCCTCGCGTCCGCCCCGAATCAGCTGGAAGACCTGTGCGATGAACTCGATCTCGCGAATGCCGCCACGCCCGAGCTTGATGTTGCCGGCGACGTCGCGGCGCTCGACCTCGCACCGGATCTGGCGGTGGAGGTCGCGCAGCGAGGCGAACGCGTGGTAGTCGAGATGGCGACGATAGACGAAGGGGCGCACCAGCTCGACAAGCTCCGCGCCGCAGTCGCCGGTGAGCGCCCGCGCCTTGATCCAGGCATAGCGCTCCCAGTCGCGCCCCTGGGTAACGAAGTAATTCTCCAGCATGTCGAAGCTTGCCACTAGCGGACTGCCATCGCCGTACGGGCGCAAACGCATGTCCACCCGGAACACGCTGCCTTCTGCGGTGATCTCGGAGAGCGCGGCGATCAGCCGGCGCCCGAGCCGCGAGAAATATTCATGGTTGCTTACCGAATGGGGGCCGTGGGTTTCGCCCTCTTCCGGGTAGACGAACACGAGGTCGACGTCGGACGAGACGTTGAGTTCGCTGCCTCCCAGTTTGCCCATGCCCACGACGTGCAAGTGCTGGTGGGCACCGCTTGCTTCGCCCACCGGCTGGCCGTGGCGCGCGACGAGCCACTGATGCAGATAGCCGAGGGCGTGCTCGATTGTGATCTCAGCGAGTACGGTCATCGTCTGCACCACCTCGGTCAGCGGCGCAAGACCTCCCAGATCGCGGGCAATAAGCCGCAGCAGGGTCCGTCGGCGCAGCAAGCGAAGCGCCCGCCACAGACTTTTCTCGTCTCTTGCCGGATGGGCCGCGAGCGCGGTTCGCATCTCGTCGGCACTGAACGCCCGGTCGAGACCGGCGTCCAAAGTCAGAGCGGGCTCCGATTCGATGAGGCGCCGCGCGTAGTGGCTGAGTCGCGCAGCGCGCTCGAGCAGCGGGTCGGGGGCGCGTTCGGCGCGTGCGTTATGGGATTCCATCCGCGATTGAGGCTAAAATACGTAAATCCTTGAAGCAATATCGCATTTTTTCCATCCTCAGGCAAAGAGTGGCATCTCGTAAACGGGTTAGGTGGGTCAAAGGCAGCTCGCTGTGGATTTATCACGTGCTCACGTGGAGCGTGCTCGCGGTCGGATTGACGTTTGCCGCGGCCGTGCTCAGTCTGCGCTACTGGATCCTGCCCAATATCGCGCAGTATCGCGAGGACATCGCGCGCATCGTCAGCGAGACGGCACATCAGAAGATCGAGATCGGCTATATTCGCGCCAACTGGGAGGGTTTGCGGCCCCAACTAGTGCTGGAGCAGGTTCGCGTGCTGGATGCCGAAGGCCGGCCCGCGCTGGAATTCTCCAGGGTCGACAACACGCTGTCGTGGCTGTCCCTGTTAACGCTGCAGTTGCGCTTCCATGCGCTTGACATTCATCGCCCCGCGCTCGAAATACGCCGCGATGCTATGGGCCAAATCTCCATTGCCGGCCTCGAAGTGTCGGGCCAGGAGGACGGTGGCGCTTTTGCGAATTGGCTGCTGCAGCAGCGTGACATTGAGCTAATCGACGCCACCATCGCCTGGACCGACGAGCTGCGGAGGGCGCCGCGTCTCGAGTTCAAGCACGTCAACCTGCACCTCATCAATCGCGGAACGCGCCACCGTTTTGGTCTGCATGCGATCCCGCCGGGCGAGCTTGCCGCGCCCATCGACCTGCGCGGTGATCTGACAGGCGACAGTATCGAAGCACTTGCCGAGTGGAACGGAAGGCTCTTCCTGCAGCTTGATTACACGGACATCGCCGCATGGCGTCAGTGGATCCTTTTTCCGGTCGACTTTCCCCGCGGCAAGGGGGCGGTCCGGGCCTGGTTGACCTTCAGTGAGCACCACCTTACGGGCGCAACCGTCGATGTGCGCCTTGCCGACGTGCAGACGCGGCTCGCGGCGGAGTTGCCTGAGCTCGACCTCGCCGAGCTGTCCGGGCGTGTTGGCTGGAAATCGTCGCAGGCGGGTTTCGAGTTCACCACCGCGAAGCTCGGTCTGACGACAGCGGGCGGCTTCACGCTACAGCCGGCGGATTTCCGCGTCCGGGTGGTTACCGGCGCGAAGCGAGCGCCGGCTCGCGGGGAGCTTCAGGTCGACGCGCTGGAGTTGGAACCGCTCGTGATGCTCGCCGACCGCCTGCCGTTGGCGCAGAAAGCGCGCGATCAGCTTGCACGGTTCTCGCCGCAGGGCGGTCTTCGCGACGTCGCGGTACGGTGGCACGGAGACTGGCAGAAGCCGAGCGGATACAGCATCAGGGGGCGCTTTGAACGGCTTGCTCTCCGCCACACGGAAAAAATCCCCGGTTTCAAGGGAGTGAGCGGAAGTGTGGATGCTACGGAAGACGGCGGGACGCTCTACCTGAACACCCAGAAAGCGGCCGTCGAGATGCCACTTTGGTTCCGTGACCCGCTCGAGTTCGAAGTGCTGACGGCTCAAATGAATTGGAGCCTGGACGGCGGTGAAGCCGAAATCCGCCTCAACAACGTCTCGTTCTCAAACGCGCACTTTGCCGGCACGGTCTTCGGGAGGTTTCGCACGGGGCAGTCCGCGCTCGGGCATATCGATCTCACCGGCAAACTTACGCGCGTGGACGGGCGCTACGTGCACCGCTATGTTCCGCTGGCGGTCGCCGAAGCCGAGCGCGAGTGGCTGGACAGTGCGTTCCGCGCCGGCCAGGTAACTGACGGATCGCTTCGCATCAAGGGGAACCTCGATGATTTCCCCTTTCCCGACGGCACGAGTGGCGTGTTTCAGGCGACGGCGAAGGTGACCGGCGCAACGCTCCATTAC
>JAOTTL010000183.1:0-7010 GCA_029864385.1 Betaproteobacteria bacterium | reverse complement strand
ATTAGCACTGGGACTTGCCGCGGCCGTTGCGGTCGGCGCCATGACCGCCACCGCGCACGCCGGCGATGCCGAGGCTGGCAAGGCCAAGATCGGCGCCTGCGCGGCGTGTCATGGCAACGACGGCAAGGCGACCGCGCCTATCTACCCGAACATCGGCGGCCAGAACGAGCAGTATCTTGTCGAGGCCATCAAAGCGTACAAGAGCGGCGCGCGCAACAATCCGATCATGAAGCCGATGGCCTCGATGCTTTCCGACACCGACGTCGAGAATGTTGCCGCCTATTACGCCTCGCAGAACCCGTGCAAGTGACAACGTCCCCGGCCCGCAGTGAAACAGGGGCGGCCTGCGCTGCGGAACCCGACTTGCGTCCGCTCGACGAGAAGTCCGAGGTTTATCGCGCCATGGTCCTGGCGACTCAAAAGGGTCTGCCCTTAGCGCGGCGCCCATACCACGAGGTTGCCGAGCGGCTCGGAATTTCGCCTGACGAGGTCATGGCCCGCTTTCGCCAGATGCTCGCCTCGGGCGCGGTGCGCCGCATCGCGGCGGTGCCGAATCACTACGCCCTGGGTTACCGTGCAAACGGTATGTCGGTCTGGGATGTCGAAGACGACCGGGTCAGCTTTCTCGGAGGTGAGGTCGGCGCGCTGGAGTTCGTCAGCCACTGCTACCTTCGCCCTCGCCGACCGCCGCACTGGCGCTACAACTTGTTCGCCATGGTGCACGGTCGCGATCGCGACGCGGTGGAGCAGAAGGTCGCCCACATCGCGAAGCTGCTGGCGCCTCATGCGCGCGCTCACGACGTGCTCTACAGCACGCGAATCCTCAAGAAGACAGGCCTTCGTCTCGCCTGAAGGAGCAGCGAATGTTTCGTGTCTCTCAGTACATGCGCGTGCTCGCATCTCCCGAGCCACCAGGGCCGCTAGGGCCGGCGCGCACACCGCCTGGTCCGGTTGTGATCTGGAACCTGATCCGGCGCTGCAACCTGACCTGCAAGCACTGCTACTCGGTGTCGGCCGACCGCGACTTCCCAAACGAGCTGAGCTTCGATGAGATCGAAAGCGTGATGGACGATCTCAAGCGTTACGGCGTGCCGGTGCTTATCCTGTCCGGCGGCGAGCCGCTGATGCACCCGCATATTTTCGCTATCTCGCGCCGCGCAAAGGCGATGGGCTTCTACGTCGGGCTGTCCACAAACGGCACCCGCATCGACGAAAGCAATATCGGCGAAATCGCCGACGTCGACTACGACTACGTCGGCATCAGCATCGACGGCCTGTGCGATACGCACGATCGCTTTCGGCGCATGGAGGGCGCGTTCGACCTGGCGCTGCGCGGCGTACGGCTTTGCCGGAATGCGGGCATCAAGGTGGGTCTGCGCTTCACCCTGACCGAGGACAACGCCGCCGAGCTCCCCGATCTGCTTCGGCTCATGGACGACGAGGACGTCGACAAGTTTTATCTTTCACATCTTAACTACGCCGGTCGCGGAAACCGCAACCGCCGCTCCGACGCGCGCCACGCGGTCACGCGCCGCGCCATGGATCTGCTGTTTGACGCCTGCCTTCGCGACGTGAACGAAGGCCGCAAGCGGGAGTACGTGACCGGCAACAACGACGCCGACGCGGTCTATCTGCTGGAGTGGGCGAAATCGCGTTTTCCCGATCGCCTGCCGGCGCTGCGCGAACGCCTCGTTCGCTGGGGCGGCAACGCGTCCGGGATCTGGATCGCGAACATCGACAACGAGGGGCGCGTGCATCCGGACACCTTCTGGTGGCACCACACGCTGGGTAACGTGCGCAAGCGCCCCTTCTCCGAGATCTGGGAGGATCTTTCGGATCCGGTGATGGCCGGGCTCAAGCACCGGCCGCGCCCGGTTGAGGGCCGCTGTGGCGCCTGCGCGCACCTGGACGTTTGCGGCGGCAACACTCGGGTGCGCGCCTACCAGACCAGCGGCAACCTGTGGGCGGAGGACCCCGGTTGTTATCTGACCGATCAGGAGATTGGTGTCGTAGCGGAGGCTGACGGGAGCGTCGAAAGCGGCGCCTCGCGTCGAGTCACTTTGCGCTCAAGCTCCGCGAAGGAGCGCTCCCGCCGGGCGCGAGCCGAAGCTTCGTGATGGCGATCGACGCCAACGCCGCTTGGCGCGTGCCGAGCGGCGGCCTGCGGTGACCGCCGGGTCGGTGACTACGCGCTTCGCTGGCGCCTTCATTGCGCTCCTGTCGCTTGCGCATCCAGCCGTCGCTTCGGCGCAAACAAAGGCTGAACATCCCGCCCACGATGCCGCGACGCTCTATCGCCAGCACTGCGCAGCGTGCCACGGCCCCGATCGCTTAGGCGGCATTGGCCCCGCTTTGCTGCCGGAAAATCTGAAGCGGCTGCGCCCGAAGCAGGCCGCGGCCGCCATTGCCAACGGCCTGCCGGCGACACAGATGGCGGCCTTCGGCGATCGCCTTAACGCCACCGAAATCGACGCGCTGGTCACGCTGATCTATACGCCGCTTGCCGAAACGCCCAATTGGGACGCTCAGCAGATCGAGGCGAGCCGCATCGTCCTTCGGCAGCCGATAGACGATCCCGGCGAGCGCCCGACCTTCGACGCCGACCCGCTGAATCTTTTTCTGGTCGTCGAATCGGGCGACCATCACGTGACGGTGCTCGACGGCGATCACCTCGAACCGATCCATCGCTTCAAGTCACGATACGCGCTCCACGGTGGGCCGAAGTTCTCGCCCGACGGACGCTATGCGTACCTCGCATCGCGCGACGGCTGGGTATCGAAGTTCGACATGTACCGTCTCGAGACCGTCGTCGAAACGCGCGCCGGCATCAATACGCGAAACCTAGCGGCGTCCGGGGACGGGCGCTACCTCATGGTCGCGAACTACCTGCCGCACACCCTGGTGGTGCTGCGGGCCACCGATCTCACGCTGGAGAAGGTGATCCTGGTCAGCGACGGCAAGGGCAACACCTCGCGGGTCAGCGCCGTCTACGACGCGCCGCCGCGAAAGAGCTTTATCGCGGCGCTGAAAGACATCGAGGAAGTATGGGAAATTCAGTACGCTGACGAACCCGTCTATTATGGCCGCGTCCACGACTACCGCGTCGAGGGTCCGCCGAAGATCACCGAGCGCTTTCCGGTGCGCCGGATTGAGCTCGACGACTATCTCGACGATTTCTTCTTCGATCCTAAATACGAGAACCTGATTGGCGCCGCACGCAACGCGAAAAACGGCCAGGTGGTGAGCCTACTAGTCGGACGCAAGATCGCTGACATCGATATGACGGGTCTTCCGCACCTGGGCTCCGGCATCAGCTGGGATTACCAGGGAAAGCCTGTTGTCGCGACACCGAACCTGAAGAAGTCCGAGCTCACCGTCATCGATATGGGCAGCTGGAAAGTTGTCAAGCGGATCCCGACGCTCGGCCCTGGTTTCTTCATGCGCAGTCATAAGAACAGCCGTTACGCCTGGGCCGACGTGTTCTTTGGCCCCAATCGGGATGCCGTGCATGTGATCGATAAGGCAACGCTGGAGATCGCAAGGACGCTGCGTCCCGCGCCGGGCAAGACCGCAGCCCACGTAGAGTTCACCCGCGACGGGCGCTACGCCTTGCTCAGCATCTGGGAAATGAACGGCGCCATCGTCGTGTACGACGCCGAAACCCTGGAGGAGGTCAAACGGCTGCCCATGGTCAAGCCGTCAGGGAAGTACAACGTGTATAACAAGATCACCCGGGATCCGGGAACGAGTCACTAGAACCTATCTCTAAAATTGCTGTGCTTAGCCTAACGGCGTTAAAAACAGGCTCAAAATGCTCATTCACTCGCGTGTAAACTGCGCTTTTTCGCCTGTTTTTGCCTTGTCTCGGGGATTGTCTAGCCTGGGGCTCGCTAATTCTGAGATAGGTTCTAGGCAAGAACGGATCGCGACTCTCGGCCATGGAATACCTGCCCCTGTTTTTTGACCTTCGCGGGCGCACCTGCGCCGTTGTCGGCGGGGACGCCACCGCGGCGCGTAAAACGGAACTGCTGCTGCGCGCCGGCGCCCGGGTGCGCGTCATCGCCGACGCGCTGGGCGAGGGGCTCGCCGACCACTTGCGCGCCGGCCGAGTCGAGCATTCTTTCCAGGCGCTCGGGAGCGACAGCTTCGCCGGCTGCGTTCTTGCCGTGATCACCCTGGAGGACGCCACGCAGGCCACGCGCGCGGCCGAGTTCGCTTCCAAGCGCGGTATTCCGGTCAACGTCGTCGATCGGCCGGAGCTGTGCAGCTGCATCATGCCGGCCATCGTGGATCGATCTCCGGTGGTCGTCGCTATCTCCACCGCCGGTGCGGCGCCGGTGCTGGGCCGCTTCCTACGCGCGCGGCTGGAGGCGCTTCTGCCGGCGCGGTTCGGCGAGCTGGCGCGGATAGCCAGGGAGTTACGCCCGGAAGTCGCCGAGCGTCTGGCGCCGTCGCGGCGGCGCTACTTCTGGGAGTCGGTGCTGCAGGGCCCCGCCGCCGAGCTCGTTTTTTCTGGTCGAGACGAGGAGGCCCGTGCGCTCATGCGTACGCGCCTAAAAGATGAGCCGGAGAATCACGCCGGCGAGGTCTATCTGGTCTCGACGCCGCCGGCAGGGGATCCGGAGTCTTTTACCCTGCGCGCCCTGCGCCTGCTGCAACAGGCCGACGTGGTGATCCACGACGCGGGCCTCGCCCAGCCCGTACTCGATCTGATCCGCAGGGACGCCGAACGTAGATCTGCCGCCGGACGTCCGCCGACCGACGTGATCGAAGAATTGGTCGGGCTTGCCCGGGAAGGGCGCCGGGCCGGCTGGCTGACCGATGCGCGCAATCTGAGCGCAGCGGCAACGGAAAGGTTGCGAACAGCAGGGATTGCGCTCTACCTGTCGAATTAAGCGGTAGCCGAATGCACTGCGCGATGAGTGAGTCGCGTGACTAGAACCTATCTCAGAATTTGCGAGCGCAGGCGAGACAAGGCAAAACAGGCGAAAAAGCGCAGTTTACACGCGAGTAAATGAGTATTTTGAGCCTGTTTTTAACGCCGTATCGGCAAGCACAGCAATTCTGAGATAGGTTCTAATGCCTGTGAAACTATGCTGACTGTCTGACCGACCCGGTGGTTTCAATCTTTTCGCTGCTTGCCGCGGACCTGCCTTCTACCCCAGGGTCCAACCGCTTTTCCGACCCGTCGCCCCGAGCCGCCTCCAGGCTTGCGCGGGCAGCCCCGGAGTCCAGAGCCTCCCGCGCCCGCGCGGTCGCCGCGCGCAAGGAGGTTTCGGCACCGACGTGACGAAGGCACAGCGCGGCGGTGTACACCAGGGTGTCACGAGCAGGGCCCGGCTCCCCCTCCAGCGCGGAGATGCCGGTGCGCGCCGCCGCGACTGAAGCCTGCGCCGGGGCATCCGTCTCTTCGGGTAGCGGCACGGCCCGCGCATCTTGCTCAATTCCGGCCTCGGCCGGCGTGAATTCAAAGTGCGTGAGGCCACCGCCGCCGGAATAGCCCCAGGCCTGTCCGGGCCGGCGCAGCGACGGCGCCACCGCGCCCTCGACGCCGCGGATTAAAATCGCCGAATCGAATCCAACTTCGCGCGCGAGCAGCGCGTAGACCTTCGGATAGGCCGTGTGCACGTATCCGGCCAGCAGGTGGGTGCGCCGTCGCGCCCGCAAAGGACCCGCGATCCGCTCCAGGGTCGAGAGTGCCGTGCGCTTGACCATGAGCCGCCTGAGCTCCGCCAGCCGGTGCAACGCTGGGCAGTAGCGCGACTGATCGAGATAAGCCCAACCCACCGCCGGATCCGCCAGGCGAGACGCGGCCTCGGCGGGCGAGAGTTCGACCGGCACGCTGGCCGCGCGCAGCACCTGGGCGTGGGTCAGGCCGAACTTCGGCGCCATACGCTCGACGCCGTGGGACACCGCGGGCAGACCGCACGCCGAGAGCACCGCGGGCAGAAACGGCGTCACCGGCAACTGGCTGGCGAAGCCATCGTAGGGATCGGAAACGTCAATGAGCTCGGGTACGTCCACTGACTCGCGCACCGTGGCCTTCGCGATTGCATCGAGCAGTCCCAAGTTCTCCTCGTCGCTCTCGCGTTTCATGCGCAAGGCGATGAGAAATATTGCTGCCTGCACCGGATGCACGCTGCCGTCGAGCACGCCGAGCATGCCGGCGCGCGCTTGTTCGCGGGAGAGGTCCTTGCTGAGCTTCGGGCCGGTGGCGATACGCTGGATCAGTGAGACCATTTCCGTCTGCTCGTGCAGATTTTCGTTCATCTTCGCTCCATACGTCTGCGCCGCCAATGTAAGGATGTCTTCCCCTGCCCAAGTAGCTTCGGGCAACTGGGGCAAAGATCTTGACCTCCACGCCTATGCCCAGGCGCAGCTTAGCACTTGAAGCACGCCGCCAAAGCGTGAACGAATAGCCACCTTTGCCCTTCTCTCGGCACGCGGTTGAAGAATCGCAAATCCCTGAAAAGTTTGGCTTGATCTTGGTCAAGCGCCGTTTGAGAGGCACTCGCTCAACCACGAGACCCCAGGCCTGACCGGTCACGGCACCGGGTCTGAGCCTGTGTTCCTGCAACTTAAGCCCCTGTCCGCTCTTCCGCCACCGGCAACCTCTCAGCTCCCCGATGCTTTCTCGCCCCCCGTGTTTTTCCGAATTTTCAGCTGAGATACATGCTCACAACTCCTTATCTATACTGTCTACTGAGTCAACGCTCCGTTCCCGAGACGGAACCCTGCCAGGGCTCCGCCGCTCTCATTAAACGGAGGACACGGCGTGAACACTAAAGCGACCGCCCGTGAGACGGGCCACACCGATCTCTTCGAGAACCCGCTGGGTCTGTGCGGGTTCGAATTCGTCGAGTTCGCCGCACCGGACTCTTGGGTCCTGGAAAAGGTCTTCTCAGCCCTCGGCTTCATCCGAGTCGCGCATCATCGCTCCAAGGATGTCGACCTCTACCGCCAGGGACAGATCAATTTCCTTATCAACCGCCAGCCGCGCAGCCTCGCCG
>JAOTTL010000181.1:0-7041 GCA_029864385.1 Betaproteobacteria bacterium | reverse complement strand
CGTCGAGCCTCAGACCGTCCAGGTGGAATTCCTCGAGCCAGTAGAGCGCGTTGTGGACGAAGAAGTCGCGCACAGGGCGGCTGCCCAGGTCATCAAAATTGATGGCCGCGCCCCAGGGCGTGTGATGGCGCTCGGTGAAAAATTGTTTCGCGTAGACGTGCAGGTAATTGCCTTCCGGCCCGAAGTGGTTGTAGACCACGTCGAGAAACACCATCAGCCCGCGAGCGTGCGCCGCCGCCACGAGTCGCTTGAGATCCTCCGGACGGCCATACGCGGCGTCCGGTGCGAACGGCAGCACGCCGTCGTAGCCCCAACCGCGCTTTCCGGGGAAATCGGCGACCGGCATCAGTTCGAGAGCCGTGACGCCCAATCGGACCAGATGGTCGAGCCGGGCCTCAACGCCCGCGAACGTCCCTTCGGGCGAAAATGTGCCGATGTGCAACTCGTAAATGACCGCTTCCTCCCACGGGCGTCCGCGCCAGCCGTCGTCGGGCCATGCGAATGCCGTGGGCACGACCACCTCGCTCGCACCGTGCACGTCATCCGGGTTGAAGCGCGAAGCGGGGTCAGGAACTTCCAGCTCGCCGTCGATACGATAGCGGTAACGCGTTCCGGCCGGCGCCTCGACCACGAGCTCGCGCCAGCCCTCGCCCGCAGCCGGCATGGGCAAGGGCGCGCCGCCGCCGCCGAGCACCAGGTCGACCGTTTGTGCCGTGGGCGCCCACAGCCGGAAGCGCGTGCGATTCCCTTCGGCCGGCTCTGCGCCGAACGGCATCTGGTGCATTCTTTTCATGTTCTTTGCTGCTGCAGCAGCGCCTGCGAGCGGCCTTTGAGGGGATAGATGCTGCCCGCCTCGAAGGCGCCGTTTCTCGCCAGCCCCTCCTCGTGCGTGGTATCCATCACCACCAGCCAGCGCATGCCGGCCTCACGGCGCGGCAGGGTGAATGCCAGCTCATCATGGTGCGCATTGAAGAGCATCAGAAACGTGCCGTCGCTCACGCGACGGCCGCGCTGATCGACCTCGGTCATTGCCTCGCCGCTCAGCACGACCCCGAGGCAGCGCGCGTGATCGTGCTGCCATTCTTCATCGCTCATCTCAGTGCCGTCGGGCTTCAGCCAGATGATGTCCTTGGTGCCCGAACCATGGATCGGGCGGCCCTGGAAGAAGCGGCGGCGCCGGAACACGGCGTGCTCGCGCCGTAACCGAATCATGCGCCGCACGAACTCCAGCAGCTGCTGCTTGTCGTGCGTGAGGGCCCAGTCGACCCAGGAAATCTCGCTGTTCTGGCAGTACGCATTGTTGTTGCCGTGCTGCGTGCGGCCGATCTCGTCGCCGGCGGTGATCATGGGCACGCCCTGCGAGAGCAGCACCGTCGCGAGGAAATTTCGCTTGCGCTGCGCGCGCAACACATTTACCTGCGTGTCGTCGGTATCCCCTTCGACCCCCGAGTTCCACGACAGGTTGTTATCATTCCCGTCGCGGTTGTTCTCGAGGTTCGCTTCGTTGTGCTTGCGGTCGTAGCTGACGAGGTCGTGCAGGGTAAAGCCATCGTGTGCCGTAATGAAGTTGATGCTCGCATGCGGCCGGCGGCCATCGCTCTCATATAGATCGCTCGAACCTGTGAGCCGCTGCGCGAATTCGCCGATGATGCCGCCATCGCCCTTCCAGTAAGCGCGCATGCTGTCGCGGTACTTGTCGTTCCACTCGGTCCAGCCGCTGGGAAAATTGCCGACCTGGTAGCCGCCCTCGCCGAGGTCCCACGGCTCTGCAATGAGCTTCACCTGCGAGAGCACCGGGTCCTGGCGCACGATGTCGAAGAACGCACCGAGCCGGTCCACCTCGTGCAGCTCGCGCGCCAGCGCCGAGGCAAGATCGAAGCGGAATCCGTCCACGTGCATTTCGGTCACCCAGTAGCGCAGCGAATCCATGATGAGCTGCAGCACGCGCGGGTGCACCATGTTGAGGGTATTGCCGCAGCCGGTGTAGTCCATGTAGTAGCGCGGCTCGTCCGGATTGAGCCGATAGTAGGACGCGTTGTCCACGCCGCGGAAACAGAGCGTCGGCCCGAGTTGGTCGCCCTCGCCCGTGTGGTTGTAGACCACATCCAGGATCACCTCGATGCCGGCCGAGTGCAGGGACTTGACCATGGTCTTGAACTCCGAGACCACCCGGTCAACCCCATAACGGTTATCGGGCGCGAAGAAACCGATGGAGTTGTAGCCCCAATAGTTGCGCAGACCCTTCTCCACCAGATGCCGGTCGTCGATAAAGGCGTGCACCGGCATCAGTTCGACCGTCGTGACACCAAGACGCTGCAGGTATTCGATCGCGGGCGCGGCGGCAAGCCCGGCATAGGTGCCGCGCAGCTGCGGCGAAATGTCCGGGTGCTGCATGGTGAACCCTTTTACATGCAGCTCGTAGATCACGGTATCGTGCCACGCGATGTTCGGCCGTCGGTCGTCGCCCCACGTGAAGGCTGGATCGATCACCCGGCATTTGGGCATGCCCGACGCGGAATCCCGCCGGTCGAATGACAGGTCGGCGTGGTCGTGACCGATGCGATAGCCGAAATTGGCATCGCTCCAGTTGATCGACCCGGTCAACGCCTTGGCGTACGGATCGAGCAACAGCTTGTTGGGATTGAAGCGGTGCCCGTCTTCAGGCTCGTACGGCCCGTGCACGCGGTAGCCGTAGAGCATCCCCGGCCGCGCTTCGGGCAGGTAGCAGTGCCAGACCTGATCGGTCTTCTCGGGAAAACCGATGCGTTGCACCTCGCGCCGGCCCTTCTCGTCGAAGATGCACAGCTCCACTTTCTCCGCATGCTCGGAGAACAGTGCGAAGTTAACGCCCTCGCCGTCCCACGTCGCGCCACGTGGATAGGGTTTTCCGGGCCATACGGCAGAAATGGGTACGCTCACCGGAATTTCCTTTCATCGCACGAGTGCGCGGCCGCGAGCGACGCTGCCGCCCCCCCCGCACGCGAGACGGCGTCATTCGTCTTTTTTGTCCTGCCGCGGCAACCAGCGCTCGAGCAGCCCGGCGGCCCACCGCTGCCCGCCGATCCCAAATGCCAGCGCAAGCGCGAACACGACACCCGCCAGAATGATGAGGAAACTCTGGCGAATGATGTCGCCGCCGACGTTCATCTGGTCAAGCGCAATCAGCACGACGAACACGACGATCGCGTACTGGGAGAGCTTGCCGAGCAGCTCGGCATCCTGGATCCCGACATTGCTGCAGTAGGCGACAACGCTATTGTAGATGAAGCGCGCAAAGTAGGCGCCGAACGCGAGAATCAGCAGCGCCACGATCACTTTCGGCACGAACGTGACCACCTGACCGAACAGATCGGTGATGTAGGTAAGCCCCAGGCTGTTGAACGCGATCACCAGCGTCGCGAAAATCACGAGCCAGTAGACGAGCGTACCGAAAATGTCAGTCGTATCGCTTTCGATGCCGCCCTGCCGCAGAAAGGCGTCCATCCCGGCATGCTCGGTCAGCACGTTGAAATTGACTGCCCGCAGCGCCCTCACGACCACGAACCGGATGATCTTCGCGAACAGCCAGCCCGCGACGAGCACGGTAAACGCGAGCGCAAGCCGCGGCAGAAATATGCCGACTTGCGCGAGAAAGGCCTTGAGCGGTTCAAGAAGCATATCGACCTTTTCCATGTGCACCTCCTCCGATACGTTTTGTGATGCCCGCGTCAGCCAGCCTGAAGCAGGCCGGTCAGCGCGAGTATGCCTTCCAGCGGAATCCCCGCCCAACCTGGACGATTGTTGATCTCGTAGCGCAGCTCGTAGAGCGCCTTCTCCAGCTCGAAGAGCTGCAGCAGCCCCTGCACTTCCTCGAACGACGCGTAGAGGCCGCTGCCCCGGGTCGCCTCGTCGTAGGCTACGAGAAACGCTCCGCGCGCCTGTGGCTCCCAAGTCGTGGCAAGCGGCGCGAGCCGCGCGTCGTCCTCGGGCGCCTGCATCACCTTCCGCAGCGCGGTCCAGCGCGCGTAGTTGAACGAGCGCAGCATGCCCGCCACGTCGCGCAGCGGCGAGTATTTCACGGTGCGCTCGGTAAGGGGCCGCGCCGGCTCGCCCTCGAAATCGATGATGAGGAAGTCGTTGTTCGTGAGCAACACCTGTCCCAGATGGTAATCACCATGGTAGCGTGTCTTCAACGTCGGCCCGGCTGGCATGGCACAGCCATCGATGCGGGCGAACAACTGCTTCTGCCCGTCGAGCAGCACCTGCGCCTGCTGGCGGGACGTCAGCACGAGCTGGCCCATCTGATGCTCCAGGAATTTGACCGTCGCAACAGCTTCCTCGCGCACCGAGCGTTTGAATTTCATCAGATCATCGGGTGTAACGGGCTCGGGTTCGAACGCGGGGTCGCCAGATTGCATTGCGAATGCCCGGTGCAGTTCTGCCGTGCGCTGACCGAGCGTGCGCACGAGCGCGAGATAGGCACCGTGCGCATCCGCCGCGACTGCGTCCGCGACCATTCGGTTGCTTTCGAAAAAGCGCTCCAGATAAGCCACGGTGTAGGCCCAGCCGTCGCCCTGATTCGCGACATACCCCTGCAGCAGCGCAAGCGTCATGGGCGTGCCGTCCTTGCCGATATACTCGAGCGCGCCCGCGACCGGCGCGCAATTCGCGAAGCGTGCGACCTCGGTCAGGTAGCGACCGATCTCGAGTTCCGGGTTCACGCCCACACGGATGCGGCGATAGCCCTTGAGGAACAGGCGATCACCGAGCGTCACGACGGTATTGCTGCTCTGCGCCTGCGGACGGCCCACAGCGAGCTCGGCCACCGACTCGCCGGCCAGCCTCGTAAACGCTTCGGTCGGAACGAA
This sequence comes from Betaproteobacteria bacterium, assembly GCA_029864385.1. Lineage (GTDB taxonomy): Bacteria > Pseudomonadota > Gammaproteobacteria > Burkholderiales > SG8-41 > SG8-41. Next base: position 2,194 of record JAOTTL010000181.1, on the reverse strand, counting down.
GCGCAGCTTTCCATTTGCCGTCGGCAGCTCGACGCGCTTTGCGATGGCCTGCACCACGGCGCGGCAGAACGGTTCGTCGGCGAGCGCATCGGCCATGGCCCCCACGTTGGCCTGCTGGCGCACCTTGGCTATCGTTGCCGGCGCCAGCGCGCGCAATCGCTCTTCGTCGGTCGACTCCCAGGCGAGGGCGAGCGGCACGAAGTAGGTCGCGGCCTCGGTGCCGCCCTCCGTTTCGACGAGGGGCAACAGCCAGGTCTGGCGCCCGACGCTCCACTGCGCGTAGTCGGTCAGCTTGGCCCGCTTGATGACCTCGCCCTTTGCCGCGTACCAGCGCTGGGATTCGAGATGACGCGGCAGCACTTCCTGCTCGAACTGCGCGCGGAGCTTCTCGGCCATCCGCATGCGCCACGGCACAACGCGATCGCGGAAAAAGCTCGTCCAGCCATCGAACAGCACCAGCACGGGCAGATCCTCGCGCGCGAGGCGCTCCGCGTGCCACTGCGGCACCTCCACGTCCACCGCCAGCCGGAACCAGAAGAAACCGTGCGCGGGCAGCGTGAGCAGGTACGGCAGCTCGCCGACCGGCGGGAACGGGTTTCGGCCCAACAGCTCGACCGGCACACGGCCGCGGTAGCGCGCGAGGTCGAGCTCGACCGGTTGCGCCGATCGCGACACGTTGGCCACGCACAGGATCGCCTCCTCGCCGTACTCCCGCAGGTACGCGAGCACCTTGCGGTTGCCCGGTCTCAGGAACGTGATCCTGCCGCGCCCGAACGCCTGGCTCGTCTTGCGCACCGCCAGGATGCGCCGCATCCAGTGAAGGAGGGAGGAAGGATCCCGCAACTGCGACTCGACATTGACCGCTTCGTAGCCGTAGATCGAGTCCATGATGGGCGGCAGGAAGAGCCGCTGCGGATCGGCGCGCGAGAAGCCCGCGTTGCGGTCGGGACTCCACTGCATGGGCGTGCGCACTGCATTGCGGTCACCGAGATAAATATTGTCGCCCATGCCGATCTCGTCCCCATAATAGATGATCGGGGAACCGGGCATCGAAAACAGCAGGCTGTTCATGAGCTTGATGCAGTCCGAGTCGTTCTGCATCAGCGGCGCGAGCCGGCGGCGGATGCCGAGATTGATGCGCGCACGCGAATCGGCCGCGTACGTCTGGTACATATAGTCACGCTCCTTGCTCGTCACCATCTCGAGCGTCAGCTCGTCGTGGTTCCTGAGGAAGATCGCCCACTGGCAGCTCTCGGGGATATCCGGCGTCTGCCGCATGATGTCGACCACGGGGTGGCGGTCCTCCTGCGCGATCGCCATGTAGATACGCGGCATCAGCGGAAAATGATAGGCCATGTGGCACTCGTCACCGCGGCCGAAGTATTCCGACACGTCCTCGGGCCATTGATTGGCTTCAGCGAGGAACACGCGGTTGCGGTAGTGCTGGTCGAGCTCGGCGCGGATACGCTTTAGGACCTGGTGCGTTTCCGGTAGGTTCTCGTTGTTCGTGCCGTCGCGTTCGATGAGATAAGGAATGGCATCGAGCCGCATCCCGTCGACCCCCATGTCGAACCAGTGCCGCATCACGCGCAGTACCGCCTTCACCACGCTTGGGTTGTCGAAGTTCAGATCCGGCTGATGCGAGAAGAAGCGGTGCCAGTAGTAGGCCTTGGCCACCGGATCCCAGGCCCAGTTGGAGCTCTCGGTATCGGTGAAGATGATGCGCGTCTCGGGCCACTTCTGGTCCGTGTCGCTCCAAACGTAGAAATCTCGCTTGCTCGAATCGACCGGCGCCTGCCGCGCCGCCTGGAACCAGGGATTCTGGTCCGAGGTGTGGTTGATCACCAGCTCGGTGATCACGCGCAGTCCGAGCCTGTGCGCCTCCCGCATGAACTGCCCGAAGTCGGCGCGCGTGCCATAGTCCGGATGAACGTTGTGGTAGTCGGAAATGTCGTAGCCGTCATCCTTGAGCGGCGAGGGGTAAAACGGCAGCAGCCAGATGGCGGTGGCGCCCAGGTCGCGAACGTACTCGAGCTTCTCCGTCAGCCCCTGGAAGTCGCCGATGCCATCCCGGTTGCTGTCATTGAACGCGCGAACGTGCACCTGATAGATCACCGCGTCCTTGTGCCAGAGGGGATCGCCTTCTAGCTCGTTCTTGCGGTTGCGAACGGATTCGGCCATGACGGATCTCAGG
>JAOTTL010000182.1:0-7041 GCA_029864385.1 Betaproteobacteria bacterium | reverse complement strand
GTGTACCACACGCAGTGCGTCGCGCGCGGCTCCAAGCGCGCCTTTATCATCGGCGACATGCCGTTTGGCACGTTTCAGATAGGACCGCAGGACACGTTTCGAAATGCCGCCGAGCTCATGGCAGCGGGCGCGCACATGGTGAAGGTCGAGGGCGGCGCTCCCATGCTGGAGACGACGGAGTATCTCGCGATGCGCGGCGTGCCGGTATGCGGCCATCTCGGGCTCACGCCGCAGTCGGTTCATCAATTTGGCGGATACAAGGTCCAGGGGCGGAGCGAGGACGCGGCCGAGCGCCTGCTCGAAGACGCGAAGCTGCTGGAGCGCGCGGGAGCGGGCATGATCGTGTTGGAGGCGGTTCCGGCCGCACTGGCGCGCGAGATCACTGCGTCGGTGACCGTGCCGACAATCGGGATCGGTGCGGGCGTGGATTGTCACGGGCAAGTGCTCGTGCTGCACGATATGCTCGACGTCTATCCGGGCCGCAAGGCAAAGTTCGTCAAGAACTACATGCGTGCCGCCGGCTCTATCCAGGGTGCTGTCGAGCTCTACGTGAAGGAAGTGAAGGCCCGGACGTTCCCCGGTCCCGAGCACTCGTTCTAGGGAGGAATTTGCCGGGCACCCCGGCCGGCAAATTCCTTATTTCAACAACCGAAGACTCAGGGTTCAATATTAAGGATTCGGGTCTTCGGCGCCAGTGAGCAACCCGGGGGCTCGTTTCTCGTTGCGCATATAGAATTCCTCGCCCCGAATCCGATCCTATGGACATCATCTACTCTGTCGCGGAACTGCGCGAGCGCTTGCGGCGCGAGCCGGAGAACGTCTTCGTGCCAACAATGGGCAACTTGCACGACGGGCATATCGATCTCATCCGCATTGCCAAGCCACGTGGGTCTTGCACCGTTGTTAGTATTTTCGTAAACCGCCTGCAGTTCGGGCCCCGGGAGGACTTCGAGCGTTATCCGCGCACGCTCGAGGCTGATTGCGCGCGGCTGATGCAGGCAGGGGTAGACGTGGTTTTTACCCCGGACGAGCGGGAAATCTATCCCGAGCCGCAGACATTCGTAGTCGAGCCTTCGGATCTGCAGCATATCCTGGAAGGCGCCCACCGTCCGGGCCATTTTCGCGGCGTCGCGACCGTGGTGCTCAAGCTTTTCAATCTGGTCATGCCGCATTCCGCGATCTTCGGCAAGAAGGACTATCAGCAGTACCTGGTTTTGCGCGACATGGTGCGGCAGTTCGCGCTGCCGATCGAAATCATTCCGGCGGACACAGTAAGGGCTTCGGATGGTCTGGCGCTGTCCACGCGCAACGCCTATCTCTCTCCCGGGGAGCGGGGCGAGGCGCCACGGCTCTACCGGGTGCTGCGCGAAGCAATCAACGACATCTCGCGCGGCGCGCGCGATTTCCAGCGTATCGAGCTGAACGGCATGTCGGAGCTCGCCGACCACGGCTGGAAGCCCGACTACGTGGCTGTCCGCCGGCAGGCGGACCTTCAACCGCCCGGGCCCGGCGACCGCGCGCTGGTTTTGCTGGCCGCGGCGCGGCTTGGCCGCACGCGGCTTATCGACAACGTTGAAGTAAATCTGCCGCGCTAGCGGCAGATTTACTCTTCCGTGTTCAACGTTCCAAGTTCAAAGTTGGAACCCGAGAACCTCAACGTAATCGCACTTGGAACCTGGAACCTGGAACCTGGAACCTGGAACCGTCTTAGTGGTGCCGGGAGCGAGAGTCGAACTCGCACGCCTTTTGAGGGCGCGGGATTTTGAGTCCCGTGCGTCTACCAATTCCGCCATCCCGGCAGGAATGCGCGATTATCGCGCATTCCTTACGATACGAACAACAAAACGGCCGACGGCGGCAAGGCAATCGGAAACCATTCTGATATCGCGCAACGAGGACCCATCACTAGCCACTAGTCACGCCTTTTATAATGAGGCGATGCATCTCGGCGATTTCGACTACGAGCTTCCGCAGGAACTGATTGCCCAGGCACCGCCGGTGGAACGCGGGACGGGTCGTCTGCTGCACCTCGATGGCAGGACCGGGGTTTTCACCGATCGGCGGTTTCGGGAGATCCTCGAGTTGGTCGGGCCCGGCGACCTGCTGGTCTTCAACGACACTCGCGTGATCAAGGCGCGGCTCAAGGGGCACAAGAAGACGGGCGGGCGCATCGAGGTCATGGTCGAGCGCATTCTCGGACCCGCCGAGGTGCTGGCACAGGTTGGCGCAAACCGTCCGCCCCGCGCCGGCAGTACGCTCGTGCTCGCGGACACCATCACGGCCACGGTGCTCGACCGCGAGCGGGAGTTTTTTCACCTGCGCTTCGAGGACTGCTCGGACGTGTTTGCCCTGCTCGAGCGCCATGGAAGCGTGCCGTTGCCGCTGTACATCGCGCGCCCGGCGGACGCAGCCGACGCTGTGCGTTACCAGACCGTATATTCACGAGCACCGGGTGCGGTCGCTGCCCCGACCGCAGGGCTGCATTTTGGCACCGAGATGCTGCGTCTGCTGCAGGATCGCGGCGCCAAGCTCGCCTATCTCACGTTGCATGTCGGCGCTGGCACGTTCCAGCCGGTACGCACGCAAGACCTGTCGCAGCACGTCATGCATAGCGAATGGTACGAGGTGCCGCAGGCAAGCGTCGAGGCGATCAACGCAGCGCACGAGAGGGGTGGGCGTGTGCTCGCGGTAGGCACAACGACGTTGCGCGCGCTGGAAAGCGCCGCGGCGTCCGGGACGCTCACGGCGGGGCTGGGCGAGACGCGCCTGTTCATCCTGCCGGGGTTCCGATTCCGGGTCGTCGAGCGCCTGCTAACCAATTTTCACTTGCCGGGGTCGACGTTGCTCATGCTGGTCTCGGCTTTCGGCGGCATGGATAATATCCGCCAGGCTTACCGCCATGCGATCGAGCAACGCTACCGCTTCTACAGCTACGGCGATGCGATGCTGATCGAAAGGCAACAGCTCTAACCGCCAAGAACACCAAGGAAGGCACGATTCAGAATGTACGACCAACTATGCATTTTGAGGTCTTAGCCACCGATGGGGCGGCGCGACGCGGTCGCCTCACGCTCCCCCACGGGGCGGTGGACACACCCGCTTTCATGCCGGTGGGCACCTACGGGACGGTCAAGGCGATGAGCCCACAGGAGTTGCGGGAAATCGGCGCGCAGATCGTGCTCGGGAATACGTTCCATCTCTGGCTGCGGCCGGGGCTTGACGTGATCGCGGCGCACGGCGGGCTGCACCGCTTCATGGCGTGGGACGGGCCCATACTCACCGATTCGGGCGGCTATCAGGTCTACAGTCTCGGGCCGTTGCGCAAGATCTCCGAAGAAGGCGTGAGATTCCAGTCACCGGTCAACGGCGACTCCTGTTTCCTCACGCCGGGGGAATCCATGCGCATACAGCGCGGGCTCAATGCGGATGTCGTTATGGTGTTCGACGAGTGCACGCCGTACCCAGCTGAGTTCGAGACGGCGCGCGCGTCGATGCAACTCAGCCTGCGCTGGGCGGAGCGCTCCAAACGCGCCCACGCGGGCAACCCAAACGCGCTGTTCGGCATCGTTCAAGGCGGCATGTACGAGGCGCTGCGCAACGAATCGCTGGCGGGGCTCGGGCGCATCGGGTTCGATGGCTACGCGATCGGCGGGCTTTCGGTGGGAGAAACGAAACACGAGATGATGCGCATTCTCCGGCACACGGCGCCCGGATTGCCGGCAGCGGCTCCGCGCTACCTGATGGGCGTCGGCACGCCGCAGGATATCGTGGCGGCAGTCCAGGCAGGGATCGATCTCTTCGACTGCGTTCTGCCCACGCGCAACGCGCGCAACGGCTGGGTCTATACGCGGGGCGGCGTGGTCAAACTGAGGAACGCGGCCTATCGTGAGGATGTCCGGCCCCTCGACGCGGGCTGCGGGTGCTACACATGCCGCCATTTCACGCGCGCTTACCTCCATCACCTGCAGCGCGTGAACGAGATCCTCGGGGCACGGCTCAACACGCTGCACAACCTGTACTACTACCAGGAGCTGATGCGGGAGCTGCGCGGCGCGATCGAGGCCGGCTCCCTGGGCGAGTTTGCCGCGGGCCATGCGCAAGCGAAGGCCAATTCGTGTTAAAGTTCGGCATTTTTCGGGGCGCCGTTGCGCCTTTTTGAAAAGTGGAGACGCGCGATATGTTGATCAATTCGGCATGGGCCCAGGGTTCCGGAGCGGCCTCTCCGGGCGGCGGCATGGAGAGCATGCTGCTGATCGTGCTGATGTTCGTGGTGCTCTATTTCCTCATGATCCGGCCGCAGATGAAGCGCGCGAAAGAGCACAAGCAGCTGATCGAGGCGCTGCAGAAGGGCGATGAGGTCATTACCGCCGGCGGCGTGGTCGGGCGCATCAGCAAAGTCGGCGAGGGCTACCTCACGGTCGAGGTGGCAGAGAATGTCGAGATTCACGTCCAGCGCCCGTCGGTGCAGCTGGTTTTGCCGAAAGGCACCATCAAGGGCCTTCAGTAGTACTAGTAAACGGCAAGCAGTGAACACTAAACGGGTGTCCATGGCTCCGAGGCGCCACCGTTCACGGTTCACCATTCACCGTTCACCCGCATCACGATGAATCGTTACCCCCTCTGGAAATACATCATCATCGCGGCCGCGATCGTGCTCGGCTGCTTCTACACGCTGCCTAATTTTTTCGGCGAGGCGCCGGCCGTGCAGGTCTCGCCGCTGCGTGCCACGCTCAAGGCCGACACCGCTCTGATGAGCCGGGTCGAGCAGATTCTCGAGAAGGGCGGGTTCAAACCGGGCGCCATCTTTCTCGATCCCCAGAGCGTCAAGGCGCGCTTCGCCGACACCGATACCCAGATCCGCGCGAAGGACGCGCTGCAGTCCCAGCTTGGTGAGGACTACATCGTGGCGTTGAATCTGCTGTCGAACAGCCCGGGCTGGCTCTCCGCCCTGGGCGCGCTGCCGATGTATCTGGGCCTGGATCTGCGCGGTGGGGTTTATTTTCTGCTTCAGGTGGATATGAGGGCGGCGCTTGCCAAGAAGGTCGAATCGCTCTCCAGCGATATTCGTAGCGGGCTGCGCGAGAAGCGCATTCAGTACAACGGCATCGCGCGCACGGGTCAGACACTGACGGTACGGTTCCGCGATGAGGCCATGCGCGACCGGGCGCTCGCCGAGCTTACGCGCACGATGCCCGATCTCGCCCTGAAGAGCGAGGAAGCGGCGAGCGGGTACCGGATCGTTGCCACCTTGAAGCCGGAAGCACAGCGCCGCACGCAGGACTTCGCCCTGCAGCAGAACATCACCACGCTGCGCAACCGCGTCAATGAGCTCGGCGTGGCTGAGCCCATCATCCAGCAGCAAGGCGCTGACCGCGTGGTGGTACAGCTGCCCGGCGTGCAGGACACCGCCAAGGCCAAGGACATCCTTGGCCGCACCGCGACGCTAGAGGTGCGCATGGTGGCGGAAGAACACTCCGACCCGGCGACACTGCAGGCCGCAGTCGCGGGCCAGGTGCCATTTGGCGATGAGCTCTACTACGAGCGCGGCGGCGTGCCGATCCTCGTCCGAAAACAGGTCGTCCTCACCGGCGACCGCATCAACGACGCCCAGCCTGGGTTCGATCAACAGACCAGCGAGCCGGCGGTGCACATTACCCTCGATGGCGTGGGTGCGCGGATCTTCCAGCTCGTCACCCGGGAAAACGTGGGCAAGCGCATGGCGATCCTGCTCTTCGAAAAGGGCAAGGGCGAGGTCGTTACCGCACCGGTGATCCGCACCGAGATCGGCGGCGGCCGGGTGCAGATCAGCGGCCGGATGAACACGCAGGAGGCGAGAGACGTATCGTTGCTTCTGCGCGCGGGCGCGCTGGCGGCGCCAATGGAGATCATCGAAGAGCGCACGGTCGGTCCCTCGCTTGGCGCGGAGAATATCCGCATCGGCTTCCAGTCCACCTGGTACGGGTTCGGCGTCCTGACCGTGTTCATGATCGCGTACTACATGCTGTTCGGCGTGGTCTCGATCATTGCGCTTACGTCCAACGTGCTTTTCCTGGTCGCGCTGCTGTCGTTGCTTCAGGCGACACTGACGCTGCCGGGTATGGCAGGTATCGCACTTACCCTCGGCATGGCGATCGATGCCAACGTGCTGATCAACGAGCGCATCCGTGAGGAGCTGCGTGCGGGCAACACGCCCCAGGCCGCAATCCACGCGGGCTACGAGCGCGCCTGGGGCACGATTCTCGATTCAAATGTCACGACGCTCATCGCCGGGCTCGCCCTGTTCGCGTTCGGCAGCGGGCCGGTCAAGGGATTCGCGGTGGTGTTGTGTCTCGGGATCCTGACCTCGATTTTCAGCGCCGTGGTGGTGTCCCGCGGCATCGTTAATCTCTATTATGGCGGCCGCCGCCGGCTCGATCGCGTCTCGATCGGCCAGGTGTGGAAGCCGGCGGCCCAGGGGAAGTAGGAGAGCGCAATGGAATGGTTCCGCATCTCGCGCGACATCCCGTTCATGCGCCATGCGCTGCTCTTCAACGTGATCTCGATCGTCACTTTTCTCATCGCGGTCGGCTCGCTTGCGACGCGTGGACTCAATCTCGGCGTCGATTTCACGGGCGGCACGGTAGTGGAGGTGGCTTATGTCGAGGCGGCTGATCTGGGCAAGATCCGCGATTCCGTTGCTCGCCTCGGGTTCACCGATGCATCGGTGCAGAACTTCGGGACCTCGCGCGACGTCCTTATCCGGTTACCGGTGAAGCAGGGCCTTACGAGCGCCCAGCTCTCCGAGCGCGTCATGGACGAACTGCGAAAAGACGATCCCAAGGTCGAGATGCGCCGAGTCGAGTTTGTCGGGCCCCAGGTGGGCCAGGAGCTGTTCGAGAACGGGGCGCTCGCGCTGTTGTTCGTCTCGATCGGGATCGTGCTTTACCTGTGGCTGCGTTTTGAATGGAAGTTCGGGGTTGCTGCCGTCATTGCCAACCTCCACGACGTGATCATCATTATCGGCATATTTTCGCTTTTCCAGTGGGAGTTTTCGCTGCCGGT
>JAOTTL010000180.1:0-7056 GCA_029864385.1 Betaproteobacteria bacterium | reverse complement strand
CGACCTGCTGCATGGGTTGACGCACAGCATGAGCGCGGCCGACTTGATCGAGCTGCAACAACGCGCTCAGAAGGTCCACGCCTCAAGCGCACTGCTGGACTACGTTCAGGCGCTCGTCACCCACACCCGACACGCTGTTGACTACGTTAACGGGCTATCTCCGCGCGCGGCGTTGGCGTTGCTCCATGCAGCGCGGGCATGGGCACTCATGTCGGGACGCGGCCATGTTGTGCCCGAGGATGTGCAAGCAGTATTGCCCGGGGTCGTGGGGCACCGCCTCGTCTCCACCGGAGAGGTGAGCCGAGTGGCGAGCAATGATACTGCTGCGCACCTGGTCAAGCAGGTCACCATCCCGTAGCGTTCAAGGTTTAGAGTTCGATGTTCAAAGTTCAAGGTCAAAACCTCGATCCCTGAACCTGGAACCTTGAACCTGGAACTCGGAACGGCTCATGTACGCGGCGCTCAGGAACCAATTCCAGCGATGGCTGTTCCAGCTGCGCGGCCCTGAAACGGGCGTGATCGTGCTGGTGCAGCGGCGGATTTTCATCCTGCCCACGCGGCATGGCCTGATGTTCGCGGCCATGCTGATGCTCATGCTCACGGGCTCGATCAATTACAGCCTGAGCCTCGGATTCATCCTGACGTTCTTGCTCGGTGCAATGGGCGTCAACACCATCATCTATACCTATCGGAACCTTGCTAACTTGCGCGTCGCAGGCGGCCGCGCGCGGCCGGTGTTCGCTGGTGACACGGCCCATTTCACCGTGCACCTCGAAAACATCGGAGATACGCCGCGCTACGCCGTCAATCTCACCCACGACAAGCGCGAATGGGAAACCGTTGACATTCCGGCTCGTACGACTGTTTCTATGGCGGCGGGCGTGCCTGCCCGCCGCCGCGGCCTCCTCAGGCCTGGGCGTTTGACCCTTTTCACGCGCTATCCACTGGGACTGGTCTACGCCTGGGCTTACCTCGATCTCGACTTGCGCTGCCTGGTCTATCCGCGCCCGGCCTCGCCAGGCCTGCCGCTGCCCGCGCCAGCGATGAGCGCCGGCGCCGGGAGTGAACGCGGAACCGGACAGGAAGATTTCTCCGGCATGCGGCAATATCACGTGGGCGACTCGCCGCGCCATATTGCCTGGAAGCTTGCGGCCCGCGCCCAGGGCCTGCTGACCAAGCAGTTCTCGGGGCGCGCCGAGGCCGAGCTCTGGCTCGATTGGTCAGTGCTGCCTGCCGCCATGGGCCCCGAAGAAAAGCTCTCGCACCTGGCACGCTGGGTCATTGACGCGCACGAGACTGGACTGTCGTTCGGCCTGCGGCTGCCCGGCAAAACCGTTGAGATGGCCAACGCCGACGCTCAGCGTGAGTGCTGCCTCGAGGCCCTCGCTCTTTTTGAATCAGCCGTAGCCAAGGAGTGAGTCGTGAGTCATGAGTGGAAAAAGACCATTGGTGGCCAGCCGACGCGGACTCTATCCAACCAACGTTCAGCACTCGCCATTGACGGGTTACGGGGATGATCGACCCGCGGCAACCGCTCGCCCTGCACCACGTGCTGTGGCTGCTGCTATCGCTCGCACTCATCACGACCCCTCACGCCTTTCGACTGCCATGGTGGATCGTTGCCCTGGTGGCAACGCTCGGCGCCTGGCGGGCCTATATAGCGTATGGGCGTCACGCGCTGCCCAATCGTTGGCTGCTGCTAGTGATTGTCATCGTGGCAACGGTAGGTATCTATCTCAATTACCGCACAATCTTCGGCCGTGATGCCGGGGTTGCGCTGCTGGTGGTAATGCTGGGCCTCAAGCTCCTCGAGATGCGCTCGCTGCGGGATGCAATGCTGCTCATCTTCCTGGGATACTTCCTTGTCATCACAAATTTCCTGTACTCCCAGACGATTCTAACCGGGCTCTACATGCTCGCCTGCGTCTGGATCATCACTGCGGCCATGATGAGCCTGCATTATGGGCGCGACGAGCCGCCCTTCGGCAGGCAACTGCGCGTCGGGGGGGTGCTGCTTGCTCAATCGATACCGCTCATGCTGGTGCTGTTCCTGTTGTTCCCGCGCGTCTCGGGCCCGCTATGGGGGCTTCCTCAGGATGCCTATTCCGGTGTAAGCGGGCTGTCCGACACGATGACCCCCGGCAGCCTTTCCAACCTGAGCCTTTCGGACGCGGTGGCGTTCCGCGTGAGGTTCGACTCAGACATTCCTCCGCCAAAGCAGCGCTACTGGCGCGGCCCCGTCATGTGGGACTTCGACGGCCGGACCTGGTTCGCATCGCGCTTCATCTACGGCTCGCCCCGTTTTACCAAGGCGGGCGATCCGATCACTTATGACGTCACACTCGAGCCGCACAACAAGCGCTGGCTGTTCGCCCTCGATCTTCCTGCGCGGGCGGTCCCGCAGTCTGCGACCGGCGCCGATTTTCAGATCCGTTCCTTCTCGCCGGTCCATAACCGCGTGCGCTACGAGATGGCTTCCTTCCTCGATTACAGCTACGGCACCGATGAAAACAGCATGGCGCTGCACCGCGCGCTCCAGCTGCCGGCCGGCTTCAATCCGCGCGCCCTCCAGCTGGCGCGGACGCTACGCCAGAAATTTCCCGATGACCGCAGCCTTGTGCGCGACGTGCTCGCCATGTTCCGCAAACAGAACTTCTTCTATACGTTATATCCTCCTCTGCTCGGACAGCACTCAGTGGACGAGTTCCTGTTCAATTCGCGCAGAGGTTTCTGCGAGCACTACGCATCGGCCTTCGCAGTGCTGATGCGGGCGGCTGGCATTCCCTCCAGAATCGTCACGGGCTATCTTGGAGGCGAAGTCAACGAGCTCGGAGACTATCTCATCGTGCGGCAGGCGGACGCTCACGCCTGGACCGAAGTCTGGTTCGCCGACGTCGGCTGGTTACGCGTAGATCCCACCGCGGCCGTCTCTCCGCTTCGCGTGGAAGCCGGCATTTCCGCGGCCGTCCCGCGTAGCGATCCTCTTCCAATGCTCGTGCGCGGCGACTTCGAGGTTCTTCGCCAATTGCGGTTTACCTGGGACCTGATGGCGAACACCTGGAATCAGTGGGTTCTCGGCTACACGCCGGAGCGTCAGCGGCAACTATTGATCCGAATGGGAATAGATGACGCAACGTGGTACACGCTAACCGTCACCATGCTCGCTTTGGCCGGACTCATCGTCGTGATACTCGCGGCGTTCATTCTGCGCCGGCTCAAGGCCCGGGCGCACGACCCGGTCCGCAAGGCGTATCTTCAGTTCTGCGACAAGCTGCAGCGCAAAGGCCTGCCACGCGCCGCGGACGAGGGGCCGGTCGACTATGCGCGCCGGCTCGAGCGGGCGCGGCCTGATCTTGCGCTGCCTGTGGGTGCCATCACGCAGCTATACGTGATGCTGCGCTACGGCGCGGACACGAGCGCCGCCGCCCTCCATGAGCTGCGGCAGCAGGTGAAGCAGTTCAGCGCCTGAAGCCGATAACGCGTGACCGGGACTTCCCGGCTGCCGACGCATCGATCGCCGCTCGGTCGCGACCAAGCGCCACCATCAATGAAAATCCCCACTCAACGGTCATGATCGACTGGCCGCGCCTTCTCGATCGCTTGTCTCAGCCCAGCTAGCCGTGAGGCAGCAACGTCATGGGATCCACCGGCTTTCCGAAGCGGCGTATTTCGAAGTGGAGCTGAACCCGGACGGTGTCGGTCTTCCCCATCTCGGCGATCTTCTGCCCCTTGGCGACCGCTTGGCCCTCTTTCACGAGCAGCACATTATTGTGGGCATAGACGCTCAGAAACGTATCATTGTGTTTGATGACGATGAGCTTCCCGAATCCCCGGATACCGGACCCGCTGAAAATGACCCGGCCGGCGGCACTGGCAGTCACCGGCTGACCCAGCTTGCCGGCAATGCCGATTCCCTTCAGTTTGGCGGCGTCATTGAACGTGCTGACCACCTTGCCGCGGGTCGGCCAGGCCCAGGTGATCACGTCGCTTTCGCCTTTGGGCGCTTGTCGCTGGGGGGGACGAGTCGGCGCGGGGCGCGTCGACGGCACCGTTTTGGCCTTCGCATGCGCGAGTTGCGTGTAGGCCTGATCCGTATACGGCACTCGCACTGCCTGAGGCTCCGTCTTCATGCGGCCTGGTGCGCCGGGCTTGCTCTGTTGGGCGCCCGCGATCGGGCGGCCTTCGACCGCAGGCGAAGTCTTGAGGGGGGCAATCGTCGCAGCCGACTTCGGCGGCCTGATACGAACCTCCTGCCCGACGCGTATCACCCCCGGATCGGTAATGCCGTTCCACTCCGCGAGTTCCCGGTAGTCGAGGCCGTTGTCCAGCGCGATGCTGAAGAGCGTATCGCCCTTGCGCACCGTGTAGAACTCAGCACGGAGATCGCCTGCTCGCGGAGTGGCCGCTCCCGACACTCGGGGCGTCGTGGTCGCCGATTTTGACCCGGGAGCGCGCTCGACAACGGGCGCCCCGCGACGCACGGAACAACCGGTCGCCAGCACACTAAAGGCGACTACCAGCGCAAGAATGGGCGCAAGACGGGTCACCGGGATTCGCAAGCGAGCTCTAGCCGACCCCGGGAAGCAACGGCACGAATTTTACTGTATCCATGCGCCGCTCGACGTAACCTCTGTCGGTGCGTTCGATCACGCAAAGATGCTGGTCGTGGTGAATCGCCATCGGCAAAATCATTCTACCACCGAAGGCGAGCTGCTCCAGCAACGCTGCCGGCGCCTGGGTGGCGGCCGCAGTAAGGACAATTACGTCGAACGGCGCCACACCCGGCATGCCGACGTGCCCGTCGCCGTGGCGCAAATGAACGTTGCCAATCTGCGACTTCAACAAGTTCCGCCGCGCCTGACGGATCAGGGCCGCAATCCGTTCCATCGAATAGACCTGTTTCGCCAGCTTGGCGAGTATCGCGGTCTGGTAGCCGCAGCCGGTTCCGATTTCCAGGACCTTGCGCGGCATCGGACCCGCGCGCGCAAGTTCGCTCATGCGCGCAACCGTATGTGGGCTCGAGATGGTCTGCCCGAACCCGATGGGAAGCGAAATGTCCTCGTAGGCGCGGCTGGCAATCGCCTCGTCCATGAAGACATGCCGCGGCACTTCAACCATTGCCGTGAGCACGGTCTCGTCGCGGATGCCCTGAGCCCGCAGTCGCTCGATCATGCGCAGGCGCGTTCGCTGCGAGGTCATGCCGATGCCGGAGTGCGGCGCGTTCATTTCAGCCACGTGCTGACCGGTTCCATCTGCGCGTAGCGCGTAAGGTCGACCTGCAACGGCGTGATCGAAACGCGGTCGCTTGCGACCGCATGAAAATCGGTACCTTCTCCGGCATCCTGCGCGCTGCCGGCCGCGCCAATCCAATAGACCGTCTCGCCACGTGGCGTCGTAGACGTCACCACCGACTCGGCTTTGTGTCGGCGACCCAGCCGCGTCACCTGGAAGCCACTGAGTTTCCCGTACTCGACGTCTGGCACATTGATGTTCAGCAGCACCGGTTGCTCGAAGGTTCGCTCTTTGAAGCGACTGACGAGCTCGACGGCGACGCGCCCCGCCGTTGAAAAATGATTGCCACCTTCGGCGACCAGTGATATTGCGATTGAAGGAATCCCCAGGAGGAACCCTTCGGTCGCCGCGGCGACCGTGCCCGAGTAAATCGTGTCGTCGCCCATATTCGCGCCATGGTTAATTCCGGAAATGACGATATCCGGCAGCTGCTTGAGCAGCCCGGTCACTGCGAGGTGAACGCAGTCGGTTGGCGTGCCGTTGACGAAATAAGTCTGGCTCTGTGCCTGACGCACGGTCAGCGGCCGGTCGAGCGTGAGCGAGTTGGAGGAGCCGCTGCGATCGCGCTCGGGCGCGACCACCGTCACCTCCCCCAAGGGAGCAAGGATTTGGGCGAGCAACACGATGCCCGGCGCAAAGTAGCCGTCATCGTTACTCAGCAGGATCTGCATGTCGGTGAAATACGGCCAGAATTATACACCGTCCCGTACGTTAGCTCCCACGCGGTACGAGGGGCGATATGCGCGCGTCAAGCCAGCCGCCTGCTGGGCGGCGCGAATGGCCGGTCGTGCTCGAGCGAAGGAATCATGCCTCTTACCTTAGCGACGCGGCGGGGCTCAATCTCGGCGTACACGATCTCCGGCGACTCGCCGCCTTCCCCGATAACCTCGCCCCAAGGATCGACGACCAAGCTGTGGCCGTAGCTCTGCCGATTCCCTGAGTGGTCGCCACACATGGCGGGCGCCAGAATGAAACACTCGTTCTCGATCGCCCGGGCACGCAGCAACGTGTGCCAGTGCACTTTGCCCGTTTGGCGCTGAAACGAGGACGGCACGGTAATGAATTCAGCGCCTGCTTGGGCGAGCGCCCGGAACAGCCCCGGGAACCGCAGATCGTAGCAAACGGTCATGCCCAACTTGCCCCACGGCGTCTCCGCCAGGACCGCGCGCTCACCGGATCGGTAAGCCGAAGACTCGCGGATGACTTTGCCGTCGGGCAAGGTGACATCGAACATGTGGATCTTGTCGTAGGTCGCGACCACCCGACCCTCTGCTGAAATGAGAACCGAGCGGTTACACATGCGTCCGTCGCCGCTCTTGAGCGTGACCGACCCTGCAAGCAGCCAGACCTCGAGTTCCCGTGCCAGCGCCGTGACTGCGGAAACGGCCGGTTCTCCGCGCTCGTCGAGGGCCGCCTCCCGCATCACTTGTCCGGTGCCGTCCATCATCAGGAAATACTCGGGCGACAGGATGAATTTTGCGCCGTCCGCGGCGGCCTCGCGCGCCATGGCGCTGAACGTCGTCAGATTCGCAGCGAACTCGTTGCCGGAGTTCATTTGCAGGCATGCGATACGAACGCTTCCGGCATTCATCGTCAACGCGCGCGCCGTGACGGGCGAGCGGACCGGACGCGCCGTCCTTCAATGGCGGGAATCTGGCGCAATGCGAGCACGCGTTTCGGTCTGGTGACGCCAAGACCGCGGACCACGCCCGGCTGCTTCTTCGCCAGCGCCACAAACTCCTTCACGGAGGCCGCGCTGAATGC
>JAOTTL010000179.1:0-7121 GCA_029864385.1 Betaproteobacteria bacterium | reverse complement strand
ACGCCAAAGAGGGCGGTGCGCTCATTCCGACGTTGCTGTTCGGCATCCCAGGATCGGGCAGCATGGCGATTCTTCTCGGCGGGTTTATCCTGATTGGCATCGAGCCCGGCATCACCATGCTGACACAGCATCTCGATCTGACGTTCACGATGATCTGGTCACTGGCAATCGGCAACGTGCTGGCGACGGCGTTGTGCCTGCTGCTCGCGAATTATGTTGCCCGCCTCACGACGATCCGCTATGCCTACCTGGCGCCGTTCATGTTCGTGCTGATCTTCTTCGCGGCATTTCAGGCGACGCGGGAATGGGCCGATCTGTTCGCGCTCTTCACCATGGGCACGCTCGGCGTGTTCATGAAGCGTTTCGGTTGGTCGCGGCCGGCACTCTTGATCGGCTACTTCCTGGCCCCGCGCCTCGAGCCCACGATCTATCAGGCCTATCAGGTCTACGGGTTCAGCTTCTTAGAGCGGCCAATCGTCATCGGGCTGGTCATAGTGACTGCGCTGTCGATCTTCGCCGCCTGGCGCTTTTCGCCGAACCAGGGCAAGACCTACGTGGAAGAGAGTGCGCACGGTGCATCTAACAGAAAGCCGCAGCTTGCGTTCGCCGCGGTTTTGCTCGCCTTCGTCGTCTACGCGCTGGTCGACAGCTTCAATTACACGTGGTACGGCGCCATTTTCATGCAGATCACCGCAGTGATTGGTTTGCTGCTATTCGTGCCGCTGATCTATTTCATGGTCCGCACCGACAAGCCCGCGGGATTCCTCCACGACGCGGAAAGGACCCTTAAGGTCGATTTCAGCGATTACCATTATCTCGGCTGGATTCTCGGCATGTTTGCGCTGGTTGGACTGGTCGGCTTTCCGATCGGGTGCGCCCTGTTCATTTTCCTCTTCATCCAGAACAAGGTCGGCGGCGCGCCCTTGAAACACGCGGTCATGGGAATTGCCGGCGTTGCCTTCCTTGGCGTCATGTCCCATTTCCTGACCTTGCGATATCCGGGGGGTGTGCTGCTGCAGTTTTTCGACATGCCCTGGTGGCTGGGCGGTTAGGTCGCTCCGCCCTCGTTCCCCAGCGGCCCGGGCGAACATCGCTTGTGCCGTACTCGACGCCGCAAGCAGTGCTATACCAGCACGCCCCGAACCGAGATCGTGGTCGTTACTTCCGGCGCGCGGCTTTGGCCCGGTCGGCGACCTTCTTCCTTCCGCCCTTTGCCTTGACCGGCGGCCAGCCGGTCCTGGGCCGCACGCTTTTGTACCATTCGAGTATCCCCTCGCCGGTCCATACCAACGTATCGGGGCGGTTACAGACGTGTTCGAGAATGCGCCGTAAATGCTTGACCCGGTGCGGGACCCCCATGATGTAGGGGTGCAGGGTAAAGCACATGACGCGTGAGGAGCCGGCGGCCGCGTCCTCGATCAACTGGTCGAACTGGTCGATCGCGCGGTCGGCGTACTCGGTGGCCCGGTGTCCCTGAATCAACAGCATCGCGAGGTCGTTCAGCTCCTGGGTGTAGGGAATGCTGACCAGCGTGCCGTGCTGGGTGCGCAGATCGACCGGTTGGTCGTCGAGCACCCAGTCCGCGACGTATTCGAATCCCGCTTCGGCGAGCCAATCCACCGTGTCGTGCGTCTCGGCGAGTGCCGGGCCGAGCCAGCCCTTGGGCGGCTTTCCCGCATAGTCCTTGAGGTGCTTGAAGACGCGATGGATCATCTTGCGCTGGTCGGGCACTGCCGGCAGCGCGCGCTGGATCCAGCCGTGGCCGACGAGATCCCAGTCCGATTCCAGGCAGGCATCGACGATCTGAGGATAGACGTCGCACACCGAGCCATTCAGCACCAGCGAAGCGGCGACACCGAATTCATCGAAAATTTTCTTTATCCGCCAGAAGGCAACGCGGTTGCCGTATTCGTGCCACGCCCAGTTCGGTATGTCCGGGACACTCTTGACGACCCCACCCGGCGGATTGACCACTGTGCGAGGCATGGGCTCGCTGATGACCCAGTTCTCGACGTTGATGCACGGCCACACCACCACCTTGGCGCCCCCCGGCAGCGGCAGCGGCGGTCGGTCGGTGATCGGGACGTAATCGAGACGGTCAGTCGGCCAATCCAGTTTCATGCGCCCTCTCCCTCCGGTTGTTTGCGTTCTTCCCGCAGCGGCGTGCTTTCGCGTTAGGCGGCAGACTCGCGACTGCCGACACCGCAATTCCTGTAACTGATGTATATGATAGCTGGCTGGAGGTGCTTCAGCGGGTCTTGGCGAGGACCGGAACGTTGTCGCTGCTAACGACCGTCAACTCGCTTCGGGACCGCCGTGCCAATAATGTACCATCTGCGCGCAAATCCAACCCCTGGAGTACTCTCGTAATGAGCATCATCACCCCTTGGTACCAGCTCGGCTACGTCATTCCTCATCTCTACACCGACCTCGATGCCTACCAGTTCTACCGCGTTGCCCCCGAGGGCATGATGCTGGTCACGACCGGCCTCAACCTGACGGAGTACAGCCTCGAAGCCGTCGAAACTGAATTGCCGACCCTCTGGGAGCGCTTTGACCTGCTCGCCAGAAAGAACGTGGACCGCATCTCGTTGAGCGGCGTGCCGGTGGCCTCGGCTCTCGGCCGGAAAAGGGTGCTCGAAATTCTTGCCGAAGGCCGGGCGCGAACCGGACTGCCGTGCGACACGGATCTCGAGGCGCATATCGCGACGCTGCAGCACCTTGGAGCAACCCGGATTGCGCTGGCGACCCGCTGGCCCGAGGCGGTTAACACCGCGCTGACCCGCTACCTCGCCGAAGCCGGCGTCGAGGTCCTCGCCTGCCGCTCACGCGGACGCTCGCTCGCTCAAAATAAAGCGTCCAGCGCGGCCGACGATTACCAGCTCGCACTCGAGCTTGGCGGCCAGGTTCTGCGCGAGACACCCGATGCCCAGGCGCTCCTGATGCCGGGCGGGCTGTGGTTCGCCATCCACGCGGTGCCCCTGCTCGAGGCCGAGCACGGCCGGCCAGTGCTGCTCAACATTCTCTCGACGACGTGGGCGGCGCTCCATGCAGCGGGTGACCGCATGCAGCGCCGTCCCGACCCACGCTGGGGCCAGGTGCTGGCCCGCGTCTGACAAAGAGGCCGCTCGCCGTCATCCATCAGCGCGGGGCAGTACAAAACAAAGCGGACCGGCCACAAGGGCACGGCCCGCTCCGGGGGAGATGATTCGTTTAGATCTGGCTCGCGAGCGCGTAGACGCGGTCGAGAAAGGCGCCGGCGTCAATTTCCGAGAAGTCCTCGGGGAGCTGTGGACTCAACTCCTGTTCGGTCTGGAAGCATGACATCGCAATCAGCCTCACCGCAGGGTTCCAGTTCACGCACAGCAGCTCCTCGTCGTAGCGCTCTGCCACCTCGACGCGCTTCGCCGCTTTCGCTTTCCGGTACTCGTCCAGGTAGATGACCATGGCTTGCTTTCAGCTCCAGTTTCGTTCTTGCCTGAACCATTGCAGGTTCCGTGCCAGAATGGCGCGGTAACCGCTCGCATCGCCAACTCCTTGTTTTGTATTGGGCACAACAAACACCGCACCAACGGAATGCCAACTAGTTCGCGCTCGATGGCAAAGGCGACCGCCGTCGGGCTCGTCGTGGTATCGAATTTTCGTCACGCCGTAATGTCTCGCCGTGAAATCTGCACGCAGAACGGCGGCAGCAGGATCTATGTTGGCGACGCATGTCTTCCCGCGTTACCGCAGTCCCTCCCCTGCCCCAAAACAAAAACCCCGCCGAGGCGGGGTTTGGGTGATAGCTGCTAAACCTGGTTCTTCGTATTCTTGAGTCAAGCTCTAGTCATCTCATCCTTGGTGCCCGTCCATGATGCCTTGCACGACGCATTTTTTCTTGCCGCGCATGACGGTGAGGCTGCCATTGATCTTTCCGTACATGCCGCAGTAGCGCATGCGGTCGACATTCCGGAAGACGAAGCGGTAGCCCCCGCTCTTGCGATCGATCAGCAAAACGCCCGTCTCTTCCAAGAGCGTCACCTTGGAAGTCGCTCCTTTATCCTCCCAACGGCCGGCGGAGCCGTTGCGCTCTACATCGATCGAGCAGGTACGGGGCTTCCACTTGCTGTAGAACGCGAAGTAGTCGACCTTCCCGTTGACCAGCTGGACGCCAATCCGCGCATGTCGATCCCGGACCCCGGTGAAGCAAGTGAGCTTTTCGACCCCTTTTACCGCCTTTGCGACCACGGTGTCGCTGCCCTTGCCCAGACTGCGTTTGTAGTATGCGACCACTCGGTCCTGTGCCCTGGCGAGCGCCTTGGCCTCCTTTTTGGCCTTTTGCTCGGCTGTCACCCCGGCCGCTGCGGCGTTGGCTTGCTCTCTTTTTGCTCGAACGGCCATGCGGCCCTTGTTACGCTTGTCTCTCGCCTCGGCCGCTGCGGCTTTGTTGGCTTGCTCTATTTTTGCTGCAGCGGCCATGCGGCCCTTGTTGCGCGTGTAATTGGCGACCGCGCGATCCTGTGCCTCGCTCAGTGTCCTGGCATTCCTCTGGGCTTCCGCCGCGGCCCTGAATGTCGCTTCTTCCAGCGACTGCGGTGGTACGCTGGCGTGGGCCATCCCGATGCCACAGAATGCGAGAGTGCAACACACGATAACGGGGCGTTTCATACGCGATATTCCTCCATGATCCTGCGACTCGGTCCGGTGAAAAGCTTACGCCACATTACATCGATTCAGTCGAGCACTCACCCTACCGGCCCGGGCAAAGAAGGAACAACTAGCTCGCCCGCGACCCGACCGCTCCGATAGCGGCAAAAAGATCAACAACCGTCTGCCGTGGAATATCACGGGTGATGAACACGAGTCGCGTGCTCCGGTCCTCACTGGGCCAGGCAGCCAGCTCGAGCGGCGGATGGAACAGGTGCTGCACGCCCTGAACGACCATCGGGCCAGCTTTGCCGTCCACATTGACGAGTCCCTTGACGCGCAGCAAGTCCGGTCCGCGCAATGCCGTCAGGACATCGAGGCACTGGGTGAACGACCCCCACGGCATCGGTCGCTCGAAGCGCAGCACGAAAGATTGTACCGCCTCGTCATGAACGTGGCCGTGCTCGTGATCACCGGTCGCGCCCAGCCAGCGCTCGACCTCCTCGAGATCGGCGTGCGTGCGGCGCAGGCCCACGTCGACCAGGTATGCCAGCTCGATTTCGCCGTTGATCGCGATTCGCAGGGGGGCGCGGGCATTCAACTCGCGCAGGCGCGAAGTCAGCGTCTCGAGCTGCTTCTCGGTGACGAGGTCCGTCTTGGTGATCACGAGGCGATCGGCGAGGGCCGCCTGCTTCAGCGGTTCCTGGAACTGGCCGAGCTGGCCGATGGCGTTGACGGCATCCACGATCGTCACTACGCAGTCGAGCCGGAACTGCTCCAGCAGGAGCGCATCCGTGAGCAGCGTCTGCATCACCGGAGCGGGATCAGCCAACCCCGTGGTCTCGATGATCACGCGGTCGAAGTCAATGATCTCGCCGTTGCGGCGCTGGACGAAGAGCTCACGCAGTGTCTCCTGCAGGTCACCGCGCAGCACGCAGCACAGACACCCGTTGTTGAGCAGCATCATCTGCTCGGACGAGACCTCCACGAGATCGTTGTCAACGCCGATCTCCCCCAGCTCGTTCACGATCACGGCGACGCGGTTCATCTCGGGTCGCTTGAGCAACCGGTTGATGAGCGTCGTCTTGCCGCTCCCGAGGAAACCCGTGATGATCGAAACCGGGATGAGCCCGGCGAGGACATCACGCGTCGTCGTGGTCGTGTCCTGCGTCAGCATCTCAACTATCCGTGACCCGTCACTGGTCAGTGGTGTTAGAGGTTCATCTCCGGCAATACAGTCCGCCGGTGAAACGATCCACCGCGTACACAATGCCGCGATCATCCCAGAACACATCGTTGATCTGCGCAGAGCCCTTCGGCGTCAGAGCCGGCGTGGCCGGAACGAAATAAGCGACTTCGCGCGGCTGCAACGGATTCGCGACGTCGTAGGCGCGCACGCCACCGTTGAAGAACGTGCCCAGAACGATGTGCTCGGAGCGCATGGAGCACGTCCCTGGATAATTCTCGTGCAGGTTGTGCGCGCCGAAACGCCCGCCGCGTTTCGTGAACACTTCTGGCGGCGGCAACGGCAACGTGGCGACCGGTACCAGGTTCGTCTCGTCGCTGCCATTCACGACCCAGGCGAGCTTGGGCCAGTCCTCGCCGTTGTCCTTCGTGCATTCATCCGTAATGATGATAGTACCGTCCTTGTTGAACAGCGGCATCACGGTATGAGTAAAGCCATTGAAGGGCGGCGAGTGGCGCCAGCGCGTCACCAGCTTGGGCTTCGACTTGTCGCTGATATCCAGAATAACCGTGCCGCCATCGATGTAGCCGATGTAGACGCGATCGGGGCGCTGCGGATACACGTTGGTGTTGTGCGGACGGTAGCCGCCGTCGAAACGCGGATGGCGCGGCAGCGGCCCCTCGGGATCCCCCTTGCGGGTTCCTGGCAGCCACCAGCGGCCGACCTCTTTCGGCTTCGCGGGGTCGCGAACGTCGATGATCTGGTAGAACTGGTCGTCCTTTGGATCGCTCGGCTCGAAGTCGGCCGACCCCGAAGTCAGGTGAACGTACTCCCCGTCCGCGAACCACACGCAGTGCGCGCCGCGCGAGTGGGGGCCCGAACGGTCGAAATGCGAAATGAGCTTCGGCGCCTCCGGCTTGCTGATGTCGAAGAGATCCAAGCCCGCGGGCTTGAGCCCCCATTCCTTGGTCTGATAGGCAACCGCCATGATGTCGCCCACGACGTCGAGCGAGTTCGAGCGCACCTTGGCATGGGGCAGGTCGGTCTGAATTACCATCTTCGGGTTTTTGGGATCGGTCACATCCACCCCAGTGAAATTCTTGGGTGCCGACTCGTGCGCGAGCCACAGGATGCGCCGCCCGTCCTTGGTCGCCTGCATGTTGATGCCTTCGCCGACCGCGCCGAAGCCCGCAAGCTCGTTGTGGGCGATGAGTTTCATATTGAGCGCCAGCGGCTGGCTCGCCTGCCCCGGTCGCAAACTTCCTTGAACTGCCATCTATCTCCCCTTCCGTGTAATGAGGAGTTT
>JAOTTL010000178.1:0-7160 GCA_029864385.1 Betaproteobacteria bacterium | reverse complement strand
AACCGACAACCGCGCGCTCATCGGTGACTTGCTCGAAAACGGTGTCACCATCGAGGCGAAGCCGCCGGAGCAGCAGTCGCTGCTGATGCAGATTTTTATCTCCTGGTTCCCCATGCTGCTGTTGATTGGGGTATGGATATTCTTCATGCGTCAGATGCAGGGCGGCGGCAGCGGCCGTGGCGCACTTTCATTCGGTAAGAGTCGCGCGCGACTGCTGGGCGAGGACCAGGTCAAAGTGACCTTCTCTGACGTTGCCGGTGTCGATGAGGCGAAAGAAGAGGTCGCGGAGCTGGTCGACTTTCTGCGCGACCCTGCAAAGTTCCAGAAGCTCGGAGGCAAGATTCCGCGTGGCGTTCTCATGGTCGGGGCGCCCGGCACCGGAAAGACGCTGCTTGCGCGCGCCATTGCCGGCGAGGCAAAGGTGCCTTTCTTTACGATTTCTGGCTCCGACTTCGTCGAAATGTTTGTCGGCGTGGGCGCGTCTCGGGTCCGCGACATGTTCGAGCAGGCAAAAAAGCACGCGCCGTGCATTATTTTCATCGACGAGATCGACGCCGTCGGCCGACATCGCGGCGCGGGCTTGGGCGGCGGGCACGACGAGCGGGAGCAGACGCTGAACCAGCTTCTGGTCGAGATGGACGGCTTCGAAGGCAACGAGGGCGTGATCGTGATCGCCGCGACCAACCGCCCAGACGTGCTGGATCCCGCGCTACTTCGACCGGGTCGATTCGACCGACAGGTTGTGGTGCCCCTTCCGGACATCCGTGGGCGCGAGCAGATACTCAAGGTGCACATGCGCAAAGTGCCGCTGGACAAGGACGTGGACGCGAGCATCATCGCCCGGGGCACGCCGGGATTCTCAGGCGCCGATCTCGCCAACCTCGTCAATGAGGCAGCGCTTTTTGCGGCGCGCGCCAACCAGCGCACGGTGGACATGGAAAAGTTCGAGAAGGCCAAGGACAAAATCATGATGGGCGCAGAGCGAAAGTCCATGGTGATGAACGAGGCGGAGAAGAAACTCACCGCTTTTCACGAAGCGGGCCACGCCATCGTTGGTCTGTCGGTGCCCTCTCACGATCCGGTATACAAGGTCTCTATCATTCCGCGCGGACGCGCGCTCGGCGTCACAATGTTCCTGCCGGAAGAAGATCGTTACAGCTACAGCAAGGAGCGCCTCGAAAGCCAGATTTCGAGTCTATTTGGCGGGCGAATCGCCGAGGAGCTCATATTCGGCCGCGATAGCGTGACCACCGGCGCCAGCAACGACATCCAGCGCACCACTGAGCTCGCGCGCAACATGGTCACAAAATGGGGCCTTTCGGAAAAGCTCGGGCCGCTGGTGTATACCGAAGAAGAGGGTGAAGTTTTTCTTGGTCACAGCGTGACCCAGCACAAACAGGTGTCCGACGAAACCGCGCACCTAATCGACGAAGAAGTGCGCAACATCATCGACCGTAACTACAAGCGCGCAGAGAAGATCCTCAAAGAGAAAACGGACAAGCTCCACCTCATGGCCGAGGCGCTGATGAAGTACGAAACTATCGATACCCAGCAGATTAAAGACATCATGGCCGGCAAGGAGCCGCAACCTCCCGAAGACTGGACCGATCCGGGCTCGACCTCGGGTGAGGCCGAGAGCAGTGAGGGCGAAAAGGACAAGCCATCGGGCAAAATCGGCGGGCCCGCCAGCCAGCACTGAGGTTGGCCGTATTCATGGCCGCCGCGTACAACGGCGGGCATTAAATGAACGCGCGAGCAAGTAGCCAAGCCATCGACAGCTGCAAGCTGCGGCAAATTCCGCGCGCCGCGAATCTCCCCATAATCATGGGGATCCTCAATGTCACTCCGGATTCGTTTTCCGATGGCGGACGATTCGTCGCGCCTACTCTTGCCCTGGAGCAGGCGAGGCGGATGCGCCTCGAAGGCGCGGATGTTATCGATGTCGGCGGAGAGTCGACACGGCCTGGGGCGTCCTCCGTTTCCGCGGAAGAGGAGCTCCAGCGGGTAATACCGGTCATCGAAGCTATCTCTGCAGAGCTCCCGGTAAAAATTTCTGTGGACACCAGCAAGCCCGCCGTCATGCGCGAAGCGGTATCCGCCGGCGCCAGCATGATCAACGACGTGCGGGCGCTGCGTGAAGAGGGTGCGCTCCACGCTGCCGCCAATCTCGGGGTCGACGTGTGCTTGATGCACATGCGGGGTGAGCCAAGGACCATGCAGGCTAATCCCCGCTACAAGGACGTGGTCAGCGAGGTTCGCGATTTTCTCGTCGAGCGTGGCAGCGCCTGTGAGCGTCACGGCATCTCCCGCAGCAAGATCTACATCGACCCGGGTTTTGGTTTCGGTAAAACGCTGGAGCACAATCTCGAACTGCTTGCCAACCTCGGCGCATTTGCGGCGACGAACTATGCTGTGATGGTGGGTTTGTCGCGAAAATCGATGATCGGGGTGCTGCTGGATCGCTCGGTGGAGGAGCGCGTTCACGGCAGCGTCGCGCTGGCGTTGATGGCTTACCTGAACGGCGCCCGGCTGATCCGAGTGCATGACGTCGGTGCGACCCTGGATGCCCTGCGTATAGCCCAACGGGTGAGGCAGTCGGGCCGTAACCATTTCCTCGGCGCGCGATGAAACGCTATTTCGGCACCGACGGCATTCGGGGCAGAGTCGGTGAAAGTCCCATTACTCCGGATTTTGTTCTCAAGCTCGGCTGGGCGGCCGGGCGGGTGCTCGCCGAGGGTCGCAAAGGCGTGGTGCTCATCGGCAAGGACACCCGCATCTCGGGCTACATGTTTGAATCGGTGCTCGAAGCCGGGCTAACTTCCGCCGGCGTGGACGTGGGGCTATTAGGGCCGATGCCCACGCCGGCCATCGCCTATCTGACGCGCACGCTTCGCGCCCGCGCGGGCATCGTCATCAGCGCCTCCCACAATCCCTACCCGGATAACGGCATCAAATTCTTCGACAGCGACGGCAAGAAGCTGCCGGACGAGGTGGAGTTCGCCATTGAGGCCGCTCTGGACGTGCCCCTTACGACGGTGGAATCCCATGAGTTGGGCAAAGCACATCGGGTGGAGGATGCGGCCGGGCGCTATATCGAATTCTGCAAGGGCACCGTGCCCTGGGGGCTCTCGCTGAAAGGTTTGAGCATCGTTCTCGACTGCGCTCACGGCGCCACCTATCACGTGGCGCCGCAGGTGTTTGAAGAGCTCGGCGCCCGGGTAAGCGCCATCGGGGTCGAACCGGACGGTCTCAATATTAACGAGCACTCCGGCGCCACGGCGCCTGATCGGCTTCGGCAAACCGTGCTCGAGGGTGGTGCCGACTTAGGCATTGCCTTCGATGGCGACGGCGACCGGGTCATCATGGTGGACAGTGACGGCAGCATCGTTGACGGAGACGAACTTCTGTTCGTCATCGCCGAGCAGCGGCGCCTCGCCGGCGCCCTGAACGGGGCGGTAGTGGGAACGGTAATGAGCAATCTGGGGCTGGAGGAAGCGCTCAAGCGTCGCGGTGTTCACCTGCTGAGGGCCAAGGTCGGAGACCGTCACGTGCTTGAGATGATGCAGAGCAAGAAATGCATTCTCGGCGGCGAAACCTCCGGACACATTATCTGCCTCGACCGCGCCACCACCGGGGACGGTATCGTGTCTGCGCTGCAGGTGCTCTGCGCGGCCGTCGAAAGCGGGACTTCGCTCAAGGATCTCCGAAAGGGCATGAGCAAATACCCTCAGGTGCTCATCAATGTGCGCGCCGCCAGGCCAAAAGCGCTGGCGGAAGATGGCGAGGTTCGGCGCGCGGTGGAGGAAACGGAGCACGAGCTTGGCAGCTCAGGCCGTGTGCTACTCAGGCCGTCCGGCACGGAAGCCGTGATCCGGGTAATGGTGGAAGGCATCGATGCGTCACAAGTCAAAGGACTTGCCAAGCAGCTTGCGCAGCGGGTGAGCGATCTGGCTGCCGGCTGAAGCAACGCGATCTAGATAAGAAATCGTGCCCAAATCCGCTGTCCTCGAAGGTGCCGGTGCGGTCGTAAATTGATTTTGACCGGGGCACTGTTTAAGCTTCTCGGTCTTTTTTGCCCGCGTAAGGATCACCAGGCATTCGAGCTATGCGTCGGCCTTTGGTTGCAGGGAACTGGAAAATGAACGGCGGGCTGGATGACGTCCGGCGGCTGTTGGCGGGAATAATCCAAGGCCACGACGTCTCCTGGGCGACGGAAACCGTTGTTTGCCCGCCTTTCGTTTATCTTCCGGCTGCGGCGGCGGCGATGGAGGGCACCGCCCTGGTGCTGGGGGCCCAGAATGCTTCGGAGCACCTTTCGGGCGCCTTCACCGGCGAGGTGGCGGTGGAAATGCTCGCGGATTTCGGCTGCCGTTACGTCATCGTCGGCCATTCGGAGCGCCGGGCCGGCTACGCGGAAAGCGACGCGCTGGTGGCGAAGAAGTTCTCGCGGGTGATTGACGCGGGCCTCGCGCCGATTCTGTGCGTCGGCGAGACCCTCGAAGAGCGGGAGTCGGAAGAGACCGAATCGGTGATTGCCCGCCAGCTGGACGCCGTTCTCGAGCAGGTTGGCGCCGCAGCTATGACAAAAGGCGTGGTGGCGTACGAACCCGTATGGGCGATAGGTACTGGACGTAATGCCTCACCAGAACAGGCCAATGCGGTGCACGCTTTCATTCGCCATCGCCTCGCCGCCAAAGGCTCGGGGGGCGCGGCGGAAATACGGATCGTCTACGGCGGCAGCGTGAAAGCGAGCAACTGCGAGGCGCTGTTTGCGATGCCGGAAATCGACGGCGGCCTCATCGGAGGCGCTTCGCTTAAGGCCGATGAGTTCCTTACAATTTGCCAAACGGCAGGCTGAATATCGATGCATCAAATACTTCTTGTGTTTCAAATATTGGTGGCACTCACGCTAATCGGGCTGATTCTGCTGCAGCAGGGCCGGGGAGCGGACGCCGGCGCCGCCTTCGGTAGCGGTTCATCGGGCAGCATTTTTGGTAGCCGGGGTCCTGCGTCCTTTCTCGCCAAGCTGACCGCCCTGCTGGCGGTGCTGTTTTTCTGTAACAGCGCCGGGCTCGCTTACATCACCACGCGAACGGTGGACCGGCAGAGCGTGGTGGAGCGTTACCAGGATGAGGTCCCGGACGGCGGATTGAATGCCGGGGGCGTTGCACCTGGAGGGGCATCGGACGTGCCCGCCGGCGTGACCGGCGAGAATCCAGCTCCGGATTCAGACGTGCCTGCCACCCCGGATGCGCCGGGCGGGCAATGAAAGAGATTGAGCCGCGGGGCAACGTGAATGTGCGGCCCGCGTGCGTAAGGTTATGGCCGACGTGGTGGAACTGGTAGACACGCTGTCTTGAGGGGGCAGTGGCGCAAGCCGTGCCGGTTCGAGTCCGGCCGTCGGCACCATATTCGATCAAGGGCATTCAGCCCTCACCGGCGCGGCGTTTGTGCCGCGCCAGATCTGTTGCCTGGCGGCGTCGACTGAGTGTACTGACTCGAAATCAAGATCATATTTCTAAGGTTCTGAAAAAAATAATAATATCCAGCCAAATTCAAGCGCTTTCTGAGTCCGGTCCTGATTGACAGCGAAAGCCCGGCTACCCTAAAGTACTTGTTTGGTCTTGCGCTGGCGAAATTCGCCTAAGCAACTGAAACTCAAATGCAATTTCCCTGTCGATTGAAACAGCAAACGGGCTAGATTCGTACTCAGGTGCTGGCGAATTATCTCCCCATTCTTATCTTCCTCATCGTCGGCTTAGGCCTCGGCGCGGTGATGATCATGATGGGGTCGATGCTCGGCCCAAAGCGGCCCGACTCCGAGAAGCTGTCACCCTACGAATGCGGATTCGAGGCGTTCGAGGATTCGCGCATGAAATTCGACGTGCGCTATTACCTGGTGGCCATCTTGTTCATCATCTTCGATCTCGAGATCGCGTTTCTTTTTCCGTGGGCGGTGGTGTTGGATCAGATTGGCCTGTTCGGCTTTCTGTCGATGGCGGTGTTTCTCGCCATCCTGGTGGTCGGGTTCATTTACGAATGGAAAAAGGGCGCGCTGGAATGGGAGTAGCGGCGCAGCGCGGAAGTCTCATCGAAGGTCGCCTGAGCGAGGGATTCGTTACCACCACCGCGGATAAACTCATCAACTGGGCCCGCACCGGATCCATGTGGCCGATGACTTTCGGCCTGGCCTGCTGCGCGATAGAGATGATGCACGCCGGCGCGGCCCGATACGATCTGGATCGTTTCGGCATCATTTTTCGCCCGAGCCCCCGCCAGTCGGACGTCATGATTGTCGCCGGCACCCTGGTGAACAAGATGGCGCCGGCCCTGCGCAAGGTCTATGACCAGATGGCCGAGCCGCGCTGGGTGATCTCCATGGGCTCCTGCGCCAACGGCGGCGGTTATTACCACTATTCCTACTCGGTCGTTCGCGGTTGTGATCGCATCGTCCCCGTCGATGTGTATGTCCCGGGATGTCCACCGACCGCTGAAGCGCTGTTATACGGAATTATGCAGCTGCAGAACAAAATCAGGCGCACCAACACTATCGCGCGCTAGGGAAATCGCACCTCCATGTCTCACACTGCAGAAGAGCTCGCTGCGCTTGTCCAGCAGCGGTTCGAAGGGTTGATTACGGACTGTCGCGTTTACGTCGGACAGGTCACCGTCGAACTGCCCGCGGGCAATCTGCGAGAGCTGAGTCTCGCGCTTCGCGACCAGCCGGAGTTTCACTTCGAGCAGCTCATCGACGTGTGCGGCCTCGATAATCTCGAGTACGGCATCGCCGACTGGGAAACCAGCAGGGTGGTCACCGCCAGCGGGTATTCTCGCGCGGTGGAGAAGGGCGTGACCCATGAGGACAAGTCAGAGAAGAATCGATTTACCGTCGTCTACCATTTGCTCTCACTCGAGCATAATGCGCGCATCCGTCTCAGGGTCGTGGCTGAAGGCGACCCGCCGCGGGTGGATTCCGTGGTGGATATCTGGAACAGCGCCAATTGGTTCGAGCGCGAAGCCTTCGACCTCTTCGGCATTCTTTTCGACGGGCACACGGATCTGCGCCGTATCCTTACCGACTACGGCTTTATCGGGCACCCGTTCAGGAAGGATTTCCCGCTCATCGGCGAGGTGGAAATGCGCTACGACCCGGAGAAGAA
>JAOTTL010000177.1:0-7172 GCA_029864385.1 Betaproteobacteria bacterium | reverse complement strand
ACGGCGGTGGGCCGAGCGGCGGACACGGACCCGGCATGATGGGTTACGGCGGTGGGCCGCGCGGCGGGTACGGCCCTGGCGCAGCGGGTGCCGGACCGGTCGAACGCATGGACGCCCGTCTCGGGTTCCTGAAGAATGAGCTGAAGATTACCTCAGACCAAGAATCGGCGTGGGAGGCCTACGCAACGCAGACCAAGACCCAGGTCGAGACGATGGTCGCCTTCCATGCGCAGGGTCCCTCGACCGCGGAATCGGCGGCTGAGCGCATCGAGCAGCACGCGAGCCGTATGAAACTCCACGCCGAGCAGATGCAAGCCACGAGCGCTGCCGTGAAAGAGCTCTTCGCGGTGCTCACGCCAGAGCAGAAAGCCACCGCGGATCGCTACTTCGGCGGTACGCGGCTCGGCCAGGCGAACCAGCGTGGCTACGGCCGGGGACGCTGGAACTAAGCGACGACTACGCGATATCCCCCGCGTCACGGGGCGCTGAGTTCCTTCTGGAACCGGCGCCCTTCGCTTTTGCCGCTGCCGTTTGAGTGACTAAGCTACTAAGTGGCCGGCAGCGATCTCAAAAAACTCTTTGAGCCACGGAAACACACGGACACACCCAAGCACTCCTCGGTAAAGGTTTAATAGTCGCGATTGCATCTAACAGGCAGTGTTTGCTTTGGGCCAGAAGCGGGCCCTCGCCAGGTTCCGCGAGTAGGATAGGTTGCTCGGCAACTGAACTCTGATCCCGCTCAAGGCCGGCACGGACCAACAGAATCAAACAAATACTCCCAATCCCAGTAAAATCTTGTTGTTCATCACCATATCTCCTTGTTCGACTTTGGCATTGCCTTCTTCCGCTGATTCAACAAGAAATAAGCCCCCGTCAGAAAACTCCAGCAAAGCTTTGCTAAACCTGTAGAAAAGGATTCTTCTGATGATTGAAATGGTTGACGTTCCGACGCGGCCCGACTTGGAAGATTACGGGCAACTTGCGTTTCTCAGCGCCGCCGTTCAAAAGCTGCGAAATGAAGGTAGACCTCTGCTTCGCCAATTGAGAGGCCGTAAGGTCTGGATGATTAACTCTACCGCTCAAGGGGGCGGCGTTGCGGAGATGCTCCCCAAAGTGATCTCTCTGCTGCGAGATCTGGGCGTCATTACGGTCTGGGCCGTAATCAAAACCGATAATGCCGACTTTTTCCGCTTCACCAAGCGCATGCACAATTTAATTCACGGTGAAGGGGACCCCAAAATTACTTCGGAAGAGCAGGCGGTCTACGATCAAATCAGCCACCAACTGGCCGACGAGCTCTCTCCCAACATAAATCCGACGGACATTTTGGTGGTTCATGATCCGCAGCCCTTGGGAGTAGGCTCGCTGATAAAGGAGCGAATCAAGAACCCGATGATCTGGAGATGTCATATTGGACTGGATCGGGATGTGGACCAGACCCGAGCCGCATGGTCCTTTCTCCGTCCCTACGTCATGCCTTACGATCAGGTAGTCTTCAGCGCTCACGAGTATATTCCGGACTATCTGACTCATCGTTCATCGATCATCCATCCCGCTATCGATCCCCTAAGTGACAAGAACCGTGAGCTCTCGCTCCACCGCGTCGTCGAAGTGCTCTGTAATGCATCGATGGCCGCGCCTTTTCAACCGGTGCTGGATCAGAGATTCGCCGCGCCGGCCCGGCGCCTGTTGCCCGACGCCACATTTGGAAGCCCCGTCGAGAGAGGCGATTTCGGTCTGCTCCATCGCCCGATCATCACGCAAATCTCACGTTGGGATCGGTTGAAGGGATTTGCGCCACTATTGGAAGCCTTCGTTCGCTTGAAGAGTCGTTTGCATGAAGGCCAATACGACCGCGATCCCGTTCACCGCAAGCGTCTCGGAATAACCCGCTTGGTCCTAGCCGGTCCAGACACTGAATCGGTGCAGGATGACCCCGAGGCCCTGGACGTTTTGAGAAAACTTTGCTCTCAATACACATCCCTTGACAAGGAAATGCAGCAGGACGTGATGCTGCTGACGCTTCCGATGGTCTCTCGCCGCGAAAATGCCCTGATGGTCAATGCCCTGCAACGATGTTCCACAATTGTGGTCCAGAATTCGATCCAGGAGGGATTCGGGCTTACCGTAACCGAAGCCATGTGGAAACGCATTTCCGTTCTCGGATCCAATGCCTGTGGAATTCGACAGCAGATCCAGGAAGGCGTGGACGGTAAGACCCTGTCTTCGCCCGACGATCCGGATGACGTGGCCAAAGCGCTCGATGAGATGCTTCAAGACCCCGATACTCGGCATTTATGGGGACGCAACGCTCAACGGCGCGTCCACGAAATGTTCCTGGTCTTCCAACAAGTGGCTTCCTGGCTGCGCGTCCTGGCCTCCGTCACTGAAAGACAAAAAACCGGGCGCGTTAAGAACAAATCCAGGTAGAACCCTTCTCAACTCTCCCCGTTTGCGCCGTGGTGCGACGGCTCGGCGTGTAATGCGCCGGGCCTTTTGCTGCTGTGTCATTCCGTGTGATTCCGTGGCCGATGATTTTGACAGACACGGATAAAACGGACTTCTTGAGCAATATCAAGCTTTTTTCTGCGTTTATCTGCGGCTGCTGTTCTTGATCTCGTTACCCGCTCTTAGTCGCTTGGTCACTTAGTTACCAGGCAACTACCAAAGTGACTTGAGTCGTCCCCCGTCCAGGTTGACTGACACGCCGGTGATATAGCTCGCGCGCTCGGAGCATAGAAACACGATCGCGTTTGCGAGTTCCTCGGGCTTGCCGAAGCGGTTGAGCGCGTTCTTGCGCGCCGCAAGCCGCCGAGCCTCTTCTTCCGACCGGGCGCCGAGTTCGGAGGCGAGGCCCTGGGCGTTGCGCTGCCAGAGGTTGGTGTCGACCCATCCCGGGCAGACCGCGTTGACGAGCACGTTGTCCTCGCCGAACTCGGTCGAAAGCGACTTGGTGATGTTGAGCAGCCCGCTATTGGTGATCCCGCTGCCAAACATGTACGGGTCGGGCTCCTTGCCGGCACCCCCGATCATGTTGACGATGCGCCCCCAGCGCCGCTCTTTCATCGACGGGTAGACGAGCCGGATCGCCCGCAGGAACCCGAACACCTTGGTCTCGAGCTGTTCCTTGAGGCCCGCATCGTTCATCACGGCAAAGCGGCCAGAGTACATCTGGCCGGCGTTGTTGACCAGGATATCCACCGCGCCGAATTTCTGCCTGGCGCTGTCCACGAGCCGCCCGATGTCCTGTTCCTTGATCGTGTCGGCGACGACCGCATGAATTTCCCCGCCGGTCGCTTTCGCGAGTTCCGCACGCGTCTGCTCGAGCGTTTCCTGGTTGCGGCCGCAGATCGTGACCCGCACGCCCTCCTCGAGAAACTGGCGCGCGGTCTCCCGTCCGATACCGCGGCTGCCGCCCGTCACGATCGCCGAGCGTCCCTTGATTCCCAGATCCATTCCCCCTCCTTTTCTTGAGTGACCGGTGACCGGTCCAATTGCCGTGAATCGTAA
This sequence comes from Betaproteobacteria bacterium, assembly GCA_029864385.1. Taxonomy (GTDB): domain Bacteria; phylum Pseudomonadota; class Gammaproteobacteria; order Burkholderiales; family SG8-41; genus SG8-41. The sequence goes on along the minus strand of JAOTTL010000177.1, from coordinate 3,662 downwards.
AACGTAAAACGGAACGTCAAAAACCAAATATTAGCCGCAGATGAACGCAGATTTACTATCATCACTTCGTCACTCATCACCCGTCACCCGTCACTTTCTTAGACCAAACAGACGTCATCCCCGCACCCCAGATCCCTGTCCGCGTCCGCGAGCAACCGGTCGAAGGATTCGGGCAGGGTGATCATGCGCCCGGTCACGCGTGGCGAGTGGGCCTGCAGCCACTGACTGTGGGTCGGATGCGAGCCGCCGGCGACGAGGAACACGATGTTGTCGGGCTTCGTGCAAATGGGCCATGGGTCGAGATCGATACTCGCGCGCGTTACCGGATTGGCGTCGATCTCGATCCAGGCCGGCGCGCCGGCGCGGCGCATCTGTTCCAAGGGGATCCTGGAGTGCTCCCACAGGAATTCGCGGACGGACGGTTTGGTCCAGCCGAGCCCCGCCATAGTCTGCGCCACCACCGGCGGAATCATCATGATGCCGGGCGTGCCCTTCTCGTAGCCGGCCAGTGCGGCGAGGTTGGGCGTGCGCATGAAATCGGCCATGCGATGCAGGCCGTTCAGAATATCTTCCTCCGGCGTCTCTTTCTTCGCGCCGCGGCGGCGGATGTTGGTGACGCCGCTCGCGAACACGAGTGAGATCGAGTCGCTGCCCGACGCGAAGCCGTGGCGCTCGGCGGCGTGCGGCAGCCAGCCTGGCGGCAGGCCATCCTCGTCCTCGCCGAAGACGGCGTTGGTATAGCGCATGGCGCCGAAGATCGCCATCGTGCCCGTGCCCGGCAGCGCGCCGCCCACGTTCTGCTGGAGCAGCCGCAGCGCGCGCCCAATGCTCGCGCCCGCGGGGTGCTGCGGGTCCGGTCCGAGACAGCCGAATCCGGAATTCAAGCGGATCTGCTTGCGGATCGGCCCGTTGACGATGACCGCCGGAAACGGACCGCCCGAGGTGGCCTGCAACTGATCGAAGCCAGACTCCGTGTCGAGACAGGCGTCTACTGCGGCGACCAGCACCGGGAGATACTCGGGACGCCCGCCCGCCATGGCAAGCGCGATGGCGCAGGTCTCAATCGTCGTGACACCGCCGCGCGGCGGGAACTTGCCAAGCACATGCGTTCGCGGCAACACCGAACCCTTGAGAATCCAGTCGACGCGCGTGCGCGTCGCGGGCCACAGGGGCAGGCCGTCGCCCCAGAGACTCGTAAGAAGCAGGTTGTTGGCCTTGAAAAGCGCCTCTTCGTGACTCGCGGCCTCGACGGAGAGTAGCGGCTTCTCGCCGGGCGCGGCGCCGGCGAACTCCGACTTCCAGCGCGTGAGCCCGTCGTAGAACTCGCGCTTGCGCGCCCGGACGGACGCGATGTCGCTGCCCGGCAGGAACAACTCGATCGGGAACGTGACCATCGCCGCGTCGGGCGCGAGCCCGAGGCCGGAGACGGCATTCTTCATGACACCGACAAAATCCGTCCGCGTCAATGTGACCGTCGGGATTCCCAGCGCTTCGAATCTAGCGGCTGCACGGCCGCATGCTGTGGCGCAGGCCCCTCAAGCCGCGTTGCCGACGATGACAGCATCGACCCCGCTCTTCTCAACCAGCGCCGCCGTCTCTTCGGTCGGGATCAACGCGTTGCCCTGGGGGAACGCATCCACTGGCAGCACCTCGATGGCCGGGAAATCCGCCTCGAGCGTCTCCTTCAACAGCGGCAGCATGCGGTAGGCCTGCCACTGCTCGTTGCTGACGAACCCGATGCGCTTGCCTTCTAGGCTCGCGAGCCGCGGCGCATGCGGCGTCGTGACCTCCAGGCGTCCCGACGGATCGTGGAATTCGATCTTGACCATCAGCGTGCTCCCTTGATGACAGACTACTAGTCTAACTGGCCGACGGGATGGTGAGTTACTGGTGACGGGTTACTGGTGATGAAAGATGGTGATGAAAAACCCGGAGTCCGGTGAGAGCGCGTTGCTCATCACCAGTTTCCGTTACCAGTACTCATCACCGGTTGTCATCACCAGTTCTTCTCATGAGGGGTCACCGGTCACTGTTCACGGGGTTTAGAATCGGAATAGCCGCGCCGGATTGTCGACCAGGATCTTCCGTCGCGTCGCCTCCTCCGGCGCCCAGCGCCCAAGCAGGTTAAACAGCTCCACCGAGCCTACCTTATCCGCGAAGGAAAGGTGCGGATAGTCGCTGCCCCAGATAAGCCGGTCCGGAACCGCTTCGATCAACGCGCGTGCCATCGGGTCGGCGTCCGTGAAACGGGGTGTGACAGACATGCGGTAGACGCCGGTGAGCTTCACCCAGGACCGGCCGGACCCGTCGCGCAGGAAATCGAGGAACTGTTGAAAACCGGGCTGCTTCACGCCGTCGCGCGCCAGGAACATTCCCATGTGCGCGACAGTGAACGTCACCTTGAGCTTGTTCAGCGTGGGCAACAGCTCCTGCGTAAGCCAGCCGGGCGTCAAAAAATCGAGCATCCAGCCGATCTCCGCGCAGCGCTGATCCAGCCGCTCGATGCGAGCCAGCATCGTCTTCGAAAACCCTGGCTCGGGCGGCTTGATCGGATTGACGTTCACGCGCACGCCGCGCACGCCGAGGCCATTGAGGCGGTCGAGCTCGGCGTCCGGAATGTTCTCGTCCATATCGACGATGCCCCGGCACTTGCTGCCGACCGCGCGCAGCGCATCGAGCAGGCAGGCGTTGTCGCGCCCGTAAGCGCTCGGCTGCACAAACACGTGACGCTCGATGCCCAGATGCCGCGCGAGCTCGAGGTAATCCTCGAGCGGCGCCAGCGGCGGCTTGTAGCGCAAGTCCGCGCTATAGGGATAGCGCTCGCCGGGGCCGAAGACGTGAAAATGGGCGTCGCAGCTGCCCGGCGGCGCCCTAAAATCCGGCGCGCCTTCGCCATGCACCGACATTTCTCTCCTTTACTTAATTGAAAGCCGTAATTCGCGAGTCGTGAATCTTCAGTCGTCAGTCATCACCGAGGTCTAATTCCCGCCTGGCGCGCGAGCTTCGCCTTCTTGTGAAATTCGGCCTCAACATAGGCCGTGAAGCTCTCAGGCGATGGACTCGACGTCAGCTCGACGCCGCGCTCCAGGAACCGGTCGTGCAGCGTCTGCACGCGCACGGCCTTGGCAACCTCCGCATTCAGCCGCGCCAGAATCCCTTTCGGCGTCCCAGCGCGCGCCATCAGGCCGTTGAAAGTGATGTCCTCATAGCCCCGCACGCCTGACTCGTCGATGGTCGGGAGGTCGGGGAACAGCGGCGAGCGTTTGCGGCTCGTCACGGCGAGCGCCCGCAGCTTGCCGGCCTTGACGTGGCCCAGCGAAGTGCTCACTTGGTCGAACATCATCATCACCTGTCCGCTCATGACGTCCACGATTGCCTGGGCGTTGCCCTTGTAGGGCACGTGCAGCATCTTGATCTTGGCGTCGCTGTTGAACAGCTCGGCCGCCATGTGGCCGGTGCCGCCGATGCCCGCCGAGGCGTACGAGATTTCGCCCGGCTTTGACTTCGCGAGCGCGACCAGCTCCTTCACCGAGCGCACGGGAAGCGACGGAGTCACCACTAGCACCTGCGGCACGAGGCACGTGAGCGAGATGCCGGCGAAATCCTTGAGCGGATCGTAGCCGGGATTGCGCACTACGGAAGGCGCCACCGCGAACGTGTTC
>JAOTTL010000176.1:0-7187 GCA_029864385.1 Betaproteobacteria bacterium | reverse complement strand
GCGCGGCTTGCCCTGGGCCGCCCATGCCAGTTCTTCGCTCCACCAGGCAAGCTTGCTGCGGCCGACGTTGAGATCGGAACAGGCGTCGGTCACTTCGCGTAGCTCTTCTCCCAGAGCCCGCAGCGCCGTCAACGCGCGGCGCGCAGTATCGGGGACAAACAGAAGGCCGTAATAAAGCACGCTGCCTTCTGCGGCGACTTTGTCCCGGCAATAGGCGTCCGCATTCATGCGCGATCAGGAGTAGTCGTCGAGCCATCGGATGAGACCCGATGGCGAATCCACCACGCCGGTGGCCCCCCAGGCGTGAGGGTCTGCGTCTTTTGGCAGATACCCGTAAAGCGCCACCAGGGTGCGCATGCCCGCGCGTCTTCCGGCGAGCACGTCTTTTTCCGCGTCCCCCAGGTATACGCACTCCCCCGGATTCGCGCCGGCCGCGCGGCAGGCATAGAACATGGGCTCCGGGTGCGGCTTCGAATGCGCCGTGGTGTCTCCGCTGACGACGCATTTGGCGCGCCGGTCGATGCCCAGCGCGCGAACCAGAGGGTCGGTGAAGGCCGCGAGCTTGTTGGTGACGATGCCCCAGTGAACGCCGCGATCGTCCAGCGTTGCCAGCACTTCTTCCATTTCCGGAAACAGGCGTGTGTGATTGGCGAGATTTTCGGCGTAGGTATCGAGGAACGCGTGGCGCATTCGATCTTTGGTTTCCTCATTGCGGCGTTCCCCCACGGCCATGTCCACCATGACGCGTCCGCCCTCCGTGACCAGGGGTCGAATGGCGTCGTTGGAAAGAGGCTCGAGCCCCTCCGCCTGAAGCGCGATGTTCAGGGCAAAAGCGAGATCCGGCAGCGTGTCGGCCAGCGTGCCGTCCAGGTCGAACAATACCGTGCGCACGGACAGGGGCACGGGATCAGTCGCCGCTCCGCCGGTACCAGGTGAGGTAGTTGACGCTGACGTCTTCACCCAGGCGGTAGCGGCGGGTGAAAGGGTTGTAGCTCATGCCGATGAGCTCATTGAGCTTGAGCCCGGCACGCCGCGCCCAGGCGTCGAGCTCGGAAGGGCGGATGAATTTTGCGTAGTCGTGGGTGCCTTTGGGCAACAGCCTGAGCACGTACTCGGCGCCGATGATAGCGAACAGATAAGACTTCGGGTTTCGGTTGAGGGTGGACAGGAACACATGACCGCCGGGTTCGAGCAGCGAGGCGCAAGCTGAGATCACGGAGCCGGGATCCGGAACGTGCTCCACCAGCTCTAGACAAGTGACGGCGTCGAACGGGCCTTCACCAGAATCGGCGATGTCCTCCACCGTAGCCAATCTGTAATCGACGTCGCTGCCGGTTTCCTGCTGATGCAGTTTTGCAACGCTAATGGGCACCTCGGATGCGTCGATGGCGGTGACCTTGGCGCCGCGCGCGGCCATGCTCTCCGAAAGGATCCCGCCACCGCAGCCGACGTCGAGTACGCGCTTGCCGGAAAGATGCGCGCGCCGGTCGATGAAATCGAGCCTCAGCGGGTTGATATCGTGCAGCGGCTTGAACTCGCTTTCCGGATCCCACCAGCGCGCCGCCAGCGCCTCGAATTTCGAGATCTCTTCCGGATCGACGTTGCGTGTGGTGGTGACCATGAGGGCGATCTTAACCCGCATTATTCACCAGCGCGCGAAGCGAGGGCGCGGAGATGCCCGTAGCTGCAAGGCGCGCGACGGAAAAGGGGCGAAGGCGTACCCGTAGGTACGTCGAGCGCCTTTTTCTAGCGAAACGCCGCAGATGCGGGCAGATCCACGTCCACAGCCGTGGGTTGGTGAATAATGCGGGTCAAGCGCCGGCGAGGCGTTCGGCCCAGTCGCGGGATTCGCGCAGGATCTGCTGCGTGTCTAAAGTCACCAGCTGACGGCCCTTGAGCACCCAGTGGCCGTTGATCCAGACGTCGCTGATCTGATGCCGGCCGGCGGCGTAAACCACCTGGGAAACGGGGTGATGCACCGGCTGGGTTTCAAGCTGCGTCAGATCCACGGCCACCATGTCCGCTGCCTTTCCTGGCTCGAGGGATCCGATCTCCGCATCGAGACCCAGTGCCTTCGCGCCATTGAGCGTCGCCATCCGAAGCGCTGAGTGAGCCGGGATCGCGCTGGCGTCACCGCTCACGCCCTTGGCCAGCAGCGCCGCGGTACGCAGTTCAGCGAGCATGCCGAGATCGTTGTTACTGGCAGCGCCGTCGGTGCCGATGCACACGTTCACGCCCACCCGATCGAGTCGGGCCACGGGGCAGAAGCCGCTGGCAAGCTTCAGGTTCGATTCCGGGCAGTGCGCGGCGCTGACACCCAACGCCGCCAGCTTTTCAATCTCCCCCTCTTCGAGCTGGGTCAGGTGCACCGCCAGCAGGCGGTTGCTGAGCAATCCGAGGCGTTGGAGCCGCGCCAGCGGCCGCTCGCCGGTTTTGGCGACGCTATCAGCCACCTCGCCGACGGTTTCGTGCACATGCATGTGCACGGGGATGTCGAGCTCGTCGGCGTATGTGCGCACGCGTTCCAGCGGCTCGTCGGAAACCGTGTACGGCGCGTGCGGAGCGAACGCAGTGGTGACCAGCGGATCGTTTCGAAACTGATCGTGAACCTCGAATCCCTTGGTGATGTATTCATCCGCGCTGCTTGCCCATACGCTGGAAAAATCCAGAACGATAAGCCCGACGACGACGCGCATACCCGCCTCGCTCGCCACCTTTGCCGCTTCGTCGGGGTAGAAGTACATGTCGTTGAAGCAGGTGGTGCCACTGCGGATCATTTCTGCCACGGCGAGCCGCGTGCCGTCGCGAACGAACGTGTCGCTGACCCACTTCTGCTCCGCCGGCCAGATGTGATCGTTGAGCCAACTCATCAGCGGGAGGTCGTCAGCCAGGCCGCGAAACAGGCTCATGGCCGCGTGGGTGTGAGCGTTGACCAGCCCCGGGATAATCGTGTGGCCGGGAAGGGCAACCCTGCTTTCGGCCTCGAACCGGCGATTGGCCTCTGCCTGGGGTAGAATCGCCACGATCCTGCCGTCGCGAATTGCCAGGGCATGATCTTCAAGCACGATTTCGTCGGGCTCGACCGGGATGATCCAGCCTGCTTCGACGAGGGTGTCGACGAATTCCAACTAAAATTCCCTTAGTGCTTGTGACAAGACCCCGCCACGCGGCGGCGGATGAATGAGGTACGTCGTAAGAATGACACGGCGCATGATAATGGCCCCAATGGGGCATTCCAACGGCGCCGGGCCGAAGTTTAGGCGAATCGACGCATGATCGAGCCACAGCAGGACAATCTGCCCGGTGCCGTAGACGCGGTGCTCTACGACGCGATCAGGCCCGTGGAGTGGCGTGATGACGCGGTGCGCCTGATCGACCAGCGTCTTCTGCCCGGGCGCATGGCGCACGTGGTCTGCAAAAGCGCGGCAGACGTGGCCGAAGCCATTCGCAGCATGACCGTGCGCGGCGCGCCCGCCATTGGCGTCGCCGCGGCTTACGGCGTCGTTTTGGCTGCTCGGGATCGGTTCGCGCAGAATCGGGACAGCTGGCGCGAAGCCGTGAACGCGGATCTCGAACTCCTGGCGGCAGCGCGGCCCACGGCGGTCAATCTTGGCTGGGCGGTCAAGCGCATGCGGCGAAGGCTGGAGCATATCCACGGCGACCCTGCGGATGCGCTGCTGGAGGAAGCCACTGCCATTCAACAGGAGGATCTCGCGGCCAACCGAAAAATGGGCGCGCTGGGCGCGGCGCTCATCGACGCACCCTGCGGCGTGCTCACCCACTGCAACGCCGGCGCGCTCGCCACCGCTGGGTATGGCACCGCGCTCGGTGTGATCCGCAGCGCTTTCCAGGCCGGCAAGGTGGAGCGCGTCTACGCCGACGAAACCCGTCCCTGGCTTCAGGGCGCAAGGCTTACTGCTTGGGAACTGATCCAGGATCGCATTCCGGTGAGCCTGATCGCTGACGGCGCCGCGACCTATGCCATGCAGCAGGGTAAGGTGCGTTGGGTCGTCGTTGGCGCCGATCGGGTCGCCGCCAACGGCGACGTGGCCAACAAGATCGGCACCTACGCTCTGGCGGTCAGCGCGCGCCACCATGGTGTGGGATTCATGGTGGTGGCGCCCACGTCGACAATCGATCTCGAGTGCCCCGACGGCGCTTCCATCCCCATCGAAAATCGCGCCGCCGAGGAGCTGCTCTCCCTTGGTGATGCCCGCATCGCCGCCACCGGCGCCGAGGTGTGGAATCCGGTGTTCGACGTCACGCCGGCGGCGCTGGTGGACGTGCTCGTGACCGAAAAGGGCGTCGTCAAGCAGCCCGATAAGGCGAAGATCGCGGCGTTATTTTCCTCAAGCACGGTTTCATGAAAGCACGTTCTCTTCTTGTCTGCGCTGCGCTCGTCGCCGGGGGAATCACCGGCTGCGGCAACCCCGAGGGAAACACCCTGGAGGAAATTCGCCGGACCGGCGAGCTGGTGGTGCTGACGCGATACGGATCCACCACCTTCTACGAAAGCCGCGACGGTCTCGACGGCTACGAGTATGCGCTGACTCACGCGTTTGCCGAGTCGCTCGGGGTCAAGGTCCGCTATGTCATCCTGGACAGCATTCCCGAAGTTCTCGAGGCTATCCAGTCCGGGAGGGGTCACCTGGCCGCCGCCGCGCTTACGCGAACCGAGGAGCGCGAACAGGTCCACAATTTCGGACCCGATTACAAAACGGTGCAGCAACAAGTGGTCTGCTACCGCGGCGGAATCGTGCCCAAGGACATATCGGAGTTGCCCTCGGTGAGACTGCTGGTCATCGACGGCAGCAGCTACGTGGAACGACTGCAAGAGCTCAAACAGGATGTCCCCGGTCTGGAGTGGGGCACCACCGTCGAGCTCTCTAGCGACGAAGTTCTGGAGCAAGTCTCGCGCCAAGATGTGGACTGCGCAGTTGCGGACTCCAACATCGTCGCCATCAACCAGCGCTATTTTCCGGATCTCGAGATCGCGTTTCCGATTTCCGAAGAGCAGAGCCTCGCCTGGGTGCTGGCGCCCGGCGCAAACCGATTGAAGGCGCGGCTGGAGAAATGGTTCGACGAGGCCGACGAAAACGGTCTGCTGGCGGGTCTGGATGAACGTTATTACGGCCACGTCACGATCTTCGATTACGTCGACACCAAGCGTTACATGCGTCGGATACTCAACCGCCTGCCGCGCTACCGCGAGAGCTTTGAGCGCGCGGCGGCGGTGCACGATATACCATGGGAACTGCTCGCGGCTGTGTCTTACCAGGAATCACACTGGAACCCGAGGGCCAGAAGCCCCACCGGGGTGCGCGGCATGATGATGCTGACGCTGCCCACCGCCAGGGCGATGGGCGTAAACAATCGCCTGGATCCCGACCAGAGCATCATGGGCGGCGCGCGGTATCTCGCCGAGATGATCGAGCGCATTCCCGACGAGGTCGAAGGTGAGGATCGGCTCTGGTTTGCGCTGGCCGCCTACAACATCGGCTTCGGGCACCTGCAGGATGCGCGAGAACTCGCCGAGCAGCTGGATCAGGATCCCCACCGCTGGCATTCGCTGAAAACGGTGCTGCCGCTGCTTTCTCGTAAGAAGCATTTCCGCACGCTCAAGCACGGCTACGCGCGGGGCTCCGAACCGGTTCATTACGTCGAGCGCATTCGAAGCTATCTGGACATGCTGGAGCGGGCGGTGCCCACTCACGGACCCGTGCCCGGCGTAAGCGCGTCGGCGGAGATCGACGGGCCCGCGCTGTGAACCGATCGTCTGCTGCGCCCCTTTAGTTTCATCCCGCCACTGTTTCTTTTTCCCGCGTAGGTGCCCGATTTCAGGGTCCGTTTGCGGGCTTCCGCGCGTGCTTTCGAGTGGCCTAAAAATAGGCCTCAAATGGACCTGTTTTCAGGCCATTAAAGCGAGACTTGAGCGTCACGAAAATGATAGACTTCAATGGTTTTTGGCGGCCGTGTTCATATAACTTAAGTATCTGATTTTTAAAACAATTTGTTATGGGTGAATTCGCAAAAGAAGTCCTCCAAGTCAACATCGAGGAAGAGATGAAGCAGTCCTATCTGGATTACGCCATGAGCGTGATCGTGGGACGCGCGCTTCCCGATGTTCGCGACGGCTTGAAGCCGGTTCACAGGCGCGTGCTTTACGCCATGAGCCAGCTTGGAAACGACTGGAACAAACCCTATAAAAAATCAGCGCGCGTGGTCGGCGACACCATAGGTAAGTATCACCCCCACGGCGAATCCGCGGTCTATGACGCTCTGGTGCGCATGGCGCAGCCATTCTCCATGCGTGTAATGATCATCGACGGACAGGGCAACTTCGGCTCGGTCGATGGCGATCCTCCCGCCGCCATGCGGTACACCGAAGTGCGCATGGCGCGCGTCGCCCACGAGATGCTGGCCGACATCGACAAGGAAACGGTCGATTTCACGCCCAACTACGACGAATCGGAGAAAGAGCCCGTTGTCTTTCCCACGCGGCTGCCCAACCTGCTGGTTAACGGTTCGTCGGGCATCGCCGTGGGCATGGCCACCAACATTCCGCCGCACAATCTCGGCGAAGTGGTGAATGCCTGCGTTGCCTATATCGACGACCCCAGCATCGACATCGCCGGCCTGATGGCGCATATACCGGGACCGGACTTTCCCACCGCCGCCATCATCAACGGCGCCCAGGGTATTCGCGAGGCCTACACCACCGGCCGTGGCCGTATCTATATGCGCGCTCGGGCACATTTCGAGGGCGGCGACAACGGCGATCGGCAGCGCATCGTGGTCACCGAGCTGCCGTTCCAGGTCAACAAAGCGCGGCTGCTGGCAAAGATCGCGGAGCTGGTTAAAGAAAAGCGCATCGAAGGCATCAGCGAGCTTCGCGACGAGTCCGACAAGGACGGTATGCGCATGGTCATTGAGCTCAAGCGCGGCGAAGCCCCAGATGTGGTACTGAACAATCTATATCAGCACACCATGCTGCAGTCCGTGTTCGGCATCAATCTTGTCGCGCTGATGGACGGCCAGCCTCTGCTGCTCAACCTGCGGCAGCTCATCGAAGCTTTCGTGCGCCACCGGCGCGAGGTGGTCACGAGGCGGACCATCTACGATCTCGGTAAGGCACGCGACCGGGCCCATATTCTGGAAGGCCTGGCCGTGGAGCTGGCCAACATCGA
>JAOTTL010000028.1:0-27762 GCA_029864385.1 Betaproteobacteria bacterium | reverse complement strand
AATCTTGACGAACAGTTAAACGCATCTTCAAAAATCTGTTGCGTTCACAAACCCGCAACACTAGAATTTGTTCAAAACGGCCAATGAACCACAACATATTGTGGTCAGATGCCCGTTAAGAATCAGTGTTGAGGGGAGGAGGTCTCCCCTTGAGTGAGAAAATACTTATAACTCAAGGAGTTGAATATATGCAGGTCGGCACCGAGACGGCTCGCGTCGCACCCGAGACCAATCTGGCCCTCGCCGATACTCCCGCCGGTAATGAGGAGCGCTTCGCGCAACACAACGTGATTCGCCGAAACGGCGCGGTCGTCGGATTCGAGCCCTCGAAAATTGTGATCGCGATGACCAAGGCGTTCATCGCGGTGAATGGGGGCACCGGCGCGGCCTCGGCGCGCGTGCGCGAGCAGGTGACAACGCTCACCGAGATCGTCGTCAGCGCGCTGATGCGCCGCCATCCCACGGGCGGAACGTTCCACATCGAGGACATCCAGGATCAGGTCGAGCTCGCGCTCATGCGGGGGGGCGAGCACAACGTGGCGCGCGCCTACGTGCTCTATCGCGAGGAGCGTGCCCGGGAGCGAGCGAAGGAGCGCCAGGCACAGGACGAAAAGCGCGGCCATTCGACCATCACCGTCAAGGACGGCGGGGTCGGGAAACCGCTCGACCTCGTGGCGATCACGGCACTGGTGCGCGATGCGTGCGAAGGCCTTGGGCGCGAAGTCGGCCCCGCGCCGATCATGCAGGCGATGCAGCGCGACCTCTACGACGGCGTGCCGATGGCGGAGGTCCGCAAATCGCTGATTCTCGCCGCGCGCGCGCTGATCGAGCAGGATCCGGGCTACAGCTACGTCACTGCGCGCCTGCTGCTGCACACGCTGCGGCTCGAGACACTGGGCGAGGAGACGACGCAGGCCGAAATGCCGCTGCGCTACACCGACTATCTGCCGCGCTTCGTGCAGACCGGAATCGAGGCCGAACTCCTCGACGAGCGCCTCGCGAATTACGACCTGAAGTGCCTCGGCGCCGCGCTCGACGCGAACCGGGACCTGAAGTTTACCTACCTTGGCCTGCAGATCCTGTACGACCGCTACTTTCTCCACGTGCAGGGCCGTCGCATCGAGCTGCCGCAGGTCTTCTTCATGCGCGTGGCGATGGGGCTTGCGCTGAACGAACCCGAGGACCAGCGCGAAGCGCGCGCGATCGAGTTCTACAACGTGCTTTCGAGCTTCGACTTCATGAGCTCGACGCCGACGCTGTTCAACTCGGGAACGCGGCGCTCGCAGCTCGCGAGCTGTTACCTCACCACGGTCTCGGACGACCTCGACGGCATCTACGAGGCGATCAAGGAAAATGCGCTGCTGCAAAAATTCGCGGGCGGACTTGGCAACGACTGGACACCCGTGCGTGCGCTCGGGGCGCACATCAAGGGTACCAACGGCAAGAGCCAGGGCGTCGTGCCGTTCCTGAAGGTGGTCAATGACACCGCGGTCGCCGTCAACCAGGGCGGCAAGCGCAAGGGCGCAGTGTGCTCCTACCTCGAGACCTGGCACCTCGATATCGAAGAGTTCCTCGAGCTGCGAAAGAACACCGGTGATGACCGGCGCCGCACGCACGACATGAACACGGCCAACTGGGTGCCGGACCTGTTTATGAAGCGGATTATGGAAAACGGAGACTGGACTCTGTTCTCTCCGTCCGATGTGCCCGATCTGCACGAAAAGTACGGCAAGGCCTTCGAGCGCGCCTATCTCGAATACGAGCGCCACGCCGCGACGGGCGAGCTGAAGCTGTACAAGAAGATTCCCGCGACCCAGCTGTGGCGCAAGATGCTGTCGATGCTGTTCGAGACCGGGCATCCGTGGATCACATTCAAGGATCCCTGCAATATCCGCAGCCCGCAGCAGCACGTGGGCGTGGTGCATAGCTCCAATCTCTGTACGGAGATCACGCTCAATACCGGTCCCGACGAGATCGCTGTCTGCAATCTGGGATCGGTCAACATGCCCGCGCACCTCGATTCCTCGACCGGGCGCATGGACATGGAAAAGCTCAAGCGCACCGTGAGCACCGCGATGCGCATGCTCGACAACGTGATCGACCTCAACTTCTACTCGGTCAACAAGGCGCGCAACTCCAACTTCAAGCACCGTCCCGTGGGGCTGGGGATCATGGGCTTCCAGGACTGCCTGCACAGACTGCGAATCCCGTACGGCTCGCAGGCGGCGGTAGAGTTTGCCGACCGCTCGATGGAGGCGATCGCCTACTGCGCCTTTTCGGCCTCGACCGATCTCGCCGAGGAGCGCGGCACGTTCTCGACTTTCAAGGGCTCGCTGTGGGACCACGGGATATTGCCGGCGGACACGTTGCGGATCGTCGCGGAGGAGCGCGGCGGCTTCATCGAATGCGACATGTCCATGACGCTCGACTGGGACCGCTTGCGCAAGCGCGTGCAGCAGGTCGGCATGCGTAACTCGAACTGCATCGCGATCGCGCCGACCGCGACCATTGCGAATATTACCGGTCTCTCGCAGTCAATCGAGCCGACCTATCAGAACGTCTACGTCAAGTCGAATCTGTCGGGCGAGTTCACTGTGGTGAACGACTTCCTGGTGCGGGATCTGAAGGAGCTCAATCTCTGGGACGAGGTGATGATCGCGGACCTCAAATACTTCGACGGCTCGCTTGCCAAGATTGACCGCATCCCGCCCGACGTCCGCAGCCTCTACGCGACCTCCTTCGAAGTCGATCCAAAGTGGCTGGTCGAGTGCGCTGCGCGCCGGCAGAAATGGATCGACCAGTCGCAGTCACTCAACATCTACATGGCGGGCGCCTCGGGCAAGAAGCTCGACGAGGTCTACAAGCTCGCCTGGGTGCGCGGGCTCAAGACCACCTATTACCTGAGGACGCTTGGCGCGACGTCTGCAGAGAAGTCCACTGTCACCACCGGGCAGTTGAACGCCGTGCTGCCGGCGACGGACGCAACGTTCTGCTCGATCGGCAATCCTGAATGCGAATCCTGCCAATAAGGAGATTGAAGATGTTGCAGTTCGAGGAGCAGCAGGCAGTGAGCGCAGGCGCCGGCCTGGCGGTGGATCCCGCCGTGGCGCGGCAGCGGCAGCAGGAGGAGGACGCCGAGTTCCAGCGGGTCAACATCGCCGACAAGCGCATCATCAACGGCCGGACCGACGTCAATCAGCTGGTGCCATTCAAGTACAAGTGGGCCTGGGAGAAATACCTTTCGGCGTGCGCCAACCACTGGATGCCGCAGGAAATTCAGATGAGCCGGGACATTGCGCTGTGGAAGGACCCCAACGGACTCACCGAGGACGAGCGCCGCATCGTCAAGCGCAATCTCGGCTTCTTCGTGACTGCGGATTCCCTGGCGGCCAACAATATCGTGCTGGGCACGTACCGCCATATCACAGCGCCGGAGTGCCGGCAGTACCTGCTGCGCCAGGCGTTCGAGGAGGCGATCCACACCCACGCTTACCAATATATCGTCGAGAGCTTGCAGCTCGACGAAGGCGAGGTGTTCAACGCCTATCGCGAGATTCCGTCGATTCGCACCAAGGACGAGTTCCTGATCCCGTTCATTGACACGCTGACCGATCCGACATTCCGAACCGGTACGCCAGAGAACGATCAGAAGCTCCTGCGCAGCCTCATCGTGTTCGCCTGCATGATGGAAGGGCTTTTCTTCTACGTCGGCTTCGCCCAGATCCTTTCGCTCGGGCGTCAGAACAAGATGACCGGCTCGGCGGAGCAGTATCAGTACATCCTGCGCGATGAGTCCATGCACTGCAATTTCGGCATTGATCTCATCAATCAGATCAAGCTGGAGAACCCGCACCTGTGGACGACGGAATTCCGCGAGGAGATGCGCGAGCTGTTCCGCAAAGCGGTGGAGCTCGAGTACGGCTACGCGGAGGACACCATGCCGCGGGGCGTGCTGGGGCTGAATGCCTCGATGTTCAAGGAATACCTGCGTTACATCGCGAACCGTCGCTGCCAGCAAATCGGTCTGGACGTGCTGTATGAGGGCGCGAGCAATCCGTTTCCCTGGATGGCCGAGATGATCGACCTCAAGAAGGAGCGCAATTTCTTCGAGACGCGCGTCATCGAGTACCAGACCGGCGGCGCGCTCACCTGGGACTAGAACGGGGTGTTGGGCGAGACAGGGATTTTTAACGAGCATGGGAGGCGCCATCTCTTGGGTTCCAGCCTGCTGAACCGACGTTATCGCAGCCGCAGAGGAAACATGAACCACACCATTACCGAATGTCGCGCCGAGGACAACTACACGCTTTGGCTCCGTTTTGACGACGGGCTGGAGGGGCGCGTTTATCTCGGTGACCTGGTATCGACGATGTCGTATAGCGCGATTTCGGACGAGGCAAGCTTTAACCGGGTGGCGATCGACCCCGTGTCGAACGCCGTGACCTGGGGAGGCGGGATCGATCTAGATCCGGAACTTTTGTACCGCGATCTGGCCACCCAATCCCAGGCCGCCCTGCATTAGGGCAGCGCGCGAAAAAGGCCGGCGCGAGCGGTGGCACAAGGTTCCCGGCTCTGTCGTCCGTGTGTCGCTTGGGCAATGTGACAGGAGGTGCGAATGCCGAAGGCGAAGAAGAAGTCGGGCAAGAGGAAATTGAAGAAAACGAAGAAACTGACAAGAATGCGGCTGGCGAAGCACAAAGCAAGAAAACGCCCGGCCACACGCAGGCTGGCCCGCAAGAAGGTGGCGCGGCGCAAGAAAGCAGCACCGCACAAAAGGATTGCAAGGCGCAGGGAAGCAGCACCGCGCAAAAAGATTGCGCGGCGCAAAACGGCAGCAGCAACCCCTGTGGCTCCGCGGCCGGTGGCGGTTCCGGGAGCCTGGCCCTTCCCGATGGGCAGCCGGCCTTAGCACGGTGGCGGAGGTGAGCGCAGGACGCGCCGGGCAGACGGCGGCGTTCCTGCCCGGCATCCTTTTCCCACAGCCGCGGTGCGGCGCTTTCCTCCTCCGGCGCCGCACCGCGGTTCTTTTCAGCCCTGCTCTTCTATGCACGCGGTGCGCGTGGCCCCTGCGCACCGGCCGCAATCCTCCTAAGATTGCTCAGGCTTCCGGGGGGCAGTTGAGCGAACGGAGGTTTTGATCATGAGCGCAAGACGGATATGGCCCTGGCTGTTGATCGTTGCCGCGGCGCTGTCAGCGTCGAGCCAGGCGGCTGAGCCGGGCGTCGTAGTGCGCTCGGTGAAGGGGGACTTTGCCGACGTAGAGGAGCGCGTGCTAATCGCCCTTCAGAATCGCGGCTTGGTGCTCAACTACACGGCGCACATCGGAACGATGCTCGAGCGGACCGGCAAGGATATCGGGCGCCCACGCCTTCTCTACCGTGACGCCCAGATGCTGGAGTTCTGCAGTGTCGTGGTTTCGCGCGACACGATGGAGGCGGACCCTCGCAACATCGTGTTCTGCCCGTACTCGATTGCGATCTATACGCTGCCGAAAGAGCCAGGTAGGGTCTACGTTGCGTATCGCAAACCGCCGGCGATTGGATCGGACCAGTCGGTGAAAGCATTGCGGGCGGTGGGGAAGCTGCTCGACGATATCGCGGACGAGGCCCTTAAATGATGTAACTGGGTGACTAAGCGACTAAGTGACGTAAACCTACGCACGCCCTCATTGGGACAGGCGGTCACCTAGTCCCGCTTCCAGAAGCTCTCAATGGCGTTTACCGCCCTGTCGATGAACGTCGCCTCGCGCATCGATTCAAGCATGGCCTCGGTCGGGCGGGTGACGGTATCGCTTCGCAAATCGATCACGTCAGCAGCACTCTGGCTGGCCGGCTGGCTGGACGGGGTGCGCGATGAAGCCGAAGCGCCCGGGCACAGTGGCGGAACGGATCGGCTCGACCTTGATGTTGCGCTGTCGAAACGTGAGCCATAGCGCGACGGACTGGCCGCCTTCCACGAGCTCCAGCAGCTCGTCGAGCGCGGTTTCATCGAGGAGGGTTCCGTTGGCATCGACGAAAGATGGGAGGAGCCGGTCGAGGTCGCCGTCATGGATGGTGCCGATGCCGTGCTCGGTTTCGAGCAGAACGACACCCATCTCGTCGATCCAGGCGCCGCTGACGGCCGTTACCGGTTTGCCGACATGCGACTCGATTTCGAGCGCGGCGTCCTTGGAATTCACGACGCGATAGACGAATGGCGCGTGCTCGAGCGCAACGAACACCCGTTGCGGGCCGTTCTGAAAGAACCAGCGGCCTTGTTCGTCGTGCGTGTAGTTGCGGCCAATGAAGGCGATGACGCCGGAGTTAGCGATCCGATCACCCTTGATCAGCCAGTGTCCACGCCGGTCGAGCGAGAGCCAGCCGTAGACCGCAGGCACGTCCGGCCACTTCGCCATCCCGCGCAGGACGATTTCATCCATCGCGCCACTTTATCAGAGCATCCGGCCGCTTCGCGTCTGGCAATAGAGACGTTCAACATGGATACGGGCCGGGAACCA
The DNA here is from genome assembly GCA_029864385.1 of Betaproteobacteria bacterium. Lineage (GTDB taxonomy): Bacteria > Pseudomonadota > Gammaproteobacteria > Burkholderiales > SG8-41 > SG8-41. The sequence continues at coordinate 21,266 of JAOTTL010000028.1, read as the reverse complement.
CTCACCAGTCCGGCGCTAATCCTCTTCGGCGTGGACTGCTGTCTTGGCGTGCTGCGCGGACAGGTCTTTCTGGAGGTTCGGGGGCACGGGGTCGTAATGCGAAAACTCTATGGAGAACGACCCTTGGCCGGCGGTGACCGACTTCAGCCGCGCCTGGTAGTTGTTGAGCTCGGAGAGCGGCACGCGGCCCTTGATGAGCAGCATGCCCGGCCCGAGCGCATCGGTGCCGGTCAGCTGGCCGCGCTTGGACGACATGTCGCCGGCGATATCACCCATGTTGGCTTCCGGCGCGGTGACCTCAATGTTGACGATCGGCTCGAGGATGATCGGGCGTGCCTTGCCGATCGCGTCCATGAACGCCCGCTTGCCCGCCGCGATGAAGGCGACTTCCTTCGAGTCCACCGGGTGGTGCTTGCCGTCGTACACGCTTACGCGCACGTCGTGCACCGGGTAGCCCGCGACCGGACCGGCTTCCAGCACCTGACGCACGCCCTTCTCCACGGCCGGGATGAACTGGTTCGGAATCACGCCGCCTTTGCTCTCGTCTCGGAATTCGAAACCTGCTCCCCGCTTTAACGGCTCGACCCGCAGGAAGACCTCGCCGAACTGGCCGGCGCCCCCGGTCTGCTTCTTGTGCCGGTGGTGGCCCTCTGCTTTGCCGGTGATGGTCTCGCGGTAGGGAATGCGCGGCGGCTTGGTCGCGACTTCCACGTGGTACTGGCTCGCCATGCGATCGAGGATGTAGCGCATGTGCAGGTCGCCAAGTCCACTGATGATAGTCTGGTTCACCGTCGCATTGTGCTCAACTCTGAACGTGGGGTCCTCGGCCGCGAGCTTGTGCAACGCATCCGAGATCTTCTGCTCGTCCCCGCGGCGCTTGGTCTCGATTGCGAGGCTATGCATCAGCATGGGGAACTCGAGCGGCACCAGATGAATATGGTCCTCGTCGTGCGAATCGTGCAGCACGGAGTCGAACTGGACTTCGTCTACTTTGGCAACCGCCCCGATATCCCCCGGCACGAGCGCGTCGGTCTCGACCAACTCCTTGCCCTGCGACAGGTAGACGTGCCCGACTTTGAAAGCCTTCCGACCCTCGCCAACGAAGAGCTGCGTGTCCTTGTTGATGGTGCCCTGGTGCACCCGAAATACGCCGACCTTGCCGATGAAAGGGTCGATCACCAGCTTGAAGACGTGGGCGAGGACATGCTTCTTAGGATCGGGCTCGGCCTGGACGGGCTGTGCTTGCTCGCCCTTTCCCTTGAGCAGCTGCGGCGAATTGCCCTCCGTCGGATTGGGCATGAGTTTGATAAACACGTCGAGCAACTCTGCGACACCCGCGCCATTGCGTGCCGAGACAAAGCACACCGGGACCAGATGCCCCTCCCGCAGCGCCTTCTCGAACGGCTCGTGCAGCTCGTCGGGCGCGATCTCCCCTTGCTCGAGATACTTCGCCATCAGCACTTCGTCCACCTCGACTACCTGGTCGACGAGCGCGCTGTGGGCTTCCTCCACGGACGAGAAATCGGATTCACCGGAGGGGTTGAAGAAGCAGTCGACGACACGTTTACCGCCGCCGGCGGGCAGGTTGATCGGCAAGCACTCCCTGCCGAAGGCGGCCTGTATTTTCGCGAGCAGGCCGGGCAGGTCGATGTTCTCCGCGTCGATCTTGTTCACGATGATCATGCGGCAGAGGTTGCGCTTTGAGACCCATTGCATCATCCGGCTCGTGATCATCTCAACGCCGTTCTGTGCGTTCACGACGATCGCTGCCGTTTCGACGGCGGGCAGCGCGCCGATGGCGCGCCCGATGAAATCAGGCAGGCCCGGGGTGTCGACGAGGTGCACGCGCGTGCCGGCATGCTCGAGGTGCACTACGGCGGCGTTCAGCGAATGCTGGTACTGCTTCTCGAGGGCATCGGAATCACAAACGGTCGTGCCCTTCTCCACGCTGCCTGCCGTGTTGATCGCGCCAGCCTTGGCGAGCAAGGCTTCGGTGAGCGTGGTCTTGCCGGCGCCGCCGTGTCCGACGAGCGCAATGGTGCGAATGGCTTCGGGGGAAAACTTGGACATTGAACTCCTCCGCCCTCGTATGGAATTGATCTTGCAAGGCCGCGGGTGCGCGCCGCAGGCAACTCCGGGTGCGGCTTCGGGAGCGAGCCGCGCCGCGCGACATTTCATGCAGTCGGCAAATCGGCGACAACACCCGCCCCGATCGCTCCGTCCCGCCAAAATGCGGCCAGAAAGCGTGTCTGCGTCGCGGGTTGCCCGGCCATAACGGCCGACCGCATCGGCTTCCCGTCCGACACCCGGCGCTTTTTGGTTGCAACGCGCTACGCGTGGGCTTGCAGGAGAGATTCGTTGGGGTCAGCCCAGTATAACGACGGGTTTGGGGGGGTTCAAGCTAACCCCATTGGCCCGATGGCCACGTTTATGGCAAGAGCATCGTCTGGATGCGTAACCCCAAGGAGAGAATCATGAACTGGAGAGCAGTCGCGGCAGCAGCCCTGCTGTGGAGTATCGCGGGAACGGCCGCCGCCGTGGGCCGGATGGCCGATGTCACGTTGTATGATCGCGGCGCGGGACGTTCCCTGCCGGTGTACCGGCACGAGGGCCGCTTCTACGCCGTTGGCAAGCCCGGTAACGAGTATCAGATACGCGTTCGCAATCGCACCGGCGCGGAGATACTGGCGGTGGTGTCTGTCGACGGCGTCAACGCCGTGAGCGGAAAGACGGCGAACTGGCACCAGACGGGCTACGTGCTCGCGCCACACCAGATGCTGGCGGTGAAGGGCTGGCGCAAAAGCCTGCAGCGGGTCGCCGCGTTTTACTTCACCGAGCATGCCAGTTCGTACGCGGCCCGCACGGGGCGCCCGCAAAACGTCGGCGTGATCGGTGTGGCGCTGTTTCGCAAGCGGGCGCAGCCGGACGCGCGCATGGACCAGCGCCCGCCGCGAGCCCCGAGGTGGGGGCCGGCGAACGAGAGTCCTTTCCCGGATGATGGGGATGCGGCGCGCGAAGGCCATAGGGGATGGAACGGTTCCACGGAGCGCGCCCCGTTCGACGAATCCAAGCGGGAAATGGGCGATGCGGCCGCAGGCGCCCTGCCGGGGGCCGCGCGGCAGGATGAGCCCCGGGCGCGTCGCCATGCGCCGGAGCTGTACGCGGCGGAGAAATCGTCGTCGCTCGGAACCGGTCATGGCGGCCGTCGGACCTCGCATGCGCGCTACACGTCCTTCGAGCGCGCGACTGACAGCCCGGCGGAAATCGTGGCGATCCACTACGACACATACCAGAACCTGGTCAGGCTGGGCGTGATCGGGACGCCGCGGATGGCGACTCCCTTCCCCGGACAGTTTGTCCCGGATCCCAGGTGAGCGGTAAGCGGCGAGCTGGCGCGCTGGGTCGCGGTGAACAGCCTGCCACTCACCTCGTTGCCCTCCAACGTCGGGTTGTCGGTATGCGGACACTGCCGCATACTCACAAGCCGTCATGTCTTGGGGCGCAAGTTCGAGCGATGAGGAGCTTATGCTCTGCTATCGCGACGGTGATGCCGGGGCGTTCGACGTCCTCTACGGGCGCCACCGGGGCGGCGTCTATCGCTACTTCCGGCGCCAGTGCCGCGATGCCGCGGTCGCCGAGGAGCTGTTTCAGGACGTATGGATGAATCTTATCCGGGCGCGCGCGGCCTATACCGTCCAGGCGAAATTCAGCACCTACCTCTACCGGCTGGCGCATAACCGCCTCGTCGATCACTACCGCCAGCGCCGGCCAACCGCGATGGGCTATGGAGAGGTAGACGGCGACGTGCTCGAGAGCATTCCGGACGAGCGCGAGCAGTCGGCGGAGGGGTTGATCGATCTCAAGCAGCAGGCAGCGCGCTTGATGGCGTTAATCGCGGAGCTCCCCGAGTCGCAGCGCGAGGCCTTCCTGCTGCAGCAGGAGGGGGGGCTGAGCATCGAGGACATCGCGAGTGCGACCAGCGTTACGCGCGAGACGGCGAAAAGCCGCCTGCGTTATGCGCTCGCGAAACTGAGGCAGGGGATGGCCCCATGGCGCTGAACGAGCGCAACACGGACGGCCTGGAGCGCGACCCGCGGCTCGACCGGCTCTACCCCCAAACGGGCCTTGAAGAGCCCCGGGCTGAGCTCGATGCGACGATTCGCGCGGCGGCGCGTCGGGAAGTGCAGGCGCGACCTCATGCCCTGGGTGCGCGGCTGCGGAGATGGCGGCTGCCGATTTCGATCGCGGCCATGGTCATGCTGTCGGTAAGCGTGGTGACCTTGATGCGCGAGGAGGGCGCCGATCGTTTCGAGGAGGGTCTTCCACCGACGATGGTGGAGCCAAGGACCCCCGCTGCCTCCCCGGGCGACGACGCCGATCTGAAGACCAAGGAGAGCGCCGACTCTGTGGGCCGCGCGCAGGTGCCAGCACCCCAAGCATTGCCAGCGCCAGCCGCGGGGTTGACTGCTCCTTCTGTTGACGAGGCACGGCGGGCACGGCGGCTTGATGCGCCTGCTGCCGGGCAGCTCAAACCCGTCGAGCCTTCCCCTGCGGAGATCCGGCAGCGGGCCGCTGGCGCAGCGAACGAATCCGCGTCGCAGCGACCGGCGTCGGCGGCACCTGCGAAAAGACCGGCACGGCGTGCCGCGCGCGTCTTGAGTGCGCCCGCGCCGAGCACCAAGGAAGCGCTGGTTGAGGCGGAGGAGGACAGTGCAGGGAAGCGGGAACTCAAGAAAAGTGAGCGCTCGCTCACAGAGAGCCGAGTCAATGCGTTGATCCGAGAACTCGAGGGAGCGTCACCGGAAGTATGGCTGGAGAAAATCGAGCGGCTACGCCGGGAAGGGTGGAACGAAGAGGCGGATGATTTGGTGGTCGAGTTCAGGCGCCGGTTCCCTGAACACCCCATGCCGGCGCGGGAGGGCGCACGTGGCAACTGACGAACCTGCCGTTCCTCCAAGAGGCGGCGGTCGGCCTGAGCCGCCAAACGAGCCGGCGCTCGAAGACTGATGCCGTAGCGGCTGTGATCCCTGCGCATTCGATCGCTACTATGAGGCGCAGGAGGGTTGTTGGGAAGCGCTTCGTCTATGGCAGTTGCAGCATCCTGCGGCAACTGATCGAGTGTTTCGGGATGGCTTGGAATCTGGACATTAAGCGTTTATTTTAGAAACTTTTTTATGGACATTGAGACCAGAGCGGGCCTGCTGGCATGGTCTCGTAATCGTTTGTTCGCAGAAAATGCTGCATCGCATCACGTCCTGGGCCAACTTGTTCACAGCTATTGACAAACCGACTGAAAGAAAACATAATTGCATCTATTGCTTTGCAGCATCCTGCATGCTGACCAAGGCAGCGCGGCGGATCTCCGTCAACGGGTGATTGCCGGCACTGACCCCACCCACTACAATTAGTCAAATCTTCGGTCTAAGCCCCAACCTATTGCGGTTGGGTTTGGGCACTGTAATTGCAGGGGGCTACCTGAACGGTAGTGCAGGCTGGCACCAGACCGAGCCGGCACCACAAAAAAGGAGGTTTTGCCATGATTGCGAAATCGACCCTAAGCATGGACGGTTTCGGCACGGCAGGGACGGGGCAACGGGGACGCCACCTCGTGTCCACCCTCGTGCTCATCGCGAGTCTGCTGGCACTCTCGTTGATCGTGCACACGCGCTACGGCCCGCTACAGGTCGGGAATCCGTTTCAGCCCGGGCTGCCGCTGGTGGCCATCCAGGCCGAGCGGCCGGCCCGCCTTGCCCCGCCGGTGGCGGCCTTGTCGCCCGCCGAGGAGGGTAGCTACCGCGTGCTTTCGGAATATTTGGCCAAGCGCTACCGGGTCTCCCAGCGGGTCACCTTCGAGCTAGTGACACTGGCACATAAGGTCGGCCGCCAACATAAGCTCGACCCGCTCCTGATCATCGCCGTGGTGGGGATCGAGTCGAGCTTCAATCCCATTGCCGAAAGCAACATGGGCGCCAAAGGCCTTATGCAGATCATCCCGAAGTATCACGGAGAGAAGTTGCAGCCCTTTGGGGGTGAGAGGGCCGTCTTCGATCGCGCGACCAACGTGGTCGTGGGGACCCAAATCCTGAAGGAGTATCTGCGCCGCACGGGTAACCTCGGCATCGCGCTGCAGATGTACGCCGGGGCGCTGAGCGACAGGGAAGATGCGTATACGCGCCGGGTCCTGACCGAACGCCAGCGCCTGCAGGAAGTGCTGGCCCGCTGGTCTGCCCCTGGCACCCCTGCGAGGAGCACGCCCGCGAGGACTGCCTCGGCAAAGTCGACGCTGTCGACCCGCTTCCGCTAATCCCGACGCTCTGACGCCCGTGGCAAGGATTCGGATTGCCTGGGGCGGCGGGGCCATCACCGCTGAACTGCGGAACACGCCGACGGTTAAGGCGTTGCTTGCCGCGCTGCCGTGCCAGGCGAGCGCCAGCACCTGGGGAGAAGAGGTCTACTTCGAGTTGCCCGTAAGAACGGTGCTCGAACCCGATGCGCAACAGGTGGTGGATCCCGGCACGGCGTGCTTCTGGGTTCAGGGCAGTGCACTCGCCTTGCCCTATGGTCGCACGCCTGCGTCGAAGGGCGACGAATCCCGTCTCGTTACCCGGTGCAATATCGTGGGCAAGGTCGTGGGCGAACCGCGTCAGCTGCAGAGCATCCAGGACGGGGCCGCGCTCCGCGTCGAGATCATTCCGTAGGGCCGATTCCCAGCGGGAGGCCTCCCGCGCCAGCGCAGGCGACCAAGCGCTTAAACACCCGGTGATGTCCTCCGCCGTTTGATAGGGTGCGAGGCGCACCTGCTCCATCACGAATTGCGTCGCTAAGGCGGTACCAGCCTCTTGAAAGCGCGCGCGGCGTGCGTGGCGAACAATCCGGCACCGCTGGCGTAACAGGGAATCAAAATTTGTGGCTGCCGATCATGAGGCGCCTGAATACGGAATAGCGCTCACCGACGCCGTCGGGGCTCGGCTCACGCTTCACCGTGATCCAGACGTCCGGCGGAAAGCCGGCCGCAAGATCGGCGGTATAAGCGCACTCCTCCTCTGCTGCCGCTTTGGCAGCTTCGGTCGAAGGCGCGCCTAGCGCTTCGAGAAAGTGCCGTGCGAGAAGCGCCATCACCCGTTCATAGGCAGGCGCATCAATCTCGACGACTTCGCCAATCGTGCAACGCCTTTGAGAGCCGGCGACGACGAAGGTGGTGTCGCAGTGACAGCGTGGTGCGCGGTGACCCTGGGCGAGGTCGCACACCGCGTACCCGCCTGACACGAGCCACTCGCCGCCTGCCGCGGCGCCTTCCTCGGCCAGCACGCGCAGGTCCGAGTCGTCCAACCGCACCGCTCGCAGGAATTTCATTTTGTCCTCCGTTCCGCCTGCTTCCCGCTCATATAATATGAGGCGTCGGGGACCACGGCATAGGAGGAGGAAATGGCGCAGCAACCTGAGTTGCCGAAGGACATGTTCGAGTTCATGCAAAAGATGTGGAATCCGCTCAACTTCCCGCTGCCCGGCATGTTCACGCCAACCGTGAACCTCGAGGACATCGAGAAGAAAATCAACGAGATGAAGACGGTGGAGACCTGGCTCACCATGAACATCGGCTTCATCCAGATGACGATCAAGACGCTGGAGATGCAAAAGGCGGCGCTCGAGTCCCTCGCCGCTGCGGCGCCGAAGGCCGGCGAGAAAAAGTGAACACGACCCTCCTTCCGTCGCATGTTCGGCTAACGCACCGCTGCGCGGCGCAGTGGCCTACGACACAACCGATGCCGGATGCTAATGTCACGCTGGCAGGGCGGCAGGTAAGATGCGTTCGGGGCAGCAGCAGCGCATAATTACCCCTAATCCGGCCGCTTCGCGCCGGATGAGCTTCGCCCGTACGAACCCCACAACGGGGCTGCCGCTCAGCCCACGGGTAAAGACACCCGGACGCGCGGCGCCGGGTGGAATCCGACGGTTCGGGGCGGGTTCTGGGCATTCATCAATCGCAACTCCGACGGAGGGCCGCTATGGCTACGAGCATTCGCAAGACTGCCTACTTCAGCATGAAAACGCCGAATCGCGCGGGCCAGGGCGCGCGGTTGCTCAACGGGCTTGCCGCGCACGGGGTCAATCTGCTGGCATTTACGGGCTTTCCCAATGCCGGACGCGCGCAGGTGGATTTCGTCCCCTACGACGTCACCAAGTTTACACGCGCGGCGCGCAAACTGGGGCTGAAAGTGAGCAAGAAGAAGACTGTATTTCTAGCGCAGGGCGCCGACAAGGCTGGCGCAATCGCAGCCATTTGCGGCAAGCTCTCCAGAGTCGGAATCAATATGGTGGCGATGGGCGCGGTGACCGCTGGCCGTGGCCGCTTTGGGGCGATGTTCTGGGTGAAGCCGCGTGATGTCGCCAAGGCTTCGCGCGTGCTCCGAGCGCGTTAAAACTTAACCGCCAAGACGCCAAGAGCGTTAAGAAAACGATATCCGGTAAAGAAATTGGGGGCCAAACCGTGGCCCCCAATTTCTTCGGAAATGTGGTTTAATCACGCGCTCTGATCGTTGTAAGTCGAAACAAGGAGAAAACCCATGCCCCATGCAATGCGAATTCATGAACACGGCGGAGCCGAAAAAATGCGCTGGGAAGCAGTCGAGGTGGGCGATCCGGGGCCGGGCCAGGTGCGGGTGCGGAACACCGCGGTTGGACTGAACTTTGTCGACATCTACCAGCGCAACGGCCTCTATCCCATGCAGCTGCCGTTCACGCTGGGCTCCGAGGGCGCCGGTGTCGTCGAAGCCGTCGGTCCCACGGTCAAGGAGTTGAAGGTGGGAGATCGTGTCGCCTATTCCGGTCCACTCGGCGCCTACGCCGAAGTATTGCTGCGGCCTGCGGATCGCTTGGTGAAGATTCCGGCAGGTGTGGACGACAAGACGGCGGCCGCGATGATGCTGAAAGGCTTGACCGCGCACTACCTGATCCGGCGCACTTATCGTGTGAAGAAAGGCGACACAATCCTCATGCACGCGGCTGCAGGCGGCGTCGGCCAGATTCTTTGCCAATGGGCGAAGCACCTGGGAGCGACCGTGATCGGTACCGTGGGCAGCGATGAAAAGGCCGAGCTCGCGAAGAAGGCCGGTTGCAAGCACGTCATCGTGCTCTCACGCGAGAAATTTTCCGAGCGCGTGAAGGAAATTACCAAAGGCAAAGGCGTGCCGGTCGTCTACGACGGCATCGGCAAGGACACCTTCATGGATTCGCTCGACTGCCTGCAGCCCATGGGACTCATGGCGAGCTTCGGCAACGCCTCGGGCGCTGTGCCGCCGTTCAACGCGGGCATCCTGGCGCAGAAGGGATCGCTTTTCCTCACGCGCCCGACGCTGGTGCACTACACGGCATCGCGCGAGGACCTGGTAAGAGCGGCGCGCGAACTGTTCGCCGTCGTGAGGAGCGGGGCGGTGAAGATCTGCATCAACCAGACCTACCCGCTGCGCGAAGCGGCGCAGGCGCAGAACGATCTGGAAGCACGCAAGACGACGGGATCAACCGTGTTGATCCTGTAACGGGCTCAAAGAAAAAAGCCTGACGAAGCCGCGGATTAACTCGGCTAAGCTTAAAACCAAGAGCACAAGCGTTAATCGGCGTTAATGTTTAACGCCGATTTTTGAACTGCTCGGTTGCTTTCACCAGTTCCGCGCTGTTGCCGGGTTCCCACGCCGAGTGCCCGGCGTCGGGGACCGCGATGTATGTCGCCTGCGGCCAGGCGCGGTGCAACTCGTCCGCGGTCACGATCGGACAGACGGCATCGTAGCGCCCCTGCACGATGGTGCACGGCAGGTGGCGGATACGCCCGATGTTCTCAAGCAGCGAATTCTCTGGCAGGAAGATGTTGTGGCTGAAGTAGTGCGCTTCGATGCGCGCGAGCCCCAGCGCCACGCCGTCCGCCGCAAAATAGGACACCGTCTCCGGGCTGGGAAGCAGTGTTGAGCATGCGCCCTCGTAGGTGCTCCAGGCCCGCGCCGCCGGCACATGCACGTTGGGGTCAGGGTCGGCCAGGCGCTTATAGTAGGCGGCCAGGAGGTTCCCGCGCTCATTCTCGGGGATCAATGCGGCGAATGCGAGCCAAGGCTCAGGAAAGAGGTTCCGTAGCCCGTAGAGAAACCATTCGATCTCGCTCGTGCGGCAGAGGAAAACGCCGCGCAGGATGAAGCCCGTGCACGACTCAGGGTGCGCCTCGCCGTACGCAAGCGCCAGCGTGCTGCCCCACGAGCCGCCGAATACCAGCCAGCGCTCGATTCCCAGGCGGACGCGCAGACGCTCGATATCGGCGACGAGGTGCGGTGTCGTGTTCTCCTTCAGCTCTCCGAGCGGCGTCGAGCGCCCGGCGCCCCGCTGATCAAAGATGACGATGCAGTAATGCGCGGGATCGAAGAAGCGCCGGTGCGCCGGCGCCGCGCCAGCTCCTGGACCGCCATGCAGGAACACCACGGGGATGCCCTCCGGATTACCCGATTGTTCCCAGTACATCGTATGCACCGCGTCCAGCTTGAGCATGCCGGTGCGGTATGGCTCGATCTCGGGGTAGAGCTTGGTGCGCGGCGTGCGGGAAATGTCGGCCATAACGGAAACGGGCGCGTGCGACCGCGAGAACATAACACAGCCGCGTGCCCGCGCGGAACTGCGGGGCCATGCCAAATGGGTATAATTCCTGCCAATTCGGGCGCTATGCGCCGGTTTGCCTCCGCGCGTCGGAACGGACTCGACAGGCGGTTCAACGCGCGCCTTCATCTGGACGGGCAGATTGGACGAAGAACCGCACAAGACGGCACTGGATTATCACCGCGCCCCCGTCGCGGGCAAGATCGCAATTGCGCCCACCACGGACCTGGTGAATCAGCGCGACCTTGCGCTTGCCAACCCGGAGCCCGAAATCCGCCTCGAGGTTGCGCGGGCGGCCCGGCCCGACGTGGTTATTGCTACGGGGCGCTCCGACTACCCGAACCAGGTCAACAATGTGTTGTGCTTACCGGTGGAGTCGATATGGCGAAGAACGTTCGCATAGAGCACGATACGATGGGCGGTGTCGCGGTGCCCGCCAACCGGCTGTGGGGCGCCCAAACCGGGCGCAGCCTCATTCATTTCCGGTTTCCCAACGAGCTGATGCCGGTCGAAGTCGTGCACGCCCAAGTGCTGGTGAAGAAGGCGTCTGCGCTTACCAATATGACGATTGGCGTTCTCGACAGGAGAAAGGGCGGCGCTATCGTCAAGGCCGCGAACGAGGCACTCTCGGGCAAGTTCGACGAGCACTTTCCGCTCACGGTGTGGCAGACCGGTTCCGGCACCCAGACCAACATGAATGTGAACGAGGTGCTTGCCAACCGCGCGTCCGAGATCCTCGGCGGCGAGCGCGGAGAGCGGCGGCTGGTGCATCCCAACGACGACGTCAACAAGAGCCAATCCTCCAACGACACGTTTCCCACCGCGATGCACATCGCGTCTGTCATCGCGCTCGAGCGCGCCGTCAGGCCCGCCGTGAGAGAGCTCCGCGACACGCTCGAGAAGAAAGCCCGCCGCTTTGCGCGCATCGTCAAGATCGGACGCACCCATCTGCAGGACGCGACGCCCCTTACGCTCGGCCAGGAGTTCTCGGGCTACGTTTCACAGCTGGATCACGGCCTGGCGCACCTGGACGCGGTGCTGCCCCATCTGTGCGAGCTGGCGCTGGGCGGCACGGCGGTCGGCACCGGGTTGAATGCCCACCCCCGTTTCGCGGGGAAGGTCGCGGCCGAACTCGCGCGGCTGACGCGCTTGCCCTTCATCACGGCGCCCAACAAGTTCGAGGCGCTGGCGTCCTGCGATGCCATGGTGCACGCGCATGGAGCGCTCAAGACCCTCGCAGCGTCGCTGATGAAGATCGCCAATGACGTGCGCTGGCTCGCGTCCGGGCCGCGCAGCGGCCTCGGCGAGTTGTCCATTCCCGAGAACGAGCCGGGAAGCTCGTTCATGCCGGGTAAAGTGAACCCGACGCAGTCGGAGTCCATGACCATGGTCTGCTGCCAGGTGTTTGGCAACGACGTCGCCATCAGCTTTGGCGGTGCTTCCGGAAATTTCGAGATGAACGTGTTCCGGCCACTGGTGATCCGGAATTTTCTGCACAGCGCGAAGCTCCTGGCCTACGCCTGCGAGAACTTCGAGGCGCATTGTGCCAGCGGCATCGAGGCCAACCGGGAGCGCATCGGGCAGCTCATGCGCACCTCGCTCATGCTCGTGACAGCATTGAATCCCCACATCGGCTACGAGAAGGCCGCGGCGATTGCGAAAAAGGCGTACCGGGAAGGCACGACTCTGCGGGAAGCTGCAATCGCGCTTGGTTATGTCACCGGAAAGCAGTTCGATAAATGGGTCCGTCCCGACGACATGGTCGGAAAAATTCCATGAATCGTGAAGGGTGAATCGTGAATCGAGAAGCGATGCAGAAATTCGATCGACTGCGGGAGCAGGTGAGGGGGACTGCTTTTTTCAATACGATGTTCATCCATCGCCCGGGACCGGGCCATGGCTGACATGCGACCTCAGAGAGTTGCGGTGGTGACGGGCGCCAACCGGGGAATTGGACTGGAGATTTGTCGGCAGCTAGGAAGACGCAGCGGAATCCGCGTCTTCCTTACCGCAAGGGATGGGACCAAAGGAAACGCGGCCGCCCAGAAGCTGCGTGATGAGGGACTCGACATGGAGTTCTATCCTCTCGATGTCACGAACGAACAAAGCGTCACAACGTTTGCAGGTTGGCTGGAAGCCACCTGCAAACGTTGTGACGTACTGATCAACAATGCGGGCGTGATGGCGGACCCGCGCGGCTCGCGCGTTCTTGATTCCCGCCCGGCGACCTACCGGGAAACGCTCGAGACGAACCTGCTCGGACCGTTGATGCTTATTCAAGCGCTGGTGCCGCTCATGAGAAAGGGCGGCTACGGACGCATCGTCAATGTATCTAGCGGACAAGGCCAACTGTCGGATATGGGTGCGGGCACGCCCGCCTACCGCGTCTCCAAGACGGCCCTCAACGCGCTGACACGTACTTGCGCGGCCGAGCTGCGGGGTAGTGGCGTACTCATAAACTCAATGTGCCCGGGCTGGGTGAAAACAGACATGGGCGGGCCGTCGGCGCCGCGCTCGTTGGCGCAGGGCGCGGATACCGCGGTTTGGCTTGCGACGCTTCCGGAGGGGGGTCCCAGCGGCGGTTTTTTCCGCGATCGCAAGCCGATTCCGTGGTAAGGGCTACGTTGCGGGAACACCGGTGCGCCACCGCGACAACTTTTTCAAAATGGGGAGCTCTATTCCACAGGGACAAGGCCCGTGGAGAGCCAGGGGCTTAAGTCCGGGTTAAGGCTCCGCGCTTACCCTGACCGGGGTCCGTTCTGGAACAACCGATACAATCAATCAAGCGATGCGGTTATTGTTGGTCGAAGACGATCCGATGATCGGCGACAGCATCCAGAAGGGCTTGCGCCAGGACGGTTTTGCTGTGGACTGGGTGCGCGACGGGCAGGCTGCGGAGCTTGCGCTCGCGAACGACGTCTACGAGCTTGTCGTGCTGGACCTCGGGTTGCCCCGCAAGAGCGGGCTCGACGTGCTGTCTGGATTGCGGGCAAGGGGGAACGCCGTTCCCGTCCTGATTCTGACGGCGCGTGATGCCGTTCCCGATCGCGTGAAGGGGCTCGACCGCGGAGCGGACGACTACCTGGTCAAGCCCTTCGATCTGGACGAGCTAGCCGCGCGGGTCCGCGCGCTGTTACGTCGGCGCGCGGGCCGCGCCGAGCCGCTGATCACGCATGGCGACCTCACGCTCAATCCCGCGACCCGCGAGGCGAGCCTGGCTGGCAAGCCGCTTACGCTGTCGGCACGCGAATTCGCGCTGCTCGAGGCGCTGCTCGATCGGCCGGGCGCCATTCTCTCGCGGGCGCAGCTTGAGGAGCGCGTCTACGGCTGGGGCGAGGAGGTCGAGAGCAACACGGTGGAGGTCTACGTCCACGCGCTGCGCAAGAAGCTCGGCACCCGATTCATCCGCAACGTGCGGGGCGTGGGCTACACGATACCGAGGCTAGAATGACTTCGATTCGCAGGCAGCTTCTGGTCGGCCTGTTGGCGGTCGTGCTGATCGCGGGGCTGTTCGCGGCGTGGGGCGTCTACCAGCGCGCTCACGAGGAGCTCGACGAACTGTTCGATTACCACCTCAAGCAGATGGCGCTGTCGCTGCGCGCTCAGAGCTTCGAGCCGTTCGCGGGCGGCCCCCCCGGAATCGAGGACGGTTTCGATTTTGCGATTCAGGTCTGGAGCCGGGACGGCATCCGTATGTATTTCTCGCGGCCCCACGCGGGATTGCCGAACCTCGCACGCCTTGGCTATGCGACAGTGGAAACCAGCGAGGGCGACTGGCGTGTGTTCAGCATTCAGCAACGCGGGGTGACGCTGCAGGTGGCGCAGCCAATGGCCATCCGCAAGCGCCTGGCAGCCGCGGCGGCGCTGCGCACGCTCGCCCCGTTTCTGTTTCTGCTGCCGGCCCTCGGCTTGCTGGTCTGGTTCATCGTCGGTCGCGGCTTGAAGCCGCTCGTCACGGTCGCGGGCGCGGTCAAGGCGCGCACACCCGCTGCGCTGCACCCTTTGCCCGACCGCAGCCTGCCCGAGGAGATCCAGCCGCTCGTGACGGCCCTCAACGATCTGCTGGCGCGCCTCGAACGTACGCTCGGCGCGCAGCGCGAATTCGTCGCCGACGCCGCGCACGAGTTGCGCACGCCGCTTACTGCATTGCGGCTTCAGGTCCAGCTGGCCGAGCGCGCGCGGGAGCCGGACGAGCAGGCGGCCGCCTTTTCAGCGCTCAAGCAGGGCCTCGACCGCGCGACGCGTCTCGTCGAGCAATTGCTCGCGCTTGCCCGTCAGGAGCCCGAAGCAGCGCGGCAGCCGACAAAGCGCGTCGACGTCGGCGAGCTCGTGCGCGAAGTGGTGGCCACGCTCGAACCGCTTGCCTCGGCGAAGTCCATCGACCTCGGCGTAACGCGGGACGAAGCCGGAACGATCCAGGCTGACGGGGACGGCCTGCGCACGCTGCTCGGAAACCTGGTCGATAACGCGGTCCGTTATACGCCGGCAGGCGGGCGCGTAGACGTAGCGGCGTATCGCGAGAGCGGCGGCGCGGTGCTCGCGGTCGTTGATACCGGTCCCGGTATTCCGCCAGAAGAGCGTGATAGGGTGCTAGACCGCTTCTACCGGCGCGTCGGCTCGGAGGCGGCGGGCAGTGGGCTGGGGCTCTCGATCGTCAAGAATATTGCCGTGCGCCACGGCGCGCAGCTGGTGCTCGATGCGGGGCCCGCTGGCAAGGGTTTGGCGGTTCGCGTCGTGTTTCCACGAGACCAAGAAAATTAATCAACGCCGTTTTGAAGCGCCTGGCGGTTTAAGACTCCTTTAAGCCGTCCCGTTCAGGATCAGGGGTGTTCGTATCACGTAGCCCACCCAACGACCTGAATGGAGGATTTTATGAAACGGAAATTGATTGTTAGCAGTCTGATTGCAGCTGGCATCGTAACGGCACTGGCGGCCGGGGGCATGAAGCTCTACGAACCGATTGTTCCGCATGCGAACGCCGGCGCACCGGCGGTGCTCAATGCGGCGCCCGCTGCGCCCATTGCGTTGCAGGCCCTGCCTGATTTTTCTCCGCTGGTGGACGCGTACGGGCCTGCCGTCGTTAATATCAGCGTGACCCAGACGGTAAAGGCGGGCGCCGAAGGTCCGAATACAGGGGGCTTCAGCGAAGACGATCCGTTCTACGAATTTTTCCGCCGGTTCCAGATTCCGATGCCGCCGCACGGGGGGACACCGAGGCAAGGACTGGGTTCCGGCTTTATCGTGAGCGGGGATGGCTACATTCTCACCAATGCTCACGTGGTGCGGGACGCTGCGGACGTAACGGTCAGGCTGACTGACAAGCGCGAGTTCAAGGCCAAGGTCGTTGGCAGCGATTTGCAGACCGACGTCGCCGTGCTGAAAATCGACGCCGTAAATCTCCCCACGGTCAGGCTCGGAGACTCGAAAGACGTGCGCGTGGGTGAATGGGTAGTCGCCATCGGGTCGCCTTACGGTTTCGACAATTCGGTGACGGCCGGCATCGTGAGCGCCAAAGGGCGCGCATTGCCCGACGGAACCTACGTGCCGTTCATTCAGACCGATGTCGCGGTCAACCCCGGAAACTCCGGCGGGCCGCTGTTCAACCTCAAGGGCGAGGTCATCGGCATCAACTCCCAGATCTACAGCCGCAGCGGCGGCTACCAGGGCCTCTCGTTCGCGATTCCAATCGATCTCGCGAGCAAGATCCAGGACCAGCTGGTCCGCCACGGTAAGGTTACGCGCGGACGGATCGGGGTCACGATCCAGGAGGTGAATCAATCGCTCGCCGAGTCCTTCGGTTTGAAGCAACCGACGGGCGCGCTGGTGGGCTCAGTCGATCAGGACGGGCCGGCTGCGAAGGCGGGCATTCAGCCCGGCGATGTGATCCTCGAGATCGACGGCAAGCCGATCAACCGCACGATCGACCTCTCGAGCCACGTTGCGGATCTCAAGCCAGGCTCATCGGCGCAGCTCGAGGTCTGGCGCAAGGGGGCCGCGCGGCAGATCACGGTCACGGTAGGAGAGATGCCCGGCCCGAAGCTGGCCGCGGCGAGTAGCGGTGATGCGGCCGCACAAAGCCGGCTTGGCGTCGCTGTTCGGCCGCTCTCTGAAGGCGAGCGGCAGGCGGCTGGCGTGAAAGACGGGCTGCTCGTCGAGCAGACAGCCGGTGCAGCTGCCAAGGCCGGCGTTCAGCCGGGTGACATCATCCTCGCGCTCAACAGCACCCCTGTGAAGAGTGCTGAGGAGCTGCGCACGATGGTAGGAAAAACCGGGAAGGTCGCAGCGCTCCTGGTTCAGCGCAAGGACGCGAAAATATTCATCCCGGTTGATCTGGGCTGAGCGCTCGCGCGGGGCCGGAGCCGCCCCCGCCGGCGCGAACGCAAAAAAATCCCCGCCTTAAAGGCGGGGATTTCTTGTGAAATTCCCGATGCGGCTCAAATATCGAGGATCTTCTTGGCCTTGGCCAGGGTGTCGACCGACTCCTGGTGCTTCTTGGCCTTGTGCAGCGTTTCGCCTTGAGCGCGGTACTTCTTCACATCGGCCATCTGCGCTTTGGTGAGCTGCGGGTTTTTCGCCAGCGCCGCGTCGATGGCTTTCATGTCCTTCGGGCAATGGAAAGCGAGGGCTGCGCTGCTGGCGAAAACGAGGCTGGCTGCGACGAGAATGGTGCTAAGCTTCATAGGTGTCTCCTCCGGTTGGATAAGGCGGTTCAGTTCAAGTCCAACGTAAAACCGCGTTGTCTTGCCCTCGCCCTGAGTTGACCCCAGAGCACAGCATGGCGGGCATCGCGGCCCGCAGGTAAAATCGCGAGCGGGCATAATAACTTAGATCGCAACACGTGGTTTACGATGAGCTAACAGCCAGCCCGGCCCGGCTATTCCCGCTGACGCGCGAAGGCATCGCGGCGAGGCTGGCCCGTCCTGCGCCGGCCCCGGAGGCGCAGGATCTCCACGTGATTGCCCTCAAGGAAGACACGCGGGTGACGGAAGCGGCCGTTCTGGTGCCGCTCGTCAGTCGGGAGGGCCGCCTGCATGTGCTCTTCACGCAGCGCACGGCGCATCTCGACGATCACGCTGGACAGATCAGTTTTCCTGGCGGCCGGGTGGAGGGGGGCGACGCGAGCCGCGAGGATACGGCCTTGCGCGAGACGGAAGAAGAGATCGGGCTCGGGCGTGGCGCGGTGACACTGCTCGGGCGGCTACCCGATTACGCGATCCCCTCCGGTTTCCGCATCGTGCCGGTCGTCGGATGGATCGACGCGCCGTTTGATCTGACGCTCGACCCCTTCGAAGTGGAGTCCGTATTCGAGGCGCCGCTGGCGCATTTTCTCGACGCGGCCAATTACCAGCGCCGTGAATATCACTTTCGCGGCCGGCACCGTCACTACATGGCGATCCCGTACGACGGCCGCTACATCTGGGGCGCGACGGCGGGCATGCTCTACGCCCTGTGCCGCATGTTGGGGCTTTGACACGTCTCGGCGATGGCGAGCACCCGGCCAAAAGTCGCCCTGATCCTGACGGGCGGGGGCGCGCGTGCCGCGTACCAGGTCGGCGTGCTGCGGGGGCTCGCAGAGCTCATCCCGGAGGGTGAGAGCAATCCCTTTCCCATCATCTGTGGAACATCGGCTGGCGCAATTAACGCTGCCGCGCTGGCGGCTGACGCAGCCGATTTCCGCCGCGCGGTGCGGCGGCTGATGGTGGTTTGGAAGCATTTCCAGGTGCAGCACATCTACCGCGCCGACCCGTGGGGCGCCTTCTCGAACAGTGCGCGCTGGATCCTGGATGTCGCCACCGGCGGGGCGTTCTCGCACCGGCCGGTGTCGCTGCTCGACAACTCGCCTCTCGTCGGGCTGCTGCGGCGTTATATCGATTTCTCGGCGATCCAGCGCAGCATTGACGACGGGCACCTCGCCGCCTTGAGCATCACCTGCTCCGGATATTCATCCGGGCAGTCGGTGACTTTCTTCCAGGGCACGGCCGGGCTGCAGCCATGGCAGCGCGCGCGTCGCATCGGCGTGCCGATGACCATCACGCTGGAGCATCTGCTCGCCTCGAGCGCGCTCCCGTTCATTTTTCCGCCGGTGCATATCAACCGGGAATACTTCGGCGATGGCTCCATGCGGCAGATCGCGCCGGTGAGCCCGGCGTTGCACCTGGGGGCGGACCGGCTGCTGGTAATCGGCACGGGTCGCGAGCTGCCCCCGGGCCAGGAGCGCGTGAGGACCGAGGTCTTTCCCTCGCTTGCGCAGATCGCGGGGCACGCGCTCAACAGCATTTTCCTCGACAGCCTCGAAGTGGACCTCGAGCGGCTGCAGCGCATCAACCGCACAATCGAGCTCATCTCGCCCGAAGTGCTGCAGAAGACCCGCTACCCGCTTCATCAAGTCGATTCCCGGATGCTTGCGCCGAGCGAGGAGTTGGAGCGGATCGCCGTGGCCAACGCCCATGAGCTGCCCCGAACGATCCGTCTCCTGCTCAACTCCGTTGGTGCGCTGAGGCGCAGCGGTGCGAACGTGCTTTCGTATCTTTTGTTCGAGAAATCGTACTGCCGGGCGCTGATCCGGCTCGGCTACGAGGATACGATGCAGCGCGAGGAAGATCTGGCCACGTTTCTCGGCTGGCACGATTCCGGAGTCTAGTTGCCTTGGGCGGCGTTCGCCGGTATAACTAGCGTTAACCGGGACGTGCCGCGCCCGGTTAACCCGCCGAATTGCACCGGACGTCGATCGGGACGCCGGTGAATTCGGCATCTTCCCCTAGTATTCAGGTGATCGCGTGAGCCGGGCTTTTGTCAAAGACAGCGATGATGATCTGGTGGCCGGCGACTTGCCTGAGCGTCCGCTTTCTCCGCACGCAAACTATGTGACGCCCCTCGGGCTGGAACAACTCCAGGCACGGGTGCGGGAACTGCACGAGAAACACGAGCAACTCTCGCCTCAATCGGCCGATGACTCCCAGGCTAAGCAGAAACTGCGAGAGGTCGAGCGTGACCAGCGTTACTTCAACGCGCAACTGGAACGCGCCATTGTGGTGGATCCGGGCGGGCAGCCACGGGACCAGGTGCATTTCGGTGCCGAGGTCAAGATTAGCAACGAGGAGCACAAGATGCACCAGTTCAGCATTGTCGGTGACGATGAGGCAGACGTCACTGCCGGCAAGATCAGCTGGGCCTCGCCTCTGGCAAAAGCGATGATGGGCTCGCGTGTCGGGGACACGGTCGTATGGCACCGCCCCGCCGGGGACGCGCAGGTGGAGATCGTTGAGATCACTTACCCTAAAAGCGTGACTGAGAAGGCGTGACCGATGGCTCGTGACTGATGAACCGTAACTCGCAAGGCGGCTTGCCGGTTCGTGTAATCAGTCATGGGGTACTAGAAGTTATCTCAAAACCCAAAATGCAGCCGCCGATGAACGCCGATAGACGCCGATGAGTAAGGAGTGTGTTGATTTACGAAGGTTTTCTGTCCGCGTTTATCTGTGTTTATCTGCGGCTAATAAGTTTTTCGATTTTTGAGATACGTTCTAGTCACGCATCAACAGTCGCGCATCATGAAATTTCTGGCATTGTTGGCGGTGTTGTTGCTCGAGCAGGTACGCCCGCTACACGAGGACAACCGCGCCCATCGCTGGCTTGGCCAGTACGCGGCGGTCACTGACCGCTACTTCAACGCCGGAGAGTACCGGCACGGGCTAGTTGCCTGGATCGTGTTTGTCGGTTCCATCGTCGCCGTCACCGCGCTCGTCTTCCACGCCCTGCACGCGGTGAGCGCGCTGCTCGGACTGCTCTGGGGTGTCGCGGTCCTCTACCTCACGATGGGCTTCCGCCGGTTCAGCCATCATTACACCGAAATCCAGCAGGCACTCCGGGCGGCCGATGTTTCAGGTGCGCGCGAGTGGCTTGGCAAATGGCGCGGCGAGAGTGCCAGCGAATTCGGCGCCACCGAGGTTGCCAGTGTCGCGATCGAACAGGGACTGCTCGCGTCTCACCGCCAGGTTTTCGGGACGATGGCATGGTTCGTTGTGCTCGGGCCGGCTGGCGCCATACTTTATCGGCTCGCTGCAATGCTTGAGGAGAAATGGGGTCGTCGCACCGACGGCGAGGTGAGCGCGTTCGGCCGCTTCGCCACGCAGGCGTTTTACTGGATTGACTGGGTTCCGGCGCACTTGACGGCCGCAAGCCTCGCCGTCGTCGGCAATTTCGAGGACGCCGCGTACTGCTGGCGCATGCAGGCGCACACCTGGAGCCCGCACGGGGACGGAATCATCCTGGCGAGCGGGGCCGGGGCGCTCGGAGTTCGGCTCGGCCGTGCGGTTCATGGCAGCGGTGGGCTGGAGCCCGGGCCGGAGCTTGGCACGGGCGCGGAAGCTGACGTGGATCACATGCAGAGCGCAGTGGGCCTCATCTGGCGCGCGCTCGTGCTGTGGATGTTCCTCGTGCTCGTGGTCAGCGTTGCTCACGCGCTGGGCTGAAAGTAGTGATGAGTACTGGTGACGAGTAGTGATGATGGGAACTGGTGATGGGCCCAACAAAGCGCCCTTAAATCACGATTTTTCATCACCATTAATCATCACCATCATTCATCACCATCTGCGAGTGACGGAAGTTCGGGTCCATTCGTGACTCACCAATTA
>JAOTTL010000027.1:0-28164 GCA_029864385.1 Betaproteobacteria bacterium | reverse complement strand
GGTGAACTGCGTGTCGCCCGGGACGATGAATACGACCCGCGCCGCCGGACGGGCGCCGCGGCCGGATGCCGCCAAGACGGTTCCACTGGGGCGGCCCGGTGAAGCCGAAGAGATCGCCACCACGGTCCGCTTTCTGTGCGGCCCTGGCGCAGGTTTCATCAGCGGCCAGACGATGCACGTGAATGGCGGGCAGATGATGTTCTAAGCTGATGAAGCGTGATGGGTGACGGGTGACGAAGTGGTGAGGTGACGGGTCTGTCCCTATCACTCATTACCAATCACCTGTCACGCAGTCTTGCTGGTGGCCGCCTCGCGAAAGTAAACGGGCAGGTCCATCAACGGCGCGCGGGTTGGCACCTGGAAAAAAAGATCGCCGACGAAGCCGCGATGGTAGCTCGAGTGATTGACGACGTGGAGCAGGATCTGACCGCGCGTCATTTCGCCCTCGCTGCTTCCAATCAGCGTGTAGCGCACTTTCTCGTCTAGCGCAGCATCCGGGACCGAGTCGCTCCAGTCGACGTACCACTTGTCGACTTCCTGCTGTGCCCGCCACAACTCGGGTAGCGGCGGGTGCCCTGGTGTGTTCCGCGCGGAGTAACCGTGCTCGCGCCCCTCCAGATGCGCCTGCCAGATACGGGCGATCACGTAATTGTGGTTGAGCGTGTGCACCATGTTCTTGAAGAGGCTCGTGCGCTCTTTCTCGGCCTCGCCGGGGGGAAGCGCCGCCACGGCATCAAACATAACTTGGTTCGCCCATGCGTTGTAGCGCGCGAGCATGCGAGCGGTGCTGGAAGTGATCACGGGCAGTTTCCTCGGTTTAACACGGGCGCGTTCATGCCGTCATGGCCCTGCCATGATGCCCGCGGGATGCGCCAGCGCCCGCGGCAGGCGTGTTACTGGGTCTTCGGCGCGCCGGGCTTTCGCGCCGATGTCGAGGCCGTACCGGGCCGCTTCTGCCAATCGGCGCGGCGAAAGCTCTCCCGGCGCGTCTGCACCGGGGGCTGCTTCTCGATGTACTCACGAATGCGCGCGGCAACCGCGGCACGCACGTCACTCGGCAACCCGCCCGCCACCGCATCGAAGCGCGCGATTACGGGATCGTCCGTGGCCGAACCGCTACGCGCCGGTGCGCTGCCAATGATGTCATCGGCCCCGGACCGGCCGCGAACACCATCGTGGAAGAAGCCGAGCTGCTGCTGCCACACGAGCGCGCGCTCGCTGGAGTCGATGCCATAACAAAGTTGGAAAGACGTGACTTCGCCGCTCGGCACCTGCCACACGAACAAGTCGAAGTAATCGTCGTGAAACCAGCGGCGCTGCGCCGCGGGGTCTGCCGCCACCCCCAGAATTTCGCGCATCATGATCGTGCACTGCCTCCCTAAAGCCAGGTAGATACCAAGACAGTACTCCCAGCGGACAACGATTTCAACTGGAACCCGCTCCAGCACCCCGACCATTATGGCCGATCGCGGACGGTTACACTTGTCACAAAGTGTTACCAAATGGCAACGGAACGGGCCGATCCGCGCAGGGTCCGACGAAGTGAGCTCCCCAACCAGGAACCAGGGGGCGCATACTTCCTTTCAACCAAACTGGAGAAACATCATGAAGAAAATGCTAATAGGTACCCTCGTCACAGTCAGCCTCGCAGCAGCGGCCGCTCCGCTGGTTCTGGCGCAGACAGCGTTATCCGGCACCGACGGGCCGCGCGCCGAGCGCCTTGCGCACCGGCACGGCCACGGGCAACGCGCGATGCGGCTGCCGAGCGAGCGCATCGAAGCACGGCTCGCCTACCTCAAGACCGCCCTGAAGATCACCGACGCGCAGGAGGCGCAATGGAACAGCTTCGCGGACGCGCTGCGCCAGCACACGCGCGGCGCCGATGAGCGCTTCAAGGCGCGCCACGCGCAGCGTGACCAGAACGTGAGACGCACGCCGCCCACGGCGATCGAGCGTATGGAGCGCCGGCAAGCGCGCCTTGCCGCGGCTGCCGAGCGCCTCAAGAAGACGCTCACCGCCGCCAAGCCTTTATACGCCGCGCTCTCTCCCGAGCAGCAGCAGATCGCTGATGAGCTATTCGCACGCCGTGGCCGCGGCTTCCGACACCATGGCTGGCATCATCGCGGATAACGCTTAGTGCCGTGCGCGTCGGGTGATGGGTGATGGGCGATGCAAATTGGACCTCGTCACTCGTCACTCGTCACTCGTCACGAGGTGCGGCCTCGGCCTTCATCTCCTCGATCGCCTCGAGCATGCACGTAACCCCGTAGGTCAGTCATACTGGAGCTTGGGGTGCCAATCCGTCCCCCGACCTTCTGGTGTCAGGTCGAACAGGCTCCAGATGGGCCAGAGGAAATCGACGTGCCGCGGCTCCTGCCCCGGCGCAGCGGAAGCGAATAGCAATTCGGCAGCGTAGCTGTGATGAATCCTGCCGCCACGCCGCACGAACACGTTCAGTGCCGGCCATTGCGACCCGTCCCCGGTCTCGCCGTAATAGTCGCGATTGTAAGTATTGCCCGCGGAAGACAGCAGGCGCAAATTGCTCCAACCGCGCTCACGCGCAAAGTCGCGAATGCGCTGAATCGGGGCTTTCGCAACCACGGCGATGTTTATCCGCTGTGCCGCGTGTGCTACGGCCCCATCGAGGCTGTCCAGCATCGACGTGCACGCCGATAGCCTGCACTCTCGCCCGGAAAACGCTTGTCATGCAGCGCGCGACTTGTGGCGCTCGTTCCCGGCGGCCTCGCGCCCGATTCCCGTTTTCGCCTCGCCTTCTTCGCCATGCCACGCTCCCGCCCGGACTCAGCCACCCGCAACCACGTAGCCCGAGGGCGTACCCAGGACCGTGGTTCGTTCGAGGTGCCGCAGCTGAGTTTCGTCGAAATCGCCGAGCGCCTGGTGCATCACGCACCGGTTGTCCCACGCCACGATGTCATTCTTCTTCCACTGATGGCGATATACGAACTCCGGCCGTGTCGCATGCCGCACCAGATAATCGATGAGCGGTTTGCTTTCCTCGTCGGTCATGCCATTGAAGCGCTTCACTTTTTCGCCAATGTAGAGCGCTTTTCTTCCGGTCTCGGGATGCACCCGGACGACAGGCTGCGCCACCGGCGGATTGAGACGCCTCTGCTCGTCCGCGCGCGGAATGCCGCTCTCGCTATTCGCAATCTTGCGCGTCCCTGAGAGATGGATGCCGTGCAGATTGGCAATCAGCGCCTTTATGCCGTCCGAGAGAGCGTCGTAGGCAGCGTACATGTTCGCGAACAAGGTGTCGCCGCCGACCTCGGGAACGACGTAACTGCGTAGCAGCGAGCCGAGTGAGGGCGCGGTGGTGAACGACATGTCGGAGTGCCACTGCCGTCCCGTGTACTTCGTATCCGACGGGCTGCCGTCCGGCTTGGGCTCGTTCGTGACCATCAGGAGCTCGGGGTAGCGGGGATGCCGGTCACGCGGCAACGCATCGTGCCGGTCGAGCTCGCCGAAACGCCGGCTGAACTCGATGTGCTGTTCGCGGGTAATGTCCTGATCGCGAAAGAGCAGGATGCCGAAATGCAGAAAGGCCCGATAGATGTCGCCGAAAAACGCTTCACTCATCTCCTTGGAGACATCGATGCCGCAGACCTCTGCGCCGAGCGCGTGCGAAAGGCGGCGAAGCTTGAGCGTCATGCGAGCAGGATCCAGACGCCAATTCCTGCGAGCAGCGCAAACGCGATGATCGTTGCGACGAGCAAAGCCCGGGTGCGCACGCGCAGGATGCCGACCGCGTCCACCAGCCGTCCGTTCTGCTCGGCCAGGGAGTTAATGAGCTCGGAGGATGTGGCGAGCTCGCGTCTCAACTCGACGAGCTGCGACTCCAGCGCCTGCAAGCGGCTTTCCGGGCTGCCCGGCGCAGGACCGGCCCCTGCCTCGGGCACCTTGTCCCCGACCGAATCCCATAGCTTCTTCGCGCCGCGGGCGACGGCCGGCGCCGCCGCGATCACATCGGCCCACGGTATGATTTTGAATGCAGCTATCCAACCCGCCACGAACGACTCTCCTTTCTAACAAACCCGTCCCGTCTTGCTCGAGCCTAGCACTATTCAACGTAATGCACGCCGGGAGCGCGACTTACTACCGCTTTTCGCGTACGTGACGACGCCCGGCGCCACAGCAGAACGCCGGGCGGGTTCCGCAGCGGTGCATCCGTGAGGCCCTTCACAGCCTTTTCGCTTTATTTGTAGCAGGATAGGTGCCGTTATCGTCCCGTCCGGCCCAGTCCATCGGCACCGAAACGACCGCTCGGCGAAAGGAGAAAGGCGATGAAACTGAGCTTCGGAACGCAGCGAATTCTGGCAGCACTGGCGGTGAGCCTGATTGGCTCGGGCGCGCAGGCGGATGACGTAGAGACGGCGCTCGGCGGCGGGCTGGGCGCAGCAGCCGGAGCGGCGATCGGCCAATCCGTGAGCCCGAAAAACGGCGCGGTGGTCGGTGGCGCGGTCGGCGGTGCGGTCGGGGGCGCGGTGAGCACGCCGGGCGAAGGTCAGACGGGCGCAATGGTGGGCGGTGCGGTCGGCGGCGCCACCGGGGCGGCGGTCGGGAAATCGGTTGGCGGCCGCTCGGGCGCGGTGGTCGGCGCCGGCGTCGGCGGCGCGACTGGCGCGGTCGTCGGCAAGAACGTGAGCACCAGCAGCGACACGGCCGCCGGTTCCAGTGAAGCGCCGCGCCCCCAGCGCGTGCATGTCATCTATCGCGGCAACCGTTACGAACGGGATGACGACGATCATTGCGGCAAGAAATGGAAACACAAGAAGCACCCTGGCAAGGGCCGGGCCAAAGGGCACTACAAGAAAAAGTGCTGATGACGTGCCGTGATGGCTGCGGCAACGCGATCGAGTTCAAGGGCCTGCGCAACGTCGCCGACGTTTACGCCGCGTCCTAGCCTCCCGTTCCCGTCAGCGCCGTCGGCGACGCCGGACTTCCCGAATGATCGCGGAGTTATCGAGCTCGGCCTCGCCGTTAGCGAGGCACCCTTCGATCAAGTCAATATAGACGGTCGCCAGGGGAAGCGTCTGGCCGGCACGCTCGGCCGCCTTCTGCATCAACGCGAAATCCTTGCGCGACTGGAACACCTTGCCGTGCGGCGCGAAGTCGCCGTGAATCATTTTGTGGCCGCGGGTGTCCATCGCGCGGTTGTAAGCAGCCGATGCTTTGAGCACCTCGAGAAACGAGTCGAGCTCCAACCCGAGCGCTTCTGCGAATGCCAGTCCCTCGGCCAGCACGGCCCGATTGAGGCCTCCGACCAGATTGACAGCGAGCTTCGCTCGGCCCGCAGCGCCGGCGCGCCCGAGGTAATAGCGGCGTGAACAGATCGCATCCAGCACCGGCGCGACGGTTTCCATCGTCTCGACCTCGCCGCCTGCAAGGCCGACACCGTTACCCAGCGTAATCTGATTGCTATTCCCGGATATCGGAAACTCAAGAAAACGGATGCCGCTTCGCGCCGCGCGTTCAGCCAGAGCGAAGATACGATCGGGCTCACACGTGCTCGTACAGATCACGGTCTGCCCCGGTGAGAGTCCGAGGGACGCCATGCCGCCGGCGCCTTCCACCACGCCTTCGACCTGGTCGGTGTCGAACACGGCCAGGACGACGGGATTACAGGTCCTGCCGATGTCCTGAACCGATGCCGCCGTAATCCCGCCGAGTTCCGTCAGCCGGGCGCAGCGTTCAGGGATGATGTCGTAACCGTGCACGGTGAAGCCGGCGCCGATCAGCCGCTCGGCCAGCGCTGTCCCGATCAGGCCGAGCCCTACGATTCCCACAGGTTGCCGGTCGGTGCTCATCGGAAATTCTCCTCGTCACTCGTCACTCGTCATTCGTCACGCATCACGCATCACGCATCATTCAATCTTGACGCCCGAGGCCTTCACCACTTTCGCCCACTTCGCGATTTCGACGCGAAGATAAGCGATGAACTCCTCGGGCGTATCAGCGATCACTTCCGCGCCCAGGCGGGCGAGTCGGGACCTGAATTGCGGCGTCCGCGCGATCTGGACGATCGCCAGGTTGAGGCGTATGAGCACGTCGTAGGGCGTTCCTGCCGGCGCGAGGACGGCATTCCACGCAGAAGCCTCGTAGCCGGGATAGCCCACCTCGTCGAACGTCGGAATATCGGGCAGCGCGGGAGCGCGCTTCAGACTTGCCACAGCGAGCGGCCGCAACCGGCGGCTGCGAACGTGGGCAATCGCCGGCGGCAGCGTGGAGACGATTGCGTGCACATGCCCTCCGAGGACTTCCAGCACGGCCGGATTCATCCCGCGGTAAGGCACATGCAGGACGTTTAACCCGCCGGCCCGGAGCTTGAGCATCTCCACCGCGAGATGCGGCGTGCTGCCGTTGCCGGGCGAGGCGAACACTAGCTCGCCCGGCCGTCTTTTCGCGAGCGTGACGAGCTCCGCGAGGCTGGCAGCCGGCACCGAGGGGTGGACGACGAGCACGTTGTGCACCGCAGCGACCCGAGTAATCGCCGCGAAATCGCGCAGTGGATCGTAGCCGGTCTTCGCATAGGCACTGATGTTGCTCGCGAAGGCTGCCGGCACGACGATCAATGTCGAGCCGTCCGGGGACGCTTTCGCCGCGAGATTGGCAGCGATGTTGCCCGTCGCACCAGGGCGGTTATCGACGTAAAACTGCTGCTTGAAGAACGCGCTCAGCTCGGGCGTAAGCAGCCGCGCGATGATGTCGGTCGTCCCGCCCGGCGAGAATCCGACCAGCAGGCGCACCGGGCCCGTCGGATAGGTCGGCTGGGCCGGAGTCGCCGACGAGAAAAGCACACTGCCGGCAACCAACACGATGAGTAAGCGGGCGCACACGACAGGAGACAGTGCAAAATGAAGGGTGACCTATTCTACAGGGGCGACAGAGACGGGACCCGTCCCAAGTCAGAAGTCAGAAGTCAGAAGGCGGAAGTTGGAAGTCGGAAGTCGGAAGTCGGAAGTAAAAAGCTCTTAGGTCATGCTCCTTTCGCCTTTCGCCTTGCTTTTCGCTTTGCCAGTCACCAGTCACCAGTCACGCTTTCTGCCTCCGATGGCACGGTTTCCGGGCCGAAATGTTGATCTAGAACAAACTTTCCGCCAGCCGACCCAATAGAGTGTCGTTAGGATATCCTGGAAGGAGCATCGGCCATGAAATACGAAGACCCCGCATGCGCGTACTGTCCGCCGACGGTCAGGGCCTGCCGGCAGGGCGAGTCCGCGGAGCGCGGGCCTGGTTTCTGCCCGACCAAGGTCGATCCCGAAACACAGGCCGAGGCGCACACCCTTTATGACGACCCCGAAGTGCGCAAGATCTCGCGCGAATCAGCGCTCGTGGAATCCGAAGGCTATTGCAAGTGGACACGGGTCGAGGAGATCGTTCAGTTCGCCAAGCGCATGGGCTACAGGAAGATCGGCATCGCCAACTGCATCAGTTTCGTCGATCACGCCTATGTCCTCAGCGGCATTCTCGAGAGCCATGGCTTTGAAGTGGTGTCGGTCGCATGCAAAACCGGCAGCATCCCGAAGGAAGACATGGGAATTTCCGACCACGAAAAGGTCCGTCCGGGGCAATTCGAGTCGCTGTGCAATCCCGTTTGCCAGGCCGAGCTGCTCAATGCGCACGGCTGCGAGTTCAACGTTGTTCTGGGACTGTGCATCGGACACGACAGCCTCTTTTTCAAGCATGCGAAGGGGCTGACGACAGTACTGGTCGCGAAGGACCGCGTGCTCGGTCACAATCCGGTCGCCGCGCTGCAGCTTGCCGACACGTATTACAGTCGTCTTTGGGGGCCCCTCAAGCCGGCGAAGCCGCCTAAGATTCCCGTCGCAGGCCGGCGCAACAAGAACGCCTGAGGTGATAAAGCCAAGTGACTAGGTGACTACGTGACTAGAACCGGTCTCAAAATACCCGGAAAACCGCAAGATCCTTAACCACCGAATCACACGGAATGACATGGGAGAAGACGTGAACCTCGAAACGGGCCGTAATGGAACAACAATTTCCGTGTGCTTCCGTGTGGTTCCGTGGCTGTGTTATTTTTGAGATTGCCTCTAGGTAGCGAGGCCAACCGAAGACCAACGGCTGTTCGCTTAGTCACCTAGTCACTGCGGTTCGTTACTCATCGCGCTTTCAGAACCTGGCGCGCGGCGCGCGTCCCGCTCCGCAGCGCGCCCGCGACCGTTCCATGCTCGCCCTCGAAATCGGTGGCCTCGCCGGCGAAGAACAGCGTGTCGTGCAGTGACGCCGCCAGCGCCTTGCGCGCGCCGTCTCCGCCAACCGTAACGTAGCTGTACGCGCCGCGCGCGCAGGGATCCTCCTGCCAGTCATGGACCCAGGCCGCTTCCAGCTGTCTCTCGACCCGGGCCCGCTTGCCGAACATCGACTCGAGGCTTATCGTGGCCTGGCGGATGACGTGGCGCGTCGCTGCGCCCGACAGACGCTCAGCTCTAGGCCCGCCCGCCCAGGCAACGAGTAACGGCGTGCGCACCGGTAGCGCCGTCCAGAAAGAGGGGAACGGTGCGTCGAACGATCGCAGGAACGCCGCGTCCGCGTAGCGCCCCGCGTCCAGTTTCTCCCAGAATGCAGTGCGAAACCGCATGACGACCTTGATAACCGGGCTTGGCGCGAGCCCCCGCAACGCACGCTCCTTTTGCGTCAGCGTTGGGAAAAAACGGACCGCGCCCGGCGCGTCGCGCTGAAGCTGCAGCACGCCAAGGGGTAGCGTCACGATCGCGCGCGCCGCGGTAGCGCGAAACGCTTTTCCGCCCCGGTGCCCCTCGATCTGCACGTAGCCGCGTTGCCATTGCACTTTGTGCACGACTGTCCGCAACTGCAGCCGAACACCCGATCCTGCCAACGTTCGGCTCAGCGATTCCAGCAGCAAGCCATAACCGCCGAGCGGCCGGAAGTGCGAAGCGGCGGTCGCTTCGTCCTCGCCCGACCACTCCTCGACGATTGCCCGCGCGCTAACACGGGCCGGATCCGCGGCATCGTAGCCCTCCACGCGCCGGCGCGCGAATGCACGGGCCCTGGCCGACACGTGCCGCAGTTCGCGGTTGAGAAACGTCTCGAAGGAGACACCCTTCCGGGGCATGCCGGTCTTGCGCAAAGCCGCGTGGATCTCGTCGAAGATATCGCCCGTGCGCTTGAGCCTCCCGCGCTCGACATACCACCCGCTGCCAATACGGTCGATCGCGGCAACGCCGGCCCGGTCGAGCAGAGAAAACGTCGCCGCGGGACGCCCGTGAATGAATTCGGCACCGAGCTCTATCGGCACCGGCATGGCGGGAACCTCGAGCGACCAGCAGCGCCCGCCGACGCGGTCACGTGCCTCCAGCACGAGCGCCGAGAGCCCTGCCCGCGCGAGCTCTGCGGCCGCTGCCAGCCCGGCGGCCCCCGCCCCAATGATCACAACATCGTAAGACACGCCCCAATAATCTCCATCGTCAACTAGTAGGCGAAGGGTAACGGTGACAGAAACTAGCGGGTTTCATCACCGATTCTTCATCACCATTATCCATCACTATTTCTCATCACTCTTATCTATACATGTAGGGGCGGTTCATCCATCAACCCAATCTGCTCCTTGAGCTCGAGTATCCGGTCCTGCCAGTAGCGTTGCGTGCCGAACCACGTGAAGGCCGCGGGGAACGCCGGATCGCCCCAGCGCCGCGCGATCCACGCGGAGTAGTGAATGAGGCGCAGCGTGCGAAGCGCCTCAATGAGGTAGAGCTCGCGCCGGTCGAACTCGCAAAAATCCTCGTAGCCTGCGAGCACATCCAGCAGCTGGTGCGCCATCGACGCGCGGTCGCCCGACAGCAGCATCCACAAGTCCTGCACGGCGGGTCCCATGCGGGCGTCGTCGAAATCCACGAAATGGGGACCCTCATCCGTCCACAGGACGTTGCCGCCATGGCAATCGCCATGAAGGCGGAGAAGATTCACCTTACCCGCGCGCTCGTAGCACCGGCGCACGCCGTCGAGCGCGAGCGCCGTGGCGCTCGTCCAGGCTTCCAGAATATCCTGAGGGATAAGGCCGCTGCCAAGGAGCCAGTCGCGCGGCTCGGTGCCATGACTGTCGATGTCGAGCGCCGGTCGCTCGCGGAAAGGCTGCGTCGCGCCAACAGCATGGATGCGCGAAATGAATCGCCCGATCCACTCGAGCGTCTTGCGGTCCTCGAGCTCGGGAGCGCGGCCGCCGCGGCGCGGAAAGACCGTGAAGCGAAAGTTCGCGAACGCGTGTAGCGTCCCACCGGCGATGGCGAGCGGCGCCACGACCGGTATCTCGCGCTCGGCCAGCTCCTCTGAAAAAGCATGCTCCTCCAGGATTTGGGCGTCGCTCCAGCGCCCCGGGCGATAAAACTTGACGATGAACGGGGGGCCCTCCTCCATCCAGACCTGGTAGACACGATTCTCGTAACTGTTCAGACCGAGAAGGCGTCCGTCGGGCAGCAGGCCGACGCTCGCGAGCGCGTCGAGGGCGCGGTCGGGCGTGAGATCGGAATAAGGCGCCGGTGCCACCGCGACATTGTAAAGGCATGACCGGCACCTCGTGACTTGACTCGCCAATTTCGTCCATGCGCACGACCGACCAAACTCGAGCAAGGTCTGAAAGCCCGGCTACGAGGCGCGCCCAGCGAGCGACGGACGCATCGGGAATTCCCATGCTACACTCGTTCGCGAATCTTCGGAGAGAAAGCAATGACCTTGGCTAAGAGCCGAACCCACGTCCAGCGCGTTTACGATTTCGCGTCCTTGGATCACATACCGGATGGCGAGACCAGCCTTAAGGTCACCGCGCGGCGCTTGCTCTCAGGGCCGAATCTGAAAAGCGGGAAATCCTCGACCGTCGGCGCCGTGCTCGCGAGCAGCCACATCGCCTGCACGCTCGGCCGGCAGGCGCGGGGCACTGGAGCAAAGGCGCACACCCACCCCAACGAGCAGTTCAACTTCGTGCTGCAGGGCACGATGATGAACGACGTCGAGGGTGATCGCGTGTTCGCGTCAAAGGGGATGATCCTGCACACGCCGGGCATGGCCGTGCACACCGGTCTTGCCTGCCCCGACGAGGATCTTGTGTTTCTCGCGATCAAGGACACGCGCCACGGCATTACCGGCCCGCCAGTGGATGGCAAGTACGACGGCCCCAACTGTTTTGCGGGCTTTGGCGGCCGGATCAACGAACCGAGACAGACCACCGCTGACGTGCTCGCGGAGGCCAAGCGCCTCCCGCCCGGACCGGGCAAGCGCTACGTCTACGACATGCTCGAGAAAACCGATTCGTGGTCAGGGCCCGCGAGCGCGGCGGTCAAGACTGGAACCGGGTTTGCGCTGCCGACAGGAGTCACGGGCAAGCTTCTGACAGGCGAGAAGCTCCACGTCGCTGTGATGCGTTTTGCGCCAGGGGCCGCAATCGCGCGTCACATGCACGACAACGAGCAGTTCACGTTCGTGGCGGAAGGCACGCTCGAGGCGGATCTCGAAAGCGACCGCATGCTGGTTAACGAGCACTGCTTGTTGCACGTGCCCTCGGGAACGGCTCACGCGCTCACCGCGCCGCGCGGTGCGCTCGTCCTCATCGCGCAGGACAAGTGCCGCAGTTTTTCGGCGTAAGGCCGTCGCCCGGAATATCCGCTCGACGCGATCTCAGATTACTGCCCCGCCTCGCCGGCCTGCCTCGCCATCTCCGCGAGCACCTGATCGGTGATGTCGATGCGCGAGCTCGCGAATTTGGCTTCCTGCACCACCAGGTCGAAATTACCCGCCTCCGCCACGGCCTTGATCGCGGCACGGGCACCTTTTATGAAATCCACCGCGATCTCGTTGCGACGCCTTTGAAGGTCCTCGCGCATGGCCATCACCATCCGATCGGACTTCTTCATCATCGCTGAGATCGCGTTGCCTCTTGCCATGAGCTCCGATCGTTCCAGCGTGCTGCGCTCGGCCTCGAACCGCGCCCGCTCATCGGCGATCCGAGTCTGCAAGGCAAGGATCTCCTGCTCGCGCGGGCCGAACTCCCTTTGCAGCGCTTCGACAAGGCGCTGGCCCTGCACCGAATCTCGTTCCACTCGGGGGGCGTCGACAAAACCGATCTTGATTTCCTGCGCGTGCGCGAGCGCTGTCGCCAGCGCCATCGCACCCGCGAGAAGGACACTTCGGAACATGCCGGAATTATCGCTTTATGTTAGGGGTTCTTGTTTCGGGAGATACAGGGACCTCCGGCGCGAATCGCAGCAGCGGCGCCAGTGCGTCAGACGCGCTCTGCGCTTTCGCGTATCAAACGCCGTGCGCGGAGGCTCACGCCCCCCGCGCACTGCCGCGTCATTACGCCGGTCAGTCCGCCTTCAGGTTGTCCGCGGAGGTCTTGCCGTCGTTGCCGCGCACCAGTTCAAACTGGACTTTTTGGCCTTCCGCCAGCGTCGCGAGCCCTGCGCGCTGAACGGCCGAGATATGCACGAAGACGTCCTTGGATCCGTCGTCGGGCTGGATGAAGCCGAAGCCCTTGGTGTTATTGAACCACTTCACTGTTCCGTTTGGCACATAGACCTCTCTTGAAAAATGGAAAGATGATGTTGTTTGTGGAACGAGCACGCCGGGCGAAGGGACATCGCCTGGCATCGTGTTACCCCTATTTTCTCCGTCCCACAGGCTCGACCTTGGTAACACGATAGTTGATCGCACCGGAACCATGACGGCCCGCCGCAGTAAATTGGTGAGGGCCATTGCAGTGGTGGCAACGGTACACGAACTCGTCGCCCTTGCCGGCGGTACGCACAGTGGTCAGCTTGCCGCAGTGATGGCATCTCACGAGAACGCCCTCGCACCGGCCTGGGCAGCACCGCGTCCAACCGCTGCCCGGCGCAAAGCGCACGCATCAATCACAACGGGATGACCTTGGCTCTGAAACCGATCCGCACTATCCGACGCGGTCGCCTCAGAAGCCGGATTTAACACGACGATGTCCATCTCGATTCTTGTCAGGCGGGACGATTCGAAGAAACTCCCTGAACAACATGAGGGGAGCGGGGCGTGGAAGTGGGTAGGAGCTGTTTGTCGCGGTGTCAGCATTGCATCATACACGCATCGAAACAGCAAGTCCCGGAGCGCGCTCATCGAGCTTCGAGATCGCGAAAGTCGGCCGTCCCCGGCGCGGTCTTCACCACATCAGCCCTTGGTTTCGCGTGGCCCGCTCGTTTCAGCATTCTCGCTGGCATCACCGGGTGGCGTCAGCTCCGGCTGCTCCGCGGGGGCCTCGGGATCGCTCGCATCCGACCCGGTTCTGGCGGCGAGCTTGCGCTGCCGTTTTTCTTCCTGCCTCTTCTTCTTTTTCAGATCCCTCTGGCGCTTCTCGAAACGATAGTTTTGTTTTGCCAAGTGTTTACCTCACATCGCAGCAGCTGCCGCTTGTGTTGAATTGCAATATAGGCGGCCCCGACAGCGCCGCTACCCGGCGCCCGCGCGCGAATCGGATCAGCTGGACGCAGCTCAGGAAGGGCGTCCCCCGCCGCCGCCAAACTTCCCTCGACCGCCACCGCCGGTTCTCCCGCCGAAACCTCCGCCACCGCCGCGGCCCGCCCGCGCTTCGTTGACCGTCACGTTGCGGCCGTCGAAAGGCGTGCCATTGAGCGCGGCGATGGCAGCCTGCGCCTCCTGATCGCTGCCCATCTCGACGAAACCGAACCCCTTCGAGCGGCCGGAATCGCGATCCATGATGACCTGCGCCGACGCCACGTTGCCGTGCGCCGCGAACAGGTGATGCAGGTCGTCGTCACCGACGCTGTAGCTCAGGTTGCCGACGAAAAGCTTCTTGCCCACGCGAAACGCTCCGTAACGGAAACTTGCGGGGGTCATGCCCGCACCATAAGAATAACAGGGACCACGGCCAAAATCGAATGCGAAAACGCGCCCGGAGGCGGGACGCAAAGCAAAAACCCCGGCGGAGCGGGGTCTTTTCTCGACACGGGAGCCGCAAACACTGCACGAGCCCCGCCGTTTTCAGGCAAGCGTCAGAATCGTCTTTGGATGAGCTTCGCGTGAGAGGGGTGGAACACATAGCCCTTGGACTGTGCATTGGCCATGCAGCCATCGTAATTCTTGTACGCCTGCACCGATTCCGACAGCACCGATCGGTCAGCCGCCAGACGCTGCCACCTCCAGCGCCGGTCCTGGTCCACATAGAAACGCCAGATTGCGTTCATTAAGAATTTCCTTTCAGACGCCCCACATTCAGACATTGCATTATACGCCATTATCGTGGACTGCTGAAGCACGAATCGCTCTGCTTGCATGAACATGGATAACAGTGGAGTATCGAGAATAGAGCGAGTTATTCGCGATGCGTGAGCCGTCATCCGATCCGCGTAGTCCGTCACGAAATTCAAGGCCCTCCGCTCACCTTCCTCCTCCTTCCTCCTTCCGCTCTCCTCCCATCGGCCTCTGTATTACCATAGCAACCTTCGCTCTCGAGCCGAATCACGGAAAGCAATGGAATCCACGAAAAGCAATCTCGTCTGGAGCCAGCGCCTGAACATTCGTTGGTCCGACATGGACGCAAACGGTCACGTCAACAACGCCGCATTCTTCACTTACTTCGAGCAGACGCGTATCGAGTGGCTGCAATCCATCGCCGCCCAGACGACGCCGGATGGACACGGCCCGGTCGTCAAGAAAGCGAGTTGCACCTACATCCTGCCGGTCAGCCATCCTGCAACGCTGGAGCTCAAGCTGTACGCCGGCAAGCCGGGCCGGACAAGTTTTCCGACTTATTCCGAAGTCTGGACGACGAGCGCAAGCCCGGAGAAGGTCGCCGAAGGCGAGGCCATCATGGTGTGGGTCCACCGCGACACCGGCAAGCCGCAACCGGTGCCGGAGTTTTTGCGGCGGCTCATGCCTGAATGACTCTCGTTTCAAAACCTGAGATAGTGTTTTTCTGTTTGTAAGTTCGACAACCTAGCGAGGCCGCTGCACCACACCAAGCTGCAGGAGCATGCCCAAGTCATCTCGGACCGCGGCGTGCTCGGTGATCTGCCCGTCAGCGATGCGGAAGCTGTGGAATTGCAGGACGTTGACTGGTTTTCCGGTGGGCGCGACGCCTGTCAGCATGCCGCTGCCGATGGAGTCCGGCAGCGTCGGCTGGCCCCGGTGGGTGCCGGTCATTGTGACCTTGCACACGACGCGGTCGCCCTCGGCCGTGCTCTCTTCGATTCGATATGTAAAGTCCGGGAAGATGCTGAAGAGCATCTCGAATACCTTCTGCATTCCGGCCCGGCCGACTTCCCGGCCGTGGTTCTTTGCATTGACGGCGTAGAACGCAGCCCCAGCGGCAGCGTCCTGGCGATTAAACCCCTCGTCGTAGAGACGCTGGATCAATTTCTTGTTTTGCTCGAGCGACATGTCACCCCCTTGCCCAGGCCTAAGTTGCAATGATTGCCCGAAAAGCTTAACCCCCGCGGCAACAAAACATCAACCCCGGTGAATGGTGAATGGACCCGAACTTCCGTGAAACGTGAATCGTGAATCGAACCGGTTCAAAACCCAAGAACAAGCCGCAGATAAACACGGACAGAAAATCCCGACAAGCTAATGGGCGTCATTTTTATCGGCGTTCATCGGCGGCTAATGTCGTTTTTCGACACCTGTCGCGCCGCGCAGGCACTGTGCGCAGCCGAGGCGATGGCGCTATACTCGAAGCTCGTCGTCGACAACCATCAAGGATGGAGGGAATCATGACCAACAAGCCGGATGTGGGCCCGGGCGTCATCGTCCGGACCGAGCGGCCAAGCCTCGACGCACCGGACCTGCCGGGCCGTCCATACGAGTTCGTGATGGAAACCGAGGTCGAGTCGCTCGAGAAAATGCACAAGGTCGCGCGACACCGCAAATTTGAAATCCATGTGGACGAGCCCGCGCATCTCAAGGGCGACGACCAGTACCCGCAACCCCTGATCTACGTCGCCGCCGGCCTGGGTGCTTGACTGCTCACCCAGGTGTCGCGGTACGCGACCATGACCAAAACCAGGATCAAGCACGCGAAGGTGCGGGTCCTGTTCGACTGGTTCCTGCGGGGATCCGTGATCAAAGGAACCATCGACAGCGGCTGCAACGAAGTGCAGACGCATCTGGAGGTGCAGTCGGACGACGATCCGGACAAAGTGCGGCACGTCGTGCGATGCGCGAAACAAGGCTGCTTTGCTGAGCAGATGGTCGTCAGGCCCGTCCCACTGGTGAGCACGATCAAGATCAATGGCGAGGCGTTTGAGCTTTGACAACCGGGTGAATAGAACGTATCTCAAAAATCCATAAGACTTATTAACCGCAGATAGACGCAGATAACCGCGGACAAAAAACCCGCGCAAATCAATGCACTTCTTCCTTATCGGCGTCTATCGGCGTTCGGTCCTTCTCCCCCGCCCCTCCAACCCTCACCCCCGCGCCTCTCCCGAGAGGAGAGGGGCGGCAATTGCTTCCCCTTCTTCTTTTGGGAGAAGGGGAAGGGATAAGGGATGGGCGGCTGCATTTTGGTTTTTGAGACAGTCTTTGGTGAATCATGAATCGATCAAAGCCATGACTCGTTATTCATTATCCATTATTCGTCACTTTTTGCTCATTGCATTGCTGATGGCGTGTGCCGGCTGCAGTTCTCTCGTCGTCAGCGCGGGCAACTATCTGACCTACGATTACGCCTTCACCGATGCCGAGGCCGCAAAGGCGCGCCAGAATGCCGACAAATTGTGTGCGGCACGCAAGCAGATGGCGATCGAGACGCGCAACATCTGCACGCTCTCACGGTGCGTAACGGACTTTCAGTGCGTTGACCCTAAGGATCCGCTGGAATACCAGCCGCCGGGCCTTATGGACAATCAATATTGACGGGACGACCGTGAATCGCCACACGCGACAGGATCACCCGGTGCTGCTTGTCCGCGTCACGATTTACGATTTTCGGCCTTCATCCTTAGAGCCGCAAACCTAGTGAAACCCGCGTGCGTTGCGAACAAACACAGTGGCAGCGCAGGGTGTGTTTCATTGTGATAGGGGCTCTTAATCCCTCCCCCGGCAATCTCACGCAACGATGAAACGTTTGCTCATCGTGTTCCACTCGATGACCGGCGGCGCGCGTCAGATGGCCGAAGCTGTGCTGCGCGGCGCCACGTCAGAAGGCGGAGTTCAGTCGCGGTTCGTCCGCGCCGCGGAAGCGACGGCGGAGGACGTGGTGGAGGCAGACGGCTACGTTTTCGTGACGCCGGAGAACCTTGCCGCCATGTCCGGCGTCATGAAGGACTTTTTCGACCGCACCTACTACGCGGCGCTCGAACGGATCGCCGGCCGGCCGTACGCAACACTCGTCTGCGCCGGCAGCGACGGCCACAACGCCGTGCGCCAGGTCGAGCGCATTTGCACGGGCTGGAGGCTCAAGGCGGTCTGTGAGCCGATCATTGTGTGCACGCACGCCCAGACGCCTGAGGCGATCCTCGCCCAGAAGACGATTGGAGCGGGAGACCTTCGCCGCTGCGAAGAAACCGGCGCCGCAATCGCGGCCGGGCTCGCGCTGGGCGTCTTCTAGCGGCTCCGGTTCCGCTACCTGGTGATTCGTGAATGGACCCACGCACCCGTGAATCGTAAATCGTTAATCATAAATCGCAAATCAGGCCCCGTAAAAAACCGAAGGCCCGCAGAAGACGATTTACGACGCTTGATCGGCGTATATCGGCGTTCATCGGCGGCTGATCGATTCTGCTCTTGCTCTTGGCATTTCTGTCTTTTCGATACGTAAATCTGCGTTTATCTGCGGTCAATCTTCTGGATCTTGTTGCGCGCTGTTCGAATCAGAAAAGATCCAGCGCGTGGCGCTTGAGTGCGGCAAGCGGCGCGTACGGGAGCACATTCTCGTGCGTCGCCTCGAGCACGACCTGCGGCGCGTTGCCGGCCTCCCACGCCTCGACCCAGCGCAACACGTGCAGGCACCAGCGGTCGCCGGGCTTCAACCCTTTGAAACGCAGCTCTGGCCGCGGGGTGATGAGATCGTTGCCGCGCTCGCGCGAGAACTCCAGGAACTCCGCTGTCACCTTGACGCAGACCAGGTGCGCCACACCCTCCACGCCGTGCGTCGCGCAGCATCCGTCACGAAAGTAACCGGTCAGCGGAACGTAGCTGCACGCAAGCAGCGGACCGCCCAGAACGTTTTTCTCGTTGGAAACCTCGTCACTCATCAATCCTCGCGCATGCTCCTCTCTTTAAATGCGGTTTGCGA
Source organism: Betaproteobacteria bacterium (assembly GCA_029864385.1). Lineage (GTDB taxonomy): Bacteria > Pseudomonadota > Gammaproteobacteria > Burkholderiales > SG8-41 > SG8-41. The sequence continues at coordinate 9,896 of JAOTTL010000027.1, read as the reverse complement.
AGCCTACTGGACTGTACATCGAAGCCCGATGCAATGCCAGGAACCCGTCTTCCTTTCGACTCCGCCGTCTTCTCCACCTTTACGCTCAAAACTCGTACTGGGACAATCAGCCGCGCGCCTTTGCGTTCTCCCCTGCAAAGCGAGTAAACATTTGCCGTCAGGAACCGCAAGTCACGAGTCACGACGTATATCCCGCCGTAGAACGGGAATCCAGCATGTGACTCCCACCGCACCGTCAGTGTTGCAATTTGCGTTCTCCCTTCGGGCACACGTTGTTGCGGACGGCGGTTCCCTTCGATCGCAACCCACGGCACCGCTCGCGATTCCATTTCCCGACCCGTGGCCATTGTCCTCACCCTCGCGCTGACGTTCATCAATTTCGTCAGCGTGAACGCCGCTCGCGTGGTGGTTACGCTCTACGCATTGACGCTCGGAGCGCCCGCTTCCGCGGTCGGCATTATTGGCGGCTTGTTCTTCGTGTTCCCCCTGCTGCTCTCGTGGCCGATCGGCGCGATGTGCGATCGCCTGGGCGCGCGACCGCTGCTCCTGGCGGGAGCCGTATCCGGCGTGTGCGCGCTTGCCGTGCCGTTTTTCTGGCGCGATCTGCCGGCCCTTTACATCGCGGCGACTTTGAGCGGATTCTCGCTCGCGTTCTACCACGTTACGCTCCAGTACCTCATCGGCACGTTAAGCGCGCCGCTTCAGCGGTCGAGAAATTTCGCCAATTTCAGCCTGGTCGGAGCCGTGACGTCGTTCCTGGGCCCTCTGCTCGCTGGTTTCACCATCGACAATTTCGGGCATGCGATTGCCTGTCTCACGATCGCAGTCTTCTCCGCGCTGGCGTTCATTCTGCTAACGGCCGGGTCGCGCCTGCTGCCCGCGCCCGTCGCAAAAGGCGCGGCGCCTGCCACGCCCGAGGCGCCCCCCGCCAAGTTCGATCGGGCGCTATGGCGCATGCTGACCGTGAGCGGCCTCGCGCAACTCGGCACCGATCTCTTCCAGTTTTATATGCCGATCTACGGATACAAGCTGGGACTGACGGCCACCGCGATCGGAATGGTGCTCTCCACCTTTGCCGTGGCCGCCTTCATCGTGCGTGTTTTCCTGACTCGGCTCATCCGCCGGATGGGACCCAAGCGGCTGCTCGCCTACTCTTTCTCCATCGGGGCGGCCGGTTTCTTCCTGGTGCCGGCCTTCGAGCACGCCCTCATGCTCAGTCTCGTCGCCTTCGCCTTCGGACTGGGAATGGGCTGTGGGGTGCCGCTCACCCTCATGCTGATGTACGAGCAATCCACGGCGGGGCGGCCGGGCCGGGCGCTGGGCCTGAGGTTGACGACCAACAACGGCGTGCGCGTCGTGGGCCCCGTCATTTTCGGGGCAATCGGCTCCGCCTTCGGCGTGCCACCGGTTTTCTGGATCAGCGCCCTGCTGATGGGATCGGGCGCGTGGCTCGCGCGGGCCAAAAGGGCCCGGGCGGGGAACGCGTAACGACCGACCGCTCACTGGAATAAGCGATCACGATTCACGCATTACAAAATGCGAAGCACGTCGCCGGTCCGCGTCACCCATCCCATCTTCGACTCGAAGTTGTAGAGCGTCGCCTGTCGCACGAAGTCCGGCCCGGTGTGATCCATCGCGTCCTCGACCAGGATCGGCCAGAACTCGCGGAAGTAGGCCTCCCGCGCCGTGCTCTCGACGCAGACGTTGGTCGCGACGCCGGTGAAGATGAGATGACGGATGTCGAGGCCGTTGAGAAGGCTCTCGAGATTGGTGCCGGCAAAGCCGCTGTAACGGGTCTTCTTCACCACGAGATCCACCGGCTCCGGCTTAAGCTCGTCGATGATCTGCCAGCCCCACGTTCCCTCCACGATGAGCTTGTCCCGGTCGGCGGGACGCTCCTTGATCATGCGGATTGCCATCTGCTTGCGGATGTTGGGCGATTGCGGCCCGCCAGCGTCGCTGAGATCCGGCTTATAGCCGAACTGCAGGTAGATCACCTTCACGGCCGCCTTCCGTGCCGCGAGCAGGAGGCGCTTGTTGGCCTCGATGACGGGTCGTGTGCGCGACTCATCTATGCCCGTGCCCAGGTCCAGCATCCCGCCTTTCGTGGCATACGCGTTCTGCATGTCGACCACAATGAACGCCGTACGCCGGAGATCGATTTCCACGTCCTGCGGACGCGCTTTCAGAGTAACCATCATCGATTCACGATTCACGACTTCAGTGTTTGATGACCTTCCGGTAATCCGCCGACGGTGTATGCCGTGCCGGCCAGTTCACGCCGTCCTCGAAGCGCGCGAACACGCTGGCGTGCCGGGCGAAGCCGCCTTCCAGCAGCGCCACCGAGACGATCTCGACGATCGCCGCATCATCGTAGCCGGCATCGCGCAGCGCCTGGAACTCGCCATCGGTCATCTGCTCATTCAACGTCAGCTTGCGGGCTACGCGGAAGACGGCCTTCTCGGCGTCGGAGAGTTCGGCGTTCTCGAAGTCGTGCAGCTTTTCCACTTCCGCCGCATCCATTTCCATGCGGTCAATGAGGTCGGTCTTATGAAAGTTCACGCACCGCGGACAGTCCGATGCCACTGCACAGACCATGGCGATACGGTTCATGAGCTCGCGCGGCAGGTGCCCCTTCAAGACCTCGAGCTGCTTCTGCAGCTCCCACCACGCCTTGAGCAGCCCCGGCACGTTCGCAAAAAAGCCGAACAGCGGACCCAGCCAGCGCGGGTCTTTCATTCGGCAAATCTCTTCGTAGACCTGCTCCACCTCGGAAGAACCCTGTCCCGGCTTCACCAGGACCACGTGCTTCAACGCCGCACCGCCCATTCGCGCTCTCCTTCACCTTGAGGCGTCGTGTCGATCAGGGAATGCCAAAATCGTAGCATACGGGAGCGACTGGCTTGCGGTCGTCGCCCAGGTTTGCGCCCGACGACGTAATCATCTGCCCCCTTGCCGCCGGAATGGCGCCGCGCGCCTGCGGCGCTGGCATCTCCGACGTGTGGTATATGTTAGTAGTATCGCACCGGAATTACCTAACCCGAAGGGACCCCAGCTATGCCAGAAGTCAAAGCCGGACGGGCCGTGATCGAAGCGCTGCGCGCCGAGGGCATCGATCATATCTTCGGCCTCGTGGGCCTCACCACGAACAGCATCGTCACGGAACTTTACGGGCGGAGTGACATCCGTTTCGTGGACCCACGCCACGAGGAAGGCGCCGCGTTCATGGCGTACGGTTATACGCGGGCGTCCGGACGGCCGGCCGTGTGCATGACAACGTCGGGACCGGGCTCGATCAACCTGCTCACCGGGATCGCGCTCGCCTACAAGGGCCGCGCGCCGGTGGTGGTCATCGCCGGCGACGTGGCGCGGGATTTTCTCGACCGCGACGGCAACCAGGCTTTCGACCTGGTAAACCTGTTCAAACCAGTGACGTACTTCGCGCGCCAGGTTCACACCACCGCGCGCATCGTGCCTACGCTGCACGACGCGTTCCGCGCCGCCCTGTCCGGCAAGCGCGGCCCGGTCTTCGTCGGCGTTCCCCGCGACTTGCTCGACCACCAGATGATTGAGGTGCCCGTGTCGCCGCCCGCGGCTTACCGGGCCGTGGCTGCGCGCCTGCCGGGCGACCCCGAGGCGATTGCACGAGCCGCCGCGCTCCTCGCCGGGGCCCAGCGGCCGCTGCTGCTGGCAGGCGGCGGCGTCATCGACTCGGAAGCGAGCACCGACGCGGTAGCGCTCGCTGATCAACTCGGTATGGCGCTCTGCACGTCCTACGCGCACAACGATGCCGTGCCAAACAGCCATCGGCTCTACGTTGGTATGCCGGGCTGGCGGGGCGCAGCCGAAACGCTCGCAGCCGTCCATCGCGCCGATGTGATCCTCGCGCTCGGATGCCGTCTCAGCCAGTCGACGACGGCGTGGGACTACAGCGTCCTCAATCCGCAGGCCCGCATCGTGCAGGTGGACATCGACGCTCAGGAAATCGGACGCAATTACCCGGTGGCCGTCGGCATTCTGGGCGACGCGAAAGCGGTCGCGCAGCAATTGCTCCAGGCGCTGCGTGCGGGGCATTCGACGAGCAAGGCCAGCGCGGAATGGCGCTCGGAGATCCAGGCGCTCGCCGCGCGCCGCAAGGCGCGGCTGGCGGCCGAGATCGAACTCAAGGGCGACCCGATGATGCCGCAACGGGTCTTCCCCGAGCTAAGGAAAGTGCTGCCAGAAAATTGCATGGTGACGCTGGATGCGGGCGTCGCGACGGGCTTGAGCTACGATCGCCTCCAGTTCGAGTCGCCGCGGACACTTTTCAACTATGCGGGACAGGGCGGGCTCGGGATGGGCTATTGCGTCGGGCTCGGCACGAAGCTGGGAAACCCGGACCGCCCTGCGATGAGCATCCAGGGCGACGGTGGTTTCCTCTACACTTCCGGCGAGCTCAACACCGCGGTGCGCCATCGTATCCCGCTCGTGAGTCTCGTTCTGAACAACCGCTGCCACGGCTCCGAGAAGGCGCAGCAGAAGAATAACTATGGGGCGCGCTATGTCGGCGTGGATCTGGAGAACCCGCGCTTCGACAAGCTCGCGGAGGTCTACGGTGCGCGCGGGTTCTACGTGACGCGCCCCGACGAGATCGCCGATGCCGTCACCGCCGCCTTCAGGTCCGGCAGCCCCGCCGTTATCGAGATCCCCGTCGCGGAGTATTTCCCTTCGCCGCCACCTACTCCTGGCGCGGCTGGGAAAGCTGGCGGCCACTAAACCAGGTGCCATCGCCTTGCGATGGCACATTGGTGACGGGAACTGGTGATGAGAGCTGGTGATGATTAATGGTGATGGGTAAACCCTGCAAAACGATAGGGGTTCATCACCATTTTTTCATCACTTCCTCGCAATGGAAGAACGAAGGGCGGCCATGGCCGCCCTTTCTTGCTCATCTGGTCACCGGTCACGGGTCACCGGTCACCGACGCGAAGCGTCACCTGGCGTACTGCGCCCCAATTTGCTTGAGTCGGGCCATCACCTCCGGCCCGACCACATCCTCGCCCAGTGTTTTCCAGACCGGCGCGACAGCTTTCTGCCAGGCCTTCTTCTGAGCGCTGTTAAGGGAGTGCACTTTCGTGTTGGAGGCGCGGATGGTTTTTAGAGCCTCGGCGTTCATCTTGTCGGCGTTCTCCCAGTTCCACTTGCTCGCCGCGTCGAGCGCTTCCTGCACGCCCTTGCGCACGTCCGCCGGCAAACCTTGCCACCACTGCTTGTTGGCGCCGACGATGTAAAAGCTGTAGACGTACTCGTTGAGGACGATGTGGTCGACGACCTTGTAGATGCCGGCCGCGCGCCAGGCATTGGGCGTCGGCTCGGCCGCGTCGATCACGCCCTGCTGCAAGGCCGAGGGCACTTCGGACCAGCTCATGGCGATAACGTTCGCGCCGATCGCCTCCATAGTCTTGACAAAGACCGGAGCGGATTGCACCCGGATCTTCTTGCCTTTCCACTGGTCGGGCGTCAGCGCTGCCTCGCGGCCCTTGTGGCCAAAGTCCCGCGGGCCGTTCATCCATACGGCGACCGGCGTGATGTTTTTCGCTTCCAGGTCTGGCACGAAGGCTTTGCGCACGACCTCGTCCTTCAGGGCCGCATCGATCGCCTCGGGACTGGAAAGCAGGAACGGCAGCAGCAGCACGCCGACCTTGGGCGCGACCGGCGAGTAGATGCCGGCTGTCGGCGAAATGATGTGGGCCGAGCCGAGCTGGAGCCCCTGGATCTGGGTCTTCTGGTCGAAGAGTGTACCGCTGTGGTGCAATCTCACCGAGGCCTTCTTACCGACGCGCTTCTCGATCTCCTGCTTCAGTACCTCGAAGGTCTGGCCTTTGAGGCTCTTTTGTTGGGTGTCGTTCGACAGGACGATCTCTGCGGCGAACGCCGTCGGGACGCCGAGCATCAGCGTGGCGCCGAGCGCGGCGCCGACGAGGCTTCTGGTCATGTTAGTCAGCATGGTTTCCTCCTTGGGTAATCAGGGTCTTGCTTCTCGATTCGACCCGGCCGGATCGCCGGTTCGATGCCTGCTCCGATACATCACAGATTCATAAGCCGCGGCAAGAACAGTGAGATCTCGGGCACATAGGTGACGAGCAACAGGGCAAAAACGGTCGCCACCATCCACGGTATGGTCGCCCGGAACACGGACATCACGGGCAAACCTGAAACACCGCTGCCGACAAACAGATTAAGGCCAACCGGCGGGGTCACGAGCCCGAGCTCGATGTTCACCACCGTTATTATGCCAAAGTGCACCGGGTCGACGCCAACGGCCTCCGCCGCGGGAAACAGGATCGGAATGAAGATCAGGATGGTCGGAACTCCTTCGAGGAAGAAGCCGACCACGATCAGGAACAGATTGACGATCAGCAGAAACTGGACGCGACTCAGCTCCATCGCGACGATCACCTCGGTGACCGCTTTCGGCACGCCCAGCTTCGTGATGAAGAAGCCGAATAGCACGGCGTTCGCGGCAATCCAGAAGATCATGCCCACGCGCGCGCTGGCGTGAACGAACGCCCCGGGAATGTCGCGCAGCTTCAGTTCCCGATAGAGGAAAAAGCCGATCAGCAGGGCCAGTGCGCTCGCCATTACAGCGGCCTCGGTCGGCGTAAAGATGGCGCCGCCCGCAAAATGGGCGCTGCCGATATCGAACTCGGGAAAGCCGTAAATGCCGACGATGATGAAAAGCGGCAGCGTCAGCGCTGGCACGCTGTCGCGCACGGCCCCAAAACGCATGGGCCAGGCAATTCTCTCGCGCAGCTTGTACTTTTCCTTGCGCGCGAGAAAACGCGCCGCCACCATCATCGCGGCGCCGTAAATAATGCCGGGCACGATGCCGGCGATGAAGAGATCCGGAATCGAGGTCTCGGTGATGAAACCGTAGAGCACCAGCGGGATCGAGGGTGGGATGAGAATGCCGATGGAGCCCGCCGTCGCAAGCGCGCCGATCGCGTATCTCTCGGTGTAGCCCTCCTTGACGAGCGCCGGGTACATCATGTTGCCGATCGCCGCGACCGTCGCCGGGCTCGATCCCGATATCGAGGCGAAAAAGATGCAGGCGAGCACCGCCGTCATGCCCAGACCGCCGCGCAGGTGCCCGACGAGGGCGTTGGCCAGCCCAACCAGCCGGCGCACCAGCCCGCCGCTTTCCATGAATGCCGCGGCGAAGAAAAAGAACGGCACCGCCATCAGCGTAAAGTGATTGAGGTTGGCGTAGACCTTCTGGCCCAATACCGCCAGGGGGATCGGGCTGAACAAGGTCGAGGCGACCACCACCGAACCACCGAGCGCCACCGCAATGGGCGCGCCGACGATGATGAGTACGAAGAATGTCGCAAAGAGAACGAACGCTTCCATGGCCGTCAGGCGCTGCCCTCGCCATGTTTCGCCGAATCCAGTGGCAAGCCGACCTCTGGATCGCGTACCCACCGGATGATCAGGATGACGTAGCGGATCGCGAAGGCAGCCATGGCGACCGGCACGATGCCGTAAGTGACCGCGTCCGGCACGTTGGTCTCGATGTCCCGAATGCCCATTTGATACACGAACCGCGTGTACTGCAGGCCGCAGTAGAAGAAGAACGTTGTCAGCGCGAGAGAGGCCAGCATGCCAATCAGATCGAGGATCCGGGCGCCGGCGCGGGGCAATATCAATGCGAGCACATCGACCCGGACATGCACACCGTCGCGCACCGCTCGCGAGCCACCGAAGAGCATTGCCCAGATGGTGAGCGTTACGAAGATGGCTTCATTCCAGGGAAATCCGGTGTTGAAGACGTAGCGCAGAACGACCTGCATCACGCCGAGCCCGAGCGCGACGCTCGAGAGCAGAACGATGACGCTGGTTTCGACGTACGCCAGCGCTTTATCGAAAAGTGCCAGATGCTTCATTTGCCAGAAAAGCGGGAAGAAAGCGACTATTCAATTATAGGGGCACCGACCACGCTCTCGTTATTCCGTGCGTAAATCACAGGCTTCTCGTCAAGCGAGACGGCAACTCCTTCCGATCTAGCGAAGCTCGCCGCCGCATTCCTGCGGTATCCGCAGCACGAAGAAGTCCTGCCCCGGGACGACGAGGCTTGCATGATCGCGATGCTCATAGAGGCTGCTGTTCGAGCGCGGTTCGAGCAGCAGCGGGATGAGGCGCCGCGCCGGCTGCCGCAGGGAAACCCAGAGCGCGCCGGCGGGCAGACGAACGAGGGCTTCGCGCTCCTCGATCCGGATCCGTTCGCTTGTCCGTCCCCGCGTGGATTCAGCTTTCTCCCGCGCTTCAACGTGCTGCACCGTGGCCCGGCACTCCCGCGGTTTGCGCAAGATCTCGTAGCGGATGTGCTGTCGTTTGAGCGCTGCCCCGATGGTGTCCTGATGGGCGGTGATGCCGTACGCAGCGGGCAGCTCGAGCGCTTCGGATGGCACGATCCGGCCAAGATAACGGAAAGTCCGCATCTCCACTTGCCCGTCGGTGATGCGCCGCAGCCGTATCGGGATCGTCTCGCGCCCGGAATCGGGCCCGTAGGCGGCAACGAGAAACACACGCTCGTCAGCGTCCGCCCGCTGCCATGCCCTACGCGCCGCCCGGCTGCGCGCCGCAATTTCGTGACGCTCCGCGAGGCATACCAATAGGACCGTCCGCAGGCTCATCAGCTGCTTGGCCGTGCGCGCGCGGATGTTCTGCGGCGTCGGGTAGGTATCCCCCGGGGGATCAAGCCGGTTCTCGACCAACAGGGAGAATGCTCCCTCCATGCCGGCGCGGTTGCGCAGATTCCTGAGCGTCAGGCTGCCGTGCGCGATCGGCTGGCCGATATCCCTGATTTCCCCGATATAGTCGTTGGCTCTCAGCCCTTCCCGTTGCAGGCGGGAGACGATGGCGGGGCGGATGCGCTCGCGGCTCAAGGCACGGATCGCAGGATCGATGTTTGGATTGTTCCCGATCTCGATCTGCGTCTCGAAGTCCGTCAGGTACCCCTGGCGGGCAAGCGTTTTGGGTTTGTAAATCGTCGCTTCATGCAGATCGATGAAGACATCGGGCCGCCAGCGCGCGAGCGCGTCCACCAGCGCCCGGTTCTCGGGCGGCGTCAGCGCGCCCAGATTGACGCCGCCAGCACTGATCCTTTCGCCCGACTCATGCCCGTCCGGGTTGCCAAGCGGTACGAGAATGAATTCCATCAGGGCGAGCAGCGCGCGCGGCGGAGCCTCAACGAGGTCTCGCGCCAGCATCAGGATCGCTTCGGCCCCGCCGGGCTCCGTTCCGTGGAGAGAGCCGACAATCATCACCCGCAGCCGTTCGCCGGGCATGCCACCGCGCGCGAGCACCTCGATCGACTCCGACACGAACAGCGCATCGAGCGGCCTTCCCTCGGCCGATATGCCGATAATCGCGTGCCTAGCCCGCGTGTCGCGCTTCTCGATCGTCTTCAGAAAATGTCCGACCTCGGACGCCGAGGTAAGGTGGGTGTATCCGCCCTCCTCCAGCGGCGTTTGCAACGGACGCAACCCCGCTCCGTGAACGGGCAGCCACAGGAATATCGCTCCCATGGCACATACCGCCCATCTCGCGAGCGCTCTGTCGAGAAGAGACAGGGGTTTCATCGTTCAGAGAATGGGGGCGAAACCGTCATCAGCCCGCCCGGGGGCGACAAGATTCTTGTGATGGGATGAGGAACGCAGGTTCGAGCTCATCACTCGTCGGTTGTCACAGCTCAAATGATCTGGTTCTGCGCCACCAGCACCCGCTGCAACGCCACGATATCCACGGCGCGTGGCTCGACTCCCGCTGTGATGGCCAGTGCAGCCGCGGTGCCGGTCGCCTGCCCCGTCATCATGCAAGCCGCCTGCGAGCGGGTGCAGCCCTGCGCGACGTAATCC
>JAOTTL010000292.1:0-3193 GCA_029864385.1 Betaproteobacteria bacterium | reverse complement strand
GCCGACCAGCATCACCACATCAGCCTCGGGCAGCACATAGGAGCGGGCGGCAGCAGCGGACTGCTCGTGCGTGTCAGGCAGCAGGCCCTTGGCCATGGACATGGGCAGGTAGGGGACGCCCGTCTTCTCGACCAGGGCGCGGATGTCCGCGTCGGCCTGGGCGTAGGCGGCACCCTTGCCCAGCAGGATCAACGGACGCTTGGCGCTCTTGAGCAGTGCAAGGGCGCGCTGCACGGCGTCCTGGGCCGGGATCTGGCGCGGCGCCGGATCGACCACCTTGATCAGCGATTCCTTGCCGGCTTCCGCGTCCATGCTCTGAGGAAACAGCTTGGCTGGCAGGTCGAGGTAGACGCCGCCCGGGCGTCCGGAGATGGCGGCACGGATGGCGCGCGCGATGCCCACACCGATGTCCTCGGCGTGCAGCACGCGGAAGGCGGCCTTGGCGAGCGGCTTGGCGATGGCCAACTGGTCCATCTCCTCGTAGTCACCCTGCTGGAGGTCGACGATCTCGCGCTCGCTGGAGCCGCTGATGAGGATCATCGGGAAGCAATTGGTGGTGGCGTTGGACAGTGCGGTCAGGCCGTTCAAGAAGCCGGGGGCGGACACCGTCAGGCAGATGCCGGGCTTTTGCGTCATGAAGCCGGCGATCGCGGCGGCGTTACCGGCGTTCTGCTCATGGCGGAACGAAATCACGCGCATGCCTGCGGCCTGCGCCTTGCGGGTGAGGTCGGTGATCGGGATACCGGGCAGACCGAAGATCGTATCGATACCGTTGAGCTTGAGGGCATCGATGACCAAGTGAAAGCCGTCGGTCACTTTTTGTGATTGTGCATCGGTTGTCGTGCCGGGATGCCTCGCGTTCTCGGCGTCAATCGTCGTGGCCGTGGCCGCAACAGCGGCAGCCGCGGGATTCTCAACGTTAGCCATTAGTCCCTCCTTCGTAATGACAGCACGGCGCTAAGCTTCTGAAAACCTTTTAAATATACGGTACTTCCCGGATTTCATCCTTGACCCCGGTCAAGAACATGCGGTAATACTCCGCCCCACCTTCAACAAGAAATTGCTGCAGCGCGGCCTACCGGAATGCCCGCCCTCGACCACCACCCGGAAGCCAAGGTCATCCGGCTGCAACTGCGGCAGAACCTCGTCCTGCGGCATCTCGATGCCGTGCAATGGGGGGAGCTCGAAGCCCTCCTTGAAATCATGGACTATCGGAAAGGGGAGTCGCTCGAACACCAAGGCGACTGGTCCATGGAACAGTACTTCATCCTCGACGGCATTCTCAAGCGCGTCGTCTCGAACACTCAGGGCAAGGAGATGATCCTGCGCTTCGCCGCCGAGAGCGATATCGACACCAGCTACGCAGCGTGGCGCCTGAAGACTCCCATACCCTACTCCATTCGCACGGTCACCAAAGTGCGCGCCGCGCGACTTTCGATGCAGCAATGGGTGAATTTTCTCGAACGGCATGCTGCCGTCAAGAACGCGTTCGAGTTCGAGATCATGAAACTCATGAGTGAAGTCATGGCGCACACAATCACACTGCATCTCCTCGATGCCCCGGGCCGCGTTCAGCGCTTCATACGTAAGCATCCCGAGTTCTCCGGACGGCTGCCCAAAAAAGATCTCGCTTCCTACCTCAATCTCTCGGCGGAGACGCTGTCCCGCCTGAAACGGCGCGGCAAGATCTAGCGCCCACCGCCCTCGGCGAGCCCTGCCTTTATCCGCGCCATACCGGCCTGGAACAACGGCCAGAACAGGAGCAGCAACGCGAGCGTCGTGATGCCGCCCACCAGCCAGTTCGACCACATGATCGAAAGGTCGCCCTGGGAGATCAGCATCGCCTGCCGGAAAGAGCTCTCCGCAGCATCGCCCAGCACCAGCGCCAGCACCATCGGGGCAAGCGGATAATCGAGTTTCTTGAAAACGTAGCCGACGATCCCGAACACCGCCATGAGCCACACGTCGAACATGGAGTTGTGGACCGTAAAGGCGCCGAACGAGCAGATCACGACGATCACCGGCGCGATGATCGAGAACGGAATGCGCAGAATCGCCGCGAAGAACGGCACCATGGTGATCACCACGATCAGCCCCGCGATGTTCCCCAGGTACATGCTGGCAATCAGTCCCCACACGAAGTCCTTCTGCTCGACGAAAAGCAACGGCCCTGGCTGCAGTCCCCAGATGAGCAGCCCGCCGAGCAGCACCGCCGCCGTAGGCGAGCCCGGGATGCCGAGCGTGAGCATCGGCAAGAGCGCGGAGGTGCCCGCAGCGTGAGCCGCGGTTTCTGGCGCCACAACGCCTTCCAGCTGTCCGGTACCGAACTTGGCTCCATCACGCGACATCTGGCGCGCCACGCCGTAGCTCATGAAGGAGGCGGGTGTCGCGCCGCCCGGGATGATGCCCATCCAGCACCCGACCAGGCAACTGCGGATCGAGGTCATCCAGTAGCGCGGCAGTTTGGCCCATGTCTCGAGCACGATCTTGGTGTTGATCTTGGCGGTCTGGCCGGAGAAGGAAAGCCCCTCTTCCATGGACAGCAGGATCTCGCCAATCCCGAACAGGCCGATCACCGCCACCAGGAAGTGAAATCCGTGCAGCAACTGGGTGAAGCCAAAGGTCAGTCGCAACTGGCCAGTGACGATATCGATCCCCACAGCCGCCATGGCAAAGCCGAGCATCATCGACGCGATGATCTTGAATGGATTGCCTTTGCCGGTACCGACGAAGCTGCAAAAAGTCAGCAGGTAGACCGCAAAGAACTCCGCTGGCCCGAACTGCAGCGCAAACGCCGCCACTGCCGGCGCGATGAAGGTGAACATGATGACCGCCACAAGGGCGCCCACGAACGAGGAAGTGAACGCGCCCGTCAGAGCCTCTCCCGCGCGGCCCTGCTGCGCCATCGGGTAACCATCGAACGTCGTCGCGACCGACCACGGTTCGCCCGGGATGTTGAACAGGATGGACGTTATCGCGCCTCCGAACAGCGCCCCCCAGTAGATGCACGAGAGCATGATGATCGCCGAGGTGGGCGACATCGAGAACGTAAGCGGCAGCAGGATCGCGATTCCGTTTGCCCCGCCCAGCCCCGGCAGCACGCCGATGATCACGCCGAGAACGATGCCGACGAACATCAGCATGAGGTTGAACGGCGTCAACACGACCGAGAAGCCGTGAAACAGGGCGCTTA
>JAOTTL010000037.1:0-25008 GCA_029864385.1 Betaproteobacteria bacterium | reverse complement strand
CCCACTCTCCTTGGCTGCCCGACGCTCTATCTGTCTCTCAATAGCCGAGCAGGCTTTCCACCGGCCCCTTGGGCAGCGGAATCTTGAACCAGATCTCGAACAATGCGAACGCGATGACGCTGACGGTCACACCGACAATCGCGCTGCGCAGCCCCCTGTATTTGCCGACGAACCGCATGAACAGGCCGATGAAGACCATCGCCGACACGTAGATGCCAATCAGCTGGACGCTCAGCACGTAGGCCACGGTCGGAATAAGGACGATCATGACCTGCTTGAGCTGAGCCCGCTCGACGAAAACTTTCGCATCGGAACGAAGCCGCAGCAGGCTTTGGACGAATACCATTGTTCCGGAAATGCAGATCAACAGGCCGATATAGAACGGGAAGTAGCCCGCCTGCGGACCGTCGGAGCCCCAACTCGATCCGAGCTGGTAGCTCTCGTATACGACCAGCGCACCCAACGCAAAGACAATGAGCGCGACGACCATATCGATCGTCACGACCCGCGCCAGAGCGCGATTCGATTCGTTCCTCTCCTCCATGTTCCCCTGTGTCCCCGTGGCCGCGGATGAGCGCGGGCGCCGCTAGGCGCCGCGCTCCCGCAACAAAATAGGGAGACGGGATTGGCGCCCGTCTCCTTCCCGATACGCTATTTCTTCTTCGCGAGGAAACCGGCTTCCGTCATCAAGTTGACGTGCAGTTCTTCGGCGCTAGCGACCCAGTCACGGTACTCCTTGCCGGCCATGAAAGTCTGGGTGAAAGCGCCCCTCTCCATGAAATCCGTCCACTCCTTCGTCGCGCGGACTTTCTTGAACAGGCCCACGTAAAAGTCGACCGCGTCCTGGGGCACGCCCCCGGCCATGAAGATGCCGCGCAACATGAGGTAATCCATGGGGATGCCCGACTCCCTGCAGGTCGGGATATCGTTCCACGACATCGTCTCGGTCACCTTCTTCTTGTACGGCATGCGCTGCTTTTCGAATACGCACAACGGGCGGAGCTTCCCTGCGCGCCAGTGCGCGACTGCCTCGATCGGGTTGTTCACCGACGAATCGATGTGCTTGCCGACCAGTTGCGTCGCCACGGTGCCACCGCCCTTGAACGGCACGTAGATAAACTTCACGCCAGCCGCTTTCTGGATGGCGACAGTGATGATCTGATCCTCCTGCTTGGAACCCGTGCCGCCCATCTTGAACTTGTTCGGGCCGGCTTTCTTGACGGCTGCGAGGTAGTCGTTCGGGGTCTTGTACGGCGTGTCGGCATTCACCCACAGCACGAAGTTATCCAGCGCAAGCATCGCCACCGGCGTGATGTCCTTCCAGTTGAACGGAACGCCGGTTGCGAGCGGAGTCGTGAAGAGATTGGACAGCGTGATGATGAACTTGTGAGGTTCGCCCGATGCGCCCTTTACGTCGAGGAAACCTTCCGCGCCGGACCCGCCACGCTTGTTCACCGGGACGATGGACTGCTTCATCAGGTTGTGCTTGGCGACGATACCCTGGATCAGACGCGCCATCTGGTCGGCACCTCCGCCCTGGCCAGCCGGGATCACGAATTCGACCGCCTTTGTTGGTTCCCATGCAACTGCTGGTTGCACGGTGGCCGCGGTCGCGGCCAGCATTGCGCCCCAAAAAACGTTGCGCCGAATATTCATTGGTTCCTCCTAGGCTGTGTAAAAAAATAGAGTCGAAAAAGCGTCGAATTTTCTTGTTGTGATAGCTCGTCGATCATGCCCAACCAAGACCCTAGAACTCTTGACCCGCGTCAATTGCAGAAGAAATCTTTCGGCCCCAACGGCCTGACGCGCTGTAGCAAAGCAACCGCCCTCATTTCACGAGAAGCACCGGAACGGGCGACAGGTGTATCACCTTCGTCGCGACCGATCCCAGTACCAGGGTAGAGACCTGGCCCAGGCCACGCGTGCCCATGAAGATCTGGTCGACCCCCTTATCCGTGGCGTACCGGCAGATCACTTCCGCTTCCTCGCCTACGCCGATATGGTAGACGTACTTGGCCTTGGCGGCATCCAGTTTTCGCCGCGCGGATTTGAGCGCTGCCAGGCCCTCTTCCTGGTGGTATTTCGCAATCCGGTCATGGCCGACGACCGCGCTGACCCGCCGGCCGTAGGGAATCTGGCGCTGGACGTTGAGGAGATGGATCTCGACCCCACCCTTGAACCAGCCGAGTTTCCTGATCAGATGATCCACCGCCCGGTTCGAGCATTTGGATCCATCCACCGGCACGAGTATCTTCATTGAAACGCTCCCGATAACCGCCTGTTTCTGCTGTCGTTACCACCTCGCAGCGCTTAATGCTGCGATTTTTCCTCGCCCGGCTCCACCGCGAGGTCCACGACCTCGGGTTGCGCTGCCTCGGCACGGGCCGCGAGCCATTTGCCGAGCAGCACGACGAACGCGACGCCGGTGGCCGGCGCCAGCCAATGCAGGTAAGCCGCACTGGCATCCACCCAATCCTTGATCAGGGGATCGGTCACGATCATCTCGCCCGCAACCCAACCCAGCAGTCCGGCGCCGATAGTAATAATAATCGGCCAGCGATCCATCACTTTCATGAGCAATGTCGCGCCGAAAATCACCAGCGGGATCGAGATTGCAAGGCCCAGTATCAGGAGCAGAAGGCTGCCCTTCGCCGCTGCGGCCACCGCGATCACGTTGTCCAGGCTCATTACGAGATCCGCGATGAGGATCGTCTTGATGGCCGCCCACAGGTTCGCGATCGACTCGACGTCGCCTTCGCCGCCGTCCTCCGGCATGAGCAGCTTGATCGCAATCCAGACCAGCAACAACGCGCCGACGATCTTGAGATAGGGGTAGCGCAGCAGCTCTACGGCGACCACGGTCAGGATGATCCGCATCACCACCGCAGCGCCCGCGCCCCACAGCACTGCCAGCTTCTGCTGCCGCGGCGGCAGCGACCGCGCGGCCAGCGCGATCACCACGGCGTTGTCGCCGGAGAGCACGATATTGATGAGGATGATCTGGCCCAGCCCTACCCAGAACTGGTGATCGGAAATGATTTCAAACATGACGTAGCGTCTCTTTCAGGGACGGTCTTTTCCCCGGGTCCACTAGCGCCGCCCTCCCTTCGACCGGAGCCGGACCATACACGCGCCTGCGCTGGCGGAACAAACCGTCCACGCCTAGAACAGGCCCACCACCTTGCCGTCGTCGGTCAAGTCGATCTTCTCGGCCGAAGGCACCTTCGGCAGGCCCGGCATGGTCATGATGTCGCCACAGATCATGACGACGAACTCGGCGCCCGCGGCAAGGCGCACCTCGCGGATGTTCACGGAATAGCCCGAGGGTGCACCCCGCAGCAATGGGTCCGCGGAGAAGGAATACTGCGTCTTCGCCACGCAGATGGGATAGTGGCCGTAGCCGTCTTCCTGCAGCTTCTTGATCTGGGCGCGAATCTTCGAGTCCGCTGTGATCTCGGCCGCGCCGTAGATCTTGGTCGCGATAGCCTTCATCTTGTCCCACAACGGCAGCTCGTCCTCGTAGACGAACTTGAAATCCGACGGCGTCTTCTCGATGAGATCGACCACCGTGCGCGCGACCTCTTCCGCCCCCTTGCCGCCGTCGGCCCAGTGCGTCGCCAGGACGACCGGGGCTTCCTGATGCGCCATTTTCTTCTTAAGCAGCTCGATCTCGGCCGGCGTATCGAAGTTGAACCGATTGATCGACACCACGCACGGCAAGCCGAAATGATTGCGCACGTTGTTGACGTGGCGCTGCAGGTTGGCAATGCCTTTTTCCAACGCTGCCAGGTTCTCCTTGTTGTAATCGGCGCGGTCGACGCCACCGTGGTGCTTCAGCGCGCGGACGGTGGCGACAATCACCACCGCGTCCGGCCTCAAGCCGGCTTTGCGGCACTTGATGTCGATGAACTTCTCCGCCCCCAGGTCGGCGCCGAATCCGGCTTCGGTGACGCAATAGTCGGCCAGCTTCAGGGCAGTCTTGGTCGCGATCACCGAATTGCAACCGTGCGCGATGTTCGCGAAGGGGCCGCCATGAATGAAGGCTGGATTGTTCTCCAGCGTCTGGACGAGATTCGGCTTCAACGCTTCCTTCAGCAACACCGTCATCGCCCCGTGCACCCTGAGGTCGCGCGCGCGCACGGGTTTCTGGTCCCGCGTGTAGGCCACGACAATACTGCCGAGACGCTCCTTAAGGTCCTTCAGCGAGGTGGCGAGGCAGAAAATCGCCATCACTTCGGAGGCGACGACAATGTCGAATCCGTCCTCTCGCGGATAGCCGTTCGCGGTTCCTCCCAGCGAGACCACGATGTTGCGCAGGGCACGGTCATTCATGTCCATGACGCGCCGCCATTGGATGCGACGCACGTCGATCCCGAGCTCGTTGCCGTGGCTGATGTGGTTGTCGATTGCCGCCGCGAGCAGATTGTTCGCGAGACCGATTGCGCTGAAGTCGCCGGTGAAATGCAGGTTGATGTCTTCCATCGGCACGACCTGAGCGTAACCGCCGCCCGCGGCGCCTCCTTTCATACCGAAAACCGGGCCGAGCGACGGCTCGCGCAGACAGATGATCGCCTTCTTCCCGATGCGGTTCAGTGCGTCGCCCATTCCCACCGTGGTGGTGGTCTTGCCCTCGCCGGCCGGCGTCGGAGTAATCGCCGTGACCAGTATCAGCTTGCCATCCTTCCTTTTGCTAAGGCTCTCGACGTAATCGAGCGAGATCTTGGCCTTGTAATGACCGTAGGGCTCGAGCTGCTCCTCCGGGATCCCGAGTTTCCCGGCGACTTTCACGATGCGCTGCATCTTCGCCTGCTGGGCGATTTCGATGTCCGACAATGGCATATTGCTTTTCCTCTCCTGATTTAGAACCACAGAGGACACAGAGCGCACAGTCTCATGAGCAAAGGCGCAGCTTGCTTGCAGCCGCGTAAGCCCTGTTCCGACCTTGTCTCCCTGTCTCTGTGTCTCTGTGGTGAGATTCTTACCCAGATTGCAGCGCGGCGAGCGCCTGGCCGCCGCCGTAGCTCGAGCGTGGCGTCAGCTCGCCCCCGCGCATCACCTTGACGGCGCAGTACTTGAACTCCGGTATCTTGCCGATCGGATCGAGCGCCGGATTCGTAAGCAGGTTCGCCGCCGCTTCGTAGAAACAGAACGGGATGAATACCGCTCCGCGCGGCGAGCCGTCGTCCGCCCGCGCGTACAGCGAAATGATGCCGCGACGCGACTCCACCGTGATCACGTCCCCCGACTTCGCCCCGATCGCGTCGAGGTCGAGCGGGTGGATGGAAGCCGTCGGCTCGGGCTCGATCGCATCGAGTACCGCGGCGCGGCGCGTGATCGCGCCGGTGTGCCAGTGCTCCAGCTGTCGCCCGGTAATGAGCACGAACGGAAACTCCTTGTCCGGGCGCTCGTTGGCCGCAATGATATCGGCCGGCACGAATTTGGCGCGCCCTGTGGCGGTCGGGAATTTCTCTGTGAACACCACGGGCTCACCCGGATCGCCCTCTTTTTCGCACGGGTAAGTCACACAGCTTTCCTGCTGGAGACGCTCCCAGGTGATGCCGGCGATCGACGGCATTGCCTTGCGCATCTCGTTGAACACGTCCGCTGGCCCGCCGTAATTCCAGTCGAGCCCGATGCGCCGTGCAATTTCCTGGATGATCCATAGATCGGGTTTGGCGTCACCCGGCGGCTCGAGCGCCTGGCGGCCGAGCTGCACCATGCGATCGGTATTGGTTACGGTGCCCTCTTTCTCCGGCCAGGCCGTCGCGGGCAGGATCACGTCAGCGTGGTAGCAAGTCTCCGTCAGGAAGATTTCCTGCACCACCAGGCAATCGAGCTTGGCAAGTGCCTGCCGCGCATGGTGCGCGTCCGGATCCGACATGGCTGGGTTCTCGCCCATGATGTACATGCCGCGGATCTCGCCCGCGTGCACCGCATCCATGATTTCGACCACGGTAAGGCCGGGCTTGGCGTCGAGTTCGGCGTGCCAGAATTTCTCGAAAAACGCGTGCGCTTCCGGGTTGTCCACGCGCTTATAGTCCGGGTACACCATCGGGATCAGACCGGAGTCGGAGGCGCCCTGCACGTTGTTCTGCCCGCGCAAGGGATGCAGCCCGGTTCCGGGACGGCCGACCTGGCCGGTCATCAGGCACAGCGCAATGAGGCAGCGCGCGTTGTCGGTACCGTGCACGTGCTGGGAAATGCCCATGCCCCATAGAATCATCGACGCCCGCGACGTCGCGTAGAGGCGCGCCACCTCCCTGATCGTCTCGGCCGGAATGCCGCAGATCTTCGCCATTGCCTCGGGACTGTAGCCGGCCACGTTCTGCTTGAGCTCATCGAAGCCGCTCGTGCGGCTCTTCACGAACGCCTCGTTCACCAGCCCCTCATGAACGATCGTGTGCATCATCGCGTTGAGCAGCGCCACGTCGGTATCCGGCTTGAACTGCAGGAAGTGGGCTGCGTGGCGCGACAACTCGGAGCGGCGCGGGTCGGCATAGATCAGCTTGGCACCCTGCTGCGCCGCGTTCTTGATCCAGGTTGCTGCGACCGGATGGTTCGAGATCGGGTTTGCGCCGATCAGGAAAATGACCTCTGCGCGCGCCACGTCGTTCACCTGGTTAGAGACCGCGGCCGAGCCGATACCCTCAAGCAGCGCTGCCACGCTCGATGCGTGGCAGAGACGCGTACAGTGGTCTACGTTGTTCGATCCGAAGCCGGTGCGCACCAGCTTCTGCACGAGATAGGCTTCCTCGTTGCTGCCCTTGGCAGAGCCGAAGCCCGCGAGCGCATGCTTGCCGTGCGTGTCGCGCACCTCTTTCAGCCGCCCGGCCGCCAGATCGAGCGCTTCTTCCCAGCTTGCCTCGCGGAAGTACTCCAGGGGGTGCGCGGGATCCATTGTGAAATCCGCATGCTTGGGCACGCCGGGCTTGCGGATGAGCGGCTTGGTCAACCGCTGCGGGTGGTGCACGTAATCGAAGCCATAGCGCCCTTTGACGCATAGGCGCCCGTGGTTGGAGGGACCGTCGCGCCCGTCGACGTAAAGAATCTTGTTGTCCTTGACTGCATAGGTGAGCTGGCAGCCGACACCGCAATAGGGGCACACAGAGTGCACCTTGCGATCCGGCGTGATCTTGCCCATGCCGCGCGCTGGCATCAGCGCACCGGTGGGGCACATCTGCACGCACTCGCCGCAAGCCACGCAGCTTGATTCGCCCATGGGGTCGTCGAGATCGAAGACGATCTTGGAATGCTCGCCGCGGAAGGCATAACCGATCACGTCGTTCACCTGCGCTTCACGACAGGCCCGCAGGCAGCGGGTGCACTGGATGCAGGAGTCGAGATTGACCGCGATGCCGTAATGCGACAGGTCCGGCGCCGGCTGGTGACGCGGCTCGAAGCGCGGTTTTCCTACGCCGAGCGCCCGTGCCCAGCGGTCGAGCTCGGAGTCCGGCGTGTGACGCTCGCGCGGCATATCGGCGAGCAGGAGCTCCAGCACCATTTTTTGCGAGGCGCGCGCGCGCGCGTTATCGGTGTACACCTCCATGCCCGGCGCCGGCTTGCGGCAGCACGAGGCCGCCAGCACCCGCTCGCCCTTGATTTCAACCATGCACGCGCGACAATTGCCGTCCGGGCGCAAGCTCTCCTCGTAGCAAAGATGGGGAATCTCAACGCCGTAGCGTTGCGCCGTCTGGATAATCGTCTCGCTGGCATCGCCGACGACATCGCGCCCGTTCAACTTGAACTCGACCGGCATCGCGTCGCGTTCGCCCTGTGTCATTGCCGTCATGGTTTCACTCTATTTCTTTCGGAAAAAACTTCATTACGGAGCGAATCGGGTTGGGCGCAGCCTGACCGAGACCGCAGATCGAGGCATCCGCCATGGCCGCCGATAACTCCTCGAGCAGGCCCCTGTCCCAACGCGGCGCTTCCATCAGCTTGAGCGCCTTGGCCGTTCCGACTCGGCACGGCGTGCACTGCCCGCAGGATTCGTCCGCGAAAAACTTGATCAAGTTGCGCGCGGCCGCCGCAACCTGGTCCTGATCCGAAAGGATGATGATGGCCGCGGACCCGATGAAGCAGCCGTGCTCGTTCAGCGTATCGAAGTCGAGCGGGATGTCACCCATCGACGCTGGAAGGATGCCGCCGGAGGCCCCGCCGGGTAGATAGGCATAGAACGCGTGCCCCGGCAGCATGCTCCCGCAGTACTCGTCGATGAGCTCCTTCACCGTAATGCCCGCCGGCGCGAGATGAACGCCGGGTTTACGCACGCGCCCCGAGACCGAGAAGGCGCGCAGGCCCTTGCGCCCATGACGCCCGTGCGACGCGAAGCAGGACGCGCCTTTCTCCAGGATCTCGCGTACCCAGTAGAGCGTCTCCATGTTGTGCTCTAGCGTGGGGTAACCGAAGAGCCCGGCCTGGGCAACATAGGGCGGCCGCAGCCGCGGCATGCCGCGCTTGCCCTCGATCGACTCGATCATCGCCGACTCTTCGCCGCAGATGTAGGCGCCGGCCCCGCGGCGCAGGTAAATCGGGGGCAGCGGGCACGGCGGATCGGCCTGAAGCGCCTTGATCTCGCGTTGCAGAATCTCGCGACACCCGGCGTATTCGTCGCGCAAGTAAATGTAAATTTCGGCGATCTCAACCGTCCAGGCCGCGATGATCCCGCCCTCGAGGAAGCGGTGCGGATCGCGCTCCAGGAAATAGCGGTCCTTGAACGTGCCGGGCTCGCCCTCGTCAATGTTGATTGCCAGCAGGCGCGGCGCCTGCTCGTTTCTCACGATGCGCCACTTGCGCCCGGCCGAAAACCCGGCGCCGCCAAGCCCGCGCAGGCCGGAATCCTCCATGGTTTTGATGATGGCCTCGGCGTCGCGCTTGCCGGCGAGGCACTGCGCGAGCAGCTTATAGCCGCCTTTCCGCCGGTATTTCGCGTACGTGATGTATTTGGAAACGGGGCACTTGGTCGTTTTCGCGGCAGCCGACTGTTTGACGCTGGCGACGGTTGCGTTTGCCACCGGATTCTGTCCTACCACGGCGACGGGAGCCTGCTCGCACCGGCCCACGCACGGCGCCGGGATGACCCGAATCGCGGGGCCCAGCGCGCGCTTCAGCTCGGAGATCAGCTCGTTGGCGCCCGCGAGCTCACAGGACAATGAATCGCACACGCGCACCGTCAGGCGCGGCGGCGCTGCCTCGCCACCCTTGACGACGTCAAAGTGATGATAAAACGTGGCTACCTCGTAGACTTCCGCCGGGGCAAGGCGCATTTCGTGCGCCAGTGCCACGACGTGCGCAGCGGACAGGCAGCCATAGCGATCCTGGATCTTGTGCAGGTGCTCGATCAAAAGATCCCGGCGCCGGGGCTCGTCGCCCAAGAGCGCCTGCACTTCCGCGAGCGAGCGCGGCTCGACTGCCCGGCCCTTCGTCCGGCCGCGCGGTTTACCGTCTCGCTGCTTTCTTACGACACCGCCTTCCAACCATCCTCCTCGCGCGCAGGCCTCGTGTGCCTGCGACTCAGCAAATCTACTTCAGCACCGATTTCAGCAGTTTTCCCATCTCCGCGGGATTGCGGGTCACCTTGATACCACACTCCTCCATGACGGCGAGCTTTTCCCCCGCGGTGCCCTGGCCGCCGGAGATAATGGCCCCGGCGTGGCCCATCCGCTTGCCGGGGGGCGCCGTCACGCCAGCGATGAAACCGACCACCGGTTTCTTCATGTTCGCTTTGACCCAGCGCGCCGCGTCCTCCTCGTCGGTCCCGCCAATCTCGCCCACCATGATCACGGCCTCGGTCTGCGGATCCTCGTTGAACATCTTGAGAACGTCGACGTGCTTCAACCCGTTCACGGGGTCGCCGCCGGTCCCGACGCAGGTGGATTGTCCGAGCCCGACTTCCATCAGCTGCCCGACGGCCTCATAGGTCAGCGTGCCCGAGCGGGACACCACCCCCACCGGCCCTTGCTTGTGAATGTGGCCCGGCATGATGCCGATCTTTATCTCGTCCGGCGTAATCACGCCGGGGCAGTTAGGACCGACCAGCACGGTCTTTCTTTTTTGCATCTTGTAGCGCGTGCGGATAAGGTCCCGCACGGGGATTCCCTCGGTGATGCAGATCACGAGATCCAGCTCCGCTTCCACCGCTTCGTCGATCGCCGCAGCAGCGTATGGCGGGGGCACGTAAATCACGGAAACGTTGGCCCCCGTTTTCTCCTTGGCCTCCTTGACCGTGTCGAATATGGGTATGCCCTCGTAACGCTGTCCGCCCTTCCCTGGCGTGACGCCCGCGACGTAGCAGTTCTTGCCATTCGCGTACTCCCTGCTCATTTTCGTGTGGAACTGACCGGTCTTGCCGGTGATGCCCTGCGTTACCACCCGGGTGTTCTTGTTGATCAGTATCGACATTGCAAAACCACAGTAATAGACAGCATTAAGGAATCTCTGCACGCTCTCTTGTGCAGAGATTCCTTAATGCTTGCCCTTTGCGGCCGCGACGACCTTTTGTGCGGCATCGGCCATGTTGCTGGCCGAAATGATCGGCAGGCCCGAGTCCGCGAGGATCTTTTTGCCGATTTCGACATTGGTGCCCTCGAGCCGCACCACGAGCGGCACTTTCAGCCGCACCTCGCGGGCCGCCGCCACCACGCCCTCGGCGATGACATCGCATTTCATGATGCCGCCGAAGATGTTGATCAGGATCGCCTGCAGCTTCGGGTTGCGCAGCATGATCTTGAATGCTTCCGTCACCTTTTCGGTGGAAGCGCCACCGCCGACATCCAGGAAATTCGCCGGGCTTCCGCCGTAGAGCTTGATGATGTCCATGGTGGCCATGGCAAGCCCCGCGCCATTCACGAGGCAGCCGATATTGCCGTCGAGCTGGATGTAGTTCAAGTCGAACTTCGACGCTTCGACCTCCGCCGGGTCCTCCTCGTCGAGGTCGCGCAGCGCAACGATGTCCGGATGCCGGAAGAGCGCGTTGTCGTCGAAGTTGATCTTGGCATCGAGCGCCAGCACGTGCTCGTCGCCCGTTACGATCAGCGGATTGATCTCCGCAAGCGACGCATCAGTCTCGTCAAATGCCTGATAGAGGGCCTTCAGGAACGCACGCGCCTGCAGCACGCCTTTTCCCGGCACTCCGATCTTGCGCGCAATGTCCTCCGCGTCCTTGTCCGACAGGCCATTCATCGGGTCAATCGTCACTTTGTGGATTTTCTCGGGCGTCCTAGCGGCTACTTCTTCGATGTCCATGCCGCCCTCGCTCGAGGCCATGAGGACCACCCGCTGTGACCCGCGGTCGACGACCATGCCGACGTAAAACTCTTTGCTAATATCGGCGCCTTCCTCGATCAGCAAGCGCCGGACTTTCTGGCCCTCCGGACCGGTCTGATGGGTCTTCAGCTGCATCCCGAGCATCTGCCCCGCCAGCCGCTGCACTTCCTCCGGCGTTTTCGCGAGCTTCACGCCGCCGCCCTTGCCGCGTCCGCCTGCATGAATCTGGGCCTTCACCACCCACACCTTGCCGTCGAGCTTTTGCGCCGCCGCTGCGGCATCCTCGACCGTAAAGCAGGGAATGCCGCCCGGCGTCGCCACGCCGTATTTGCGGAGAATTTCTTTCGCCTGGTATTCGTGGATTTTCATTGCTGACCTGAGTCGTTCCGCAGCGGGCCGCTGCGGATCCCGGCGCGGAAGGGGGAGAGAATCTCACAGCCGACCACACATCGGCCTTGACCACCGTCAATAATCCGGACTCGCGCGCGAACGCTCAGATACCGCGCCTGCCACGACGTCGCGCGCGTGGAAACAGGAAACGAACAGGCGAGAGCAGTATAACAGCACGGTTAGGACATCCGGTGCGCGGCACCGAGGCCCGTACGAATTGCGCGGCCGTGCGAGCTGCATCGGCTGCCATCGATTTGCCGCGACCATCAGCTTGAGTCGAGCGACATTCTCTCGCGCCATCTACCGGGATTCTCTGGCATTGCACCAAGAACTGAATCGAGGATGACCTGTGGCTGGCAAAACGCGAGGATTCGGCCCGAAAACACCAAAAAAAGCGCAACCAGTGAGGTTGCGCTTGAAGTTCCACCAAAGGAGGAGGTTTTGGAGGAGTGTGCCGCACCATTGCGGTGCAGACACCCTCCAATTATCCCCGCAACTAAGAAAAATGCAAGCGGTTTCTGGTGCGACGCATCAAAACCCTGGCCATTCGCTCCCCGTGATCTAAAACAACTTACGTTTCAGTTGGTTAGCGTCGAGCCGGGGCCAGCGCCGCGATTAGCGCACGACGAGAACGGGAATCTTCGCGTGCGTGAGGACCTTACGCGTTTCGCTGCCCAGAAGGACGGCCGCAAGTCCTTTGCGTCCGTGCGAAGTCATCACGATGAGATCGCATTTGCGCGCGTCCGCGGTCTTGATGATCGCATCGTACGGATGATCGCTCGTCTCGCAGATCGTGTCACAAGCAACGCCCGCTTCCCCGGCCGCGTTACGTACGAATGCGAGGTATTTTTCGGCGCGTTCCTTGGCCTCCTGCTCGATTCGCTCCTCGGTCACGGGGTCGAACGCGCCTTCATAGGCGATCAGGAGGTGATAGTCGGGAATCACGTGAATGCCGGTGATCCGCGCCTGGTGCGTCTTGGCGAGCTGAATGGCCGTGCGAACCGTGCGCTGCGACGAGTCGGAACCGTCGGTCGGAATCAGGATGTTTGTGAACATCTACAGCTCCATGTTTAAGGGGTGCTGTTTCGCACTCCGCTCGTTTATCTGCTCCGCGCGCAAAGCTTGTCGCTCCTCCGGGTAGCTGTCAAGAGCGCGCGGCAGCGTGCTGGCCGATATAATCGGGCATCCGGTACGCATAACGCGCATCACACTCTGACGGAAACCCATGCAGCGAACCCTGTTCTTCACAGGTGACGTAAATCTCATGAATGTCACGGACCCGGCCGCGCCTTTTGCGCGGGTAGTGGACGTCTTGCGCGGCGCTGACGTGCTTTTCGGTAATCTCGAATGTTGTCTCTACGCAACGGCGGCCGAGCGCTCCGTGCTGGACGAGGGGTTTTATGCCGCCCCTGCGGCCGGGCGCGCGCTCACCCTGGCCGGCTATCACGCGATAGGCGCAGCCAACAACGTTACCTACGGCGCCGAGGCCATTGGCTCTTCGCTGGCGGAACTCGACCGACTCGGAGTTCGGCACACGGGAGCCGGTGCCAACCGCGCGCAGGCACGCGCACCGGCCGTGGTCGAGCGCAACGGAGTGCGCGTCGGATTCCTGCAGCGAACCTCGGTCTATTGGCCGACCAATCACGAGGCCGGCGAGCGCTCGCCGGGCGTAGCGGCTTTACGCGGCCATACCGCCTATCAGCTGCCCCTGCACAAGACGCGGCCGGAAATACCACCCGCCAACCGCCCCGGCGTGCCGCCTGTGATCGTGACGTGGACTGATCCCGTCTATCTTGCGCAGTACCAAGAGGAAATCTCGGCGCTAAGGCGCACGACCGATATCGTCGTCGCCTCGCACCATTGGGGTCTGCACGGTGACGTTTTGCAATACATGACCGAAATCGCGCACGCGGCAATCGATGCGGGCGCCGACGTGGTCATCGGACATGGCCCTCATGTCTCGCTGCCGGTCGAGATCTACCGTGGCAAGCCGGTGTTCTATGGGCTCGGCAACTTCTCGTTCCACACCGGGCACGGCGGGCGCAAGCACGGCGACTGGGTCGGCATGCTGGCGCACGTCACCGTTGAGGGAACGGCTCCCGTGAGAACTGCGTTTCGCCTCGTCCGGCACAACGATGCCAATGAGACTTACTTCTGCGACCTGGACCGGGAACAGGAGGCCATTGATGATCTGGCTGCGCGCAGCGCGCAATTCCGGGCGCGGCTGCAGCGGGAGGGCCGCGAGCTCGTCGTCACGCCGATAGAGTAAGGCGCCGTTAGATGCCGCCCGGCTCGTCGCTCGGGTGGCGCAGCGCGCGCGGCGCGTAGGGTTTGCCGGGATACTTCAACAGCGCGGCCTCGTCGATGTCGACGCCCAGACCCGGCGCCGAGGGAAGGTCGATGTAGCCGTTTTTCGGCCTGAGCGGGTTGCGGCACACCTTGTCACCGAAGTCCACCAGCGGCAAGAAGTACTCCGTGATGATGAAATTGGGCATCGTCGCCGAGGCGTGCACCGTCGCGGCCAACGCCACTACCGTGGAGTTGTAGTTGTGCGGTGACACCGCGACCAGGAACGGCTCGGCCATGGCGGCGATCTCCTTCAGCTCCAGTATCCCGCCCACGCACGCGACATCGGGATTGAGAATGTCCGCGGCGCGCTTCTCGAGTAACGGCCTGAACCCGGTCTTCGTGTAGGTCGCCTCGCCAATCACGACGGGAATACCGATCTGGCGCCGGATCAGGGCCAGCTCATCCGGGTACTCCGCCGCGCACGATTCCTCCATCCAGTAAAGCCTGAACTCTGCGAGCCGCTGGTCGAGCCGGATCGCGTGCATCGGCGCGATCCGGCGGTGCTGGTCGATCAGTATGTCGACGTCCGGGCCGATTGCATCGCGCACGGCTTTCACTACGCGTACAGCGCGCTCTTCGTGCTCCTTCGGTATGAACGTGCGCCACGGCGATGGCAGCGGGTCGAACTTCAGTGCAGTCCAGCCCTGGGCCACAACCTTTTCCGCAGCGCGCGCGTAGTCATCCGGCGCCTTCAGCCCATAGCTCCACCCGTTCGCGTAGACGCGCACCTTGTCGCGGCAGCGCCCGCCCAGCAGGTTGTAGACCGGCTGCTTGCAGGCCTTGCCGGCGATGTCCCACAGCGCTTGCTCGATGCCGCTGATCGCGCAGAACAACTCCATCGACCCGCGGCGCGCCGCGTAATCGTCGAACGCGATCTGGGTGAAATGCTTGATGTCGAACGGGCTGCGGCCGACCACGTAGCGGCCCAGGCCCTCGAGCTGCGCCACGACCGCCGAGTCTCGGTCGTATTGTGAATACGCTTCACCCCAGCCGTGTATGCCTTCGTCGGTCTCGACTTTGACGAAGATCAGGTTCTTGCGCCAGCCCGGGTGCAGCGTGTAGTGCTTGACGGCGGTGATTTTCATAAGGAGCTTGTATGTGTATCCAGAATGTTTTCTGCGGCCGAACGCCGAGGAGGTCGAGGAAGTGATGAATACGGGCGCCGGAAAATGGTGATGCGCACGGGTGACGAAAACCACATTAACTGTTGCAGATCACCGGTAACCATCACCATTTCCCATCACCATTTTTTCCACTTGAACGTCTGATCGCCGATCTTCGAGCTGCCGTGACCTTTCATGACCACGTAGATCGTGTTCGCGGCGTGCCGATACGGGCGATTGCGCCACCCGCTCGCCTGAATACATGGCTCAAATCCCCACTCCCGCTGCAGTAAGCCCTAAGCCGACCCGAGAACGTCGCGCGCGTATGTAGCTTGGGTCATTACACGCATCCGGGCTTGCTTCACACGCTCCGACACGAGCTGCAGGGTCGCGCAGAGCAGTTCAAGTTGGTGGTCGCCCGTTAGAAAATTGTGCGGATGGGAATACAAATGAACAACCCGGCGGGTCGTGATGGCGTTGTCCAAGAGCCGGCGTACTCTTTCCAAAGTTATCTTCATTGGCACGAAACGCCGCCCACCGGCGCGGTGATTCAACAAGATTGCCGGTGGCAGCGTGCCAGGCGTTCCTGACCGGCCATGATTTTCCGGTTTCTCGAGTACGTTGAACTCCCCTGCCAGTCTACAAAGCCGCGCGATTTGATTTCGCTGGCGCTCTAGCTTGGCCGGCGGTCGATAGGCCTCGAATCCCGCGGACCCCAGTCGCTCGAGATAGCCGGGTTGATTGCGAGGAAAGACGAACGTCGTCGGTCGCACGCCCCGGCGACCCCAAAACTGGGAAAGCTCGATCATCTCCCGATCGAACACCTGGGCTTCGATCAAATTCTCTGCTAGCGGAACATGTGAGAATCCATGGCTGGCGATCTCATGACGGCCCGATGACGCAACAATCTCGAGTGCCGCCGGACACATCCACCCGTCCGCGTTTCCAGACTGGAGCGCCGCCCGAAAGCTGGCCGTCCAATCTCCGTCTCGCCACAGTAGCGGGTTCTCGACGAGATAGGGACAGTCGCGAACCTCTTCCTCGCGATGGGCGAAGGCAGCGACGAATGCCCAGGTCGCTGGAATGTCGAACCGATCGAAAACGTCGATCAGCTTCCGGTAGACAGCAGTCAGATCCGACGTCGTGAGCCAAGTGTGTGGGTCGCGCTCGAGGGCATCAGCCATACCCCACTTTCCCTCGCAGTCTAGAGAAAAGATGAAGATGCCTCTGTCCATATCGCTATGCTAGAGTTCCGTGAGGCTCGGATTGTAGCAAGATCCGATTGCGTCTTCGGTGAAATTGGATCTCGATGCATGGCGAATATGCCGGGTAAGACTGCGCATACCACCGTTAGTTTCTCGGCGTTCGACGACATTGCGCGTGACCATCATCGGGAAGACATCCGTTTTGCTCTTGCGACCCCTGCCGATTACGCCGCAATCGAGCAACTGACCCGAAGCGCAGAGGATGTCGATGAGCCGTGGTCGCGGCAAGCGATCGCGTGGTTGTTGGACGCTAACCCCGATGGACCGGGTTTCATGGTCTTGGCCCGGGGCCGAGACACGGATCGCATTCTGGGCTATTTCACCTTCTATCCGAAGCTGCTTCATTCGGGACCAGAATTAGTCCCCGCATTTCTCTTCGTGCGGCTCTACGTGTGCCAGGAGATCAGGCGCCGTGGGATCTTCGAGACGATGACCCGCTTGGGGATGGCGTTGTTGAAATTCGCTGGTATCGAATACGCATATAGCGTACCGAATCGGTACTCGACGCCCGGATTCGTCAAGCTCGGCATGCGGGATCAAGGTGACGTCGGACTCTGGGTACGCCCGACGTGGCGGATTTGGCCCTATGTCTCGAGCTTTCCAAAACTGAGCCGATTGGCTGTTGAGCCCATCGAATCTTTCGGGGCGCAGTGGGACGATTTTTTCGAATATCCGTATCGAGGTCAAGCGGCTGTGCGCGGCGCACGCAGCGCGGCACGCTTGAATTGGCGATACAAGGATCGGCCCGATGCCGAGTATCGAATGTGGGGCGTTCGATCGCGAGACGAGCTTGTTGGTTACTGCATTACTCGAGCAACCAAGGTAAAAGGCGTTCCGGCGTTGGTCGTCTGCGACTTCTGGCTTCACCCAGGGAATGAAGAAATGCTGAGAATGGCGGTGGCGACCGCGTTGCGCGAGGCGGGGTCAGAGTCGCCTCGCTTGGTCGCCGCATTCGTTTCCGTTCCGTCGGGACCCGAACGTCGAGCCATTCGCCAGGCTGGATTCTTATCGGTGCCGAAATCGATCGTTCCCTGGCGAATGCCGCTGATCGGAACGTGTCCGGCTCGCATGAATGGCAAGACCCCTTTGCCCGATGCTCGTTCTTGGTTTATCACACCATACGACTGGGACGTGTACTGAGGATCGACCCATGTCGGAGTTCATGACGGCGAACCCCCCACAGGATAAAGTTCGAGCTGGCGCCATGCCACATCCCGCAGAGGGTGAAGACGATGAGAAGGTTCAAGTTGGTGCGAAGCGGCCACTTGCGGTTGCCGCCCAGCGGGATATAGACGTAGTCGCGAAACCACGAGGAGAGGGTTATGTGCTACCTGCGCCAGAACTCTCTAATCGACCGCGAAATGTAGAGAGCTGGGTTGAGCGGATTCTTCTGAACCCGGGCCACGCGCCTGTAGAGATCCACCACGTAGGTAAGAATAGCCGGTCGGGTACAGTACCGCAGCGTCGGGTCCCGTCCCGGCATTTTTCCCCACCACAAAGAGCGAAATCATGGACCTCAATTTATCCGGTCGTACCGCATTGATCACCGGCGCCTCGCGCGGCATCGGTTTCGGCGCAGCCCAGGGGCTGGCGGCGGAGGGTTGCAATCTGCATCTCGCCTCGCGCAACGCCACGGACCTGGAAGCCGCGCGCAACAAGATCATTTCCGCCTACAATGTCAACGTCACCTGCCACCCCGTGGACCTTGCCGTGAGCGAGAACGCGGCGAAGCTGAGTCGCGAATGCACGGACGTCGATATCCTCGTCAACAATGCCGGCGCGATTCCGCAGGGCACGCTCACCGCGCTCGACGAGAAGGCATGGCGCGCTTCGTGGGATCTCAAGGTTTTTGGCTATATCAATCTGTCGCGGGAAATCTACCGCGCCATGTGCGAGCGCAAGCGCGGCGTCATCATCAACATCATCGGCGGTGCCGGCGAGCGTCCCACCAACGGCTACCTCGCGGGGAGCATGGCCAACGCGGGTCTGATGGCGTTCTCGCGCGCGCTTGGCGCGGAAAGCCCGAACCATGGCGTGCGGGTGCTCGGCCTGAATCCCTCCGCAACCGCCACCGACCGCGGGGTGATGCGCTGGCGCAACCAAGCGAAGCAGGAGCTCGGCGATCCGGAGCGCTGGCGCGAGCTGACCAAGACTTTCCCGTTCGGCCGGCCGGCCGCAGTGAGCGAGGTCGCGGACGTGATCGTGTTCCTCTGCTCGGACCGCGCGTCCTACGTCTCGGGGGCGATTATGTCGGTCGACGGCGGCAACGGGTCCCGCAAATGATCGTGAACGGTAATCGGTGATCGGTGGCTGGCAATAACCGGTTTACGGTTCGCTGTGCACTGTTCACCGGTTCTTCGGTGGCCTGCCCCAGGCCTTGTCCACGGCGTCGAGCGCGTCGTCGTAGGCCTTACGGGCGCGCGCTTCCTTGATCTTGGCCGCATCGAGCGCTTTCTTTGTCTTGTCCAGTTCGCGCTTGATGTTCTCTGCTGTGTCCCCTGCCGGCTGCGGCGCCGCGCGATACGCATCCTGGGTGTTGACGTAATCCTGCCCGGACAGTTTGAGCTCATACTGCGCCTGCTGGAGTTCGCTATACGCGGCGCTCGCACGAATCTGCGCCTGCTGCACCGCGCCCGACCGGTCTCCAACCGGCGCCTGGGCCAACGCCGCTGCCGCGAGCGCTGCCCACAGCATCATCCCTAGCACATTCTGCATCTCGCTTCACCCTTCAAGTCGTTTCCAATAATAGTACCACCAATCAAACAGATGCCGCAGCGGCTGTAAGCATTCATCACGATTCACGGATTCGATAATGGCCAATGCGGGTGATTGCGCTGATCGAGGATCGGGGAGTCATCCGGCGCATTCTCGAGCACCCAAACCGGTCGGCGCCGCTTCCCATCGAGTGAAGTTCGCCCGTCGATCTCGTGAGCTGCCGCTGTACGCCAGTCTTCCGCTGACCTATCACGCGGTTCCCGACATCGCCTGACCTGCCGTACGGGAAAAAGACCCCTCGAGACAGCCGGGCTGCGGGAAAGCACTTGCCGCGCTCTCGCGGGTGGAATAGATTGCTCGGTGTGACCGCCGATCCCGCTCACGACCCGCTCGGACCGCGGTCGTATGCCGGGGAGGGCAAAGCCGGCGTGAACATAAGGCCAGTTATGCGCGGTCCGGGACCTCTTCTACTCCCGCACCCCCGGCGCGCGGGCTCGGCGGACTGGGATCGCGCCTGGATTGAATTTCCTATCGTTTCGACGAGCACATCAATTACCCGGGATGGGAGCAGGACGAGTTCCGCGCATTCCAGGAATTCGTCGCGCGTCACCATGTTGACTACGATTACATCGGTTTTGCCTGGTCGCACTATTCGGTCGCGGTGAAAATCAGGGAGGTCGGCAAGTGAGCACGTTCAAGGGCAAGAAGATCCTGGTCACCGGCGGCACCGGCTCGTTCGGCAATTTCATCGTGCGGCGCCTGCTGGATTCGGGCGCGGCAGAGGTCCGCGTGCTGTCGCGTGACGAGAAGAAGCAATACGACATGCGCATGTTCTACAAGGGGCGCAGCGACCTGTCGTTCATCATCGGCGACGTGCGCAACCGCGCTGCGCTCGCCGAGGCGATGAGCGGCATCCAGCTCGTGTTCCATGCGGCGGCGCTGAAGCAGGTTCCGACCTGCGAGTACTTTCCGGAGGAGGCGCTGCGCACCAATGTCGACGGCGCAGCGAACGTGGTTGACGCCGCACTCGGGCAGGGGGTCGAGGCGTTCGTCGCGATCAGCACCGACAAGGCGGTGAAGCCGGTCAACGTGATGGGAATGACCAAGGCGCTGCAGGAACGCATCGTGCTGAAGGGCAACCTGTCGCGCCGCAACCGCGGCACGCGCTTTGCCTGCGTGCGCTACGGCAACGTGCTGCGCTCGCGCGGCTCGGTGGTGCCGTTTTTTCGGCGCCAGCTCGAGCTCGGCCAGCGATTGTCGATCACCGACGAGCGCATGACCCGCTTCCTTCTGACCCTGAACGACGCGATCGACCTGGTGCTCCACGCGGCTGAGAACACCAAGGGCAGCGAAATCTTCGTGCGCAAGGCCCCGGCGGCGCGCGTCGTCGACCTTGCCGCGGTGCTGTCGGCGGAGGCTGGCAGGCCGCTCGAGTACGACCTGATCGGCACCCTGCCCGGCGAGAAATTGAACGAGATCATGGTGTCCGAAGAGGAACTCGTGCGCGTCGAGGACGCGGGGGACTATTTCAAGATCAACCCGTGGTGGAGCAAGGCCAAGCCCAGGCAGCTCGATGCCGAGTACAGTTCCGGCGACAGCCTCGCGGGCGCAGACGAGATCCGCGCTTTGATTGCGCGCGCCGACGACGAGTTCGTTAAGCTCGAGATGCCCGGCGGCGAGTTCTCCAGGTTCTGAAGCCCTGGGCCCGCCTGCGCCATCCATGTCCGCACCGCGCAATATTCCGCTGTTCAAGGTGTTCCTCGCGCCCGAGGCGGAACTGATGCCGTGCCTGCGCGACGTTCTCTACAGCGGGCAGATTTCGGAAGGACCGCCAGTCGAGGCATTCGAGAAGAAGTTTGGCGCGTTCGTCGGCGTGCAGGATGCAGAACGGATGCTCTCGTTCTATTCGGGCACCGCCGCGCTGCACACCGCGTTGATCCTTGCCGGCGTGCAGCCGGGCGATGAGGTCATCTCGACGGCGATGACGGCGGAGCCGACCAACCTCGCGATCCTCCACGCCGGGGGCAGGATCGTGTGGGCCGACGTCGATCCGCAAAACGGCAACCTCGCCCCGGTGTCGGTCGCCGCCAGGATTTCGCCGCGGACGCGCGCGATCCTCGCGGTGGATTACGGCGGCATACCGGCGCCCCTCGGCGAACTCGGGCGCATCGCGAACGGCGCGGGCGTGCCGCTGATCGAGGATGCCGCGCATGCGCTCGGCGCGCGCTGGAACGGTGAGGTCCTCGGCAGCCACGCCGACTTCGTGATGTTCTCGCTGCAGGCGATCAAGCACATGACGACGGTCGACGGCGGTATGCTCGCCTGCCGCGATCCCGCGGCGGCGGTGCGCGGCCGGCTAGTACGCTGGTTCGGCATCGACCGCAGGGCGCCGCGCACCGACGTCGACGTCGCCACCATCGGCTTCAAGTACCACATGAACAACGTCAACGCGACGATCGGCCTGGTGCAGCTCGAACACATTCAGCCGGTGATCGACCGCCATATCGCGAACGGCCAATGGTTCGACCGCGCCCTTCAGGGCATTCCGGGCCTGTCGCTTTGCCGCTGGGATGCCGCCGCCGAGCCGTCCTACTGGTTCTATACGGTGCTGGTCGAACGACGCGACGATTTCATGCGCAGGCTCGCGGAGCGTGGCATATCGGCCTCCGTCGCCCACCGCCGGAACGACTTGCATTCGGTGTTCGCCGGCAGCCGGTGCGAGCTCCCCGGGCTCGATTCGTTTTATTCGAGAATGGTTCACGTTCCCTGCGGCTGGTGGGTCGGCGACGCGGACCGCGAGTTCATCGCCGCGGCCATCCGCGAGGGCTGGTAGAGTCGCCTGGCGGCAGACGAGGAAATCTGCGATGTTGATGCGCATGCTTCGATCCCTGCTCGGCGGCGAAGTGGCGCGAGCGGGGCGCGGCTACGACGGCGAGGACCGGCATCTGGTCGACAGTTTCCCCGGGTTTCCCGCGCCCCGCAACGAGGATTTCATTCCGTTGCGGAATCGTGAACTGACAGCGGAGGGACCGGCGTGCCAGGCGGGCGACGGCGCTGCACCCGAGGCGCATCTCGCGTGGGACGCGTTCTGCGAGGCGCGGAATCTCTCGTGCGTCGTGCTCGAGACCGGGCAGGCCGTGCTGCTAAAGGGCTGAGGAGCATCGTCATGGACCGGGTCGCCACGCCGTTGTTCAAGGTGCATATGCCGGAGGAGGTGTTCCCTGCGGTGCAGCGGACGCTGGCGAGCGGCGCCATCGCGCCCGGTGCGGAAGTGCCGCGCTTCGAGGAGGCGGTCGGCGCGTTCACCGGCAATCTGCGGACCGTCGCGGTGAGCGACATTTCGGGCGCGCTGACGCTCGCACTCCACGCTTCGGGCGTCGGGCCCGGAGACGAGGTCGTGGTGTCGCCGCTGAGCTGCCTCGCCACCACCATGCCGATCGCGAATCTTTCCGCGAAACCGGTGTGGTGCGACGTCGATCCCGAGACTGGAATGCCGACGGCGGCGATGATGCGCGCAAAGATCACCGGGCGGACCCGTGCGCTGCTTCTCTATCACTGGTCGGGTGACGTCGGCGACCTCGACGGCGTGCTGGCGCTGGCCCGCGAATGCAGCTTGCCCCTGATCGAGGATGCATCGGAAGCGTTCGGCGCGGAATTCCACGGGCGCCGGCTCGGCCACCATGGCGCGGATTTCACCGCGTATTCGTTCGGCCCGGTCCGCCATATCACCTGCGGCGACGGCGCCGCCCTGTGCCCCGGGCCCGGCGTCGACCGCGAACGGCTGCGGCGCCTGCGCCGCTACGGCATCGACAGCGCCACGTTTCGCCTGCCAAACGGCGATCTCAACCCAGCGAGCGACATCGTGGAGGCCGGCTTTAACTTCGGGCTCAGCAACGTCGCGGCGAGCATCGGCCTTGCGCAGTGGCACTGGGCGGAGCGCAACGTGCACGCGCACCGCGACAACGGCCGCGGGTACGACCAGGCGCTGCGGGGCGTGCCCGGCCTGCGCCTGCTCGCGCGGCGCACGGACGCGGTCTCCGCTTACTGGACCTATTCCCTGCGCGCGGAGCGGCGCGAGGATCTCGTGCGCAAGCTCCGCGAACATGGCATCGGCGCACAACGCCTTCACCTGCGCAACGACCAATACGCCTGCTTTGCCGCGCAGGCGGCGCCCGGGCTGCACGGCGTCGACGCCTTGGACGCGGAGAACCTCAGCATCCCGTGCGGCTGGTGGGTGTCCGCCGCAGAGCGCGCCCGCATCGCTGAGACTATCCGGAGCGGCTGGTAGCGTGGGCACAACCGCCGGCGTTACGTTCACGCGCTGTGCAGGCGGCGAACTCGGCGGCCTGATCGAGCGGCTCGACGCCGAATTCGTCTCGGGGCGCGGGCGCGCGGCATCGCTCGCCGTGCGCTTCCCCCGCGAGCTTACCGCTGCCAATCTCGACAACGTGTTTGTCGCGCGGGACAAGGACGGGATCGCCGCCGCCATCGTGGTCAAGCGCTTCCGCTGGATTGTTCCGGAACGGGAATGCGACGGTGCGATGCTGGGCATGGTATGGACGGCGCCCGAGAAGCGCGGCACCAGCCTGGGCTCGCAGCTGCTCTTGCACGTCGGCGACGCGCTGCATGACAGGGTCGATTTCGCCGTGCTGTGGACTTCCAACCCGGCCTTTTATGCGCGCGCCGGCTGGAACAGCGCCGACCGGGGGTGCCTTGGACGCATCGACGGCAGCGGGAGCGAAGCGGCGTCGCGCGCTGCAATCGATTTCGAACGCGTTCGCGCCGTCTGGCAGCGCCGGCCGCAATGCGTCGAGCGCGACGCATCCTGGCAGCCGCCCATCCCCCCCCCTGCGGAATCGCTGGAACTGTTCGAGCGACCCGGAGCCTACGCGCTGGCAGGCAGGCGCGACAAGGCGCTCTACTGCTACGAGATGCTCGGTGACGAGTCGGGATTCGCCGCGATACTCGACAGCATGCGCGCACACTGCGCCACGCTCTATTTCAACGAGAACGCCGGATCAACTGCCCACGCCTGGCTGTCGGGTCAGGGAGTCCGCTGGGAAAGCAAGCCGCTCGCGATGTGGCTCCCGGCGCGCGAGCGCAGCCCTTCCGCGCTCCGCGGCGATTGGTACATTCCCTGGCTTGACCGCATCTAGCCCTGTTTGGCGCACCATTCGCGCCATGCTTCCCGATACAGTTTTTCGAGGCCGCGCGCAAACGCCGCACCGTCGAGCAGCGCCGAAGCGCGCAGGCGCTCGCGCATGCCGGCGCGGAGCTGCGCGAGATACGACCGGTCTTGTACCAGCGTGCACGCGATCCGCAGATAATCCTCCTCCGATGCCGCGATCCACTCCGGAAATCCCGCTGCCACAAGGATGCTGCAACCTGCGCGGCCGGCAAAGGAAGCGCCTGCCAGCGTCACCACCGGCACGCCCATCCACAGGGTCTCGCAGGTCGTGGTTCCGCCGTTCATCGGGAACGGATCGAGGGCGACGTCGATGCGCCCGTGCAGCCTCCAGAATGCTTCGTTGCCGAGTTTCGGCGCGCACTCGATGCGGCTTGCCGCGATGCCCTGCGCGGCGAACGATGCTAGCAGGCGCTGCTGCGCGCTGCCGGCCGGAACGGTCGCGACGATGAGCCGGCTGCCGGGCACCGCGTGCAGTAAGCGGGACCACATCTTGACGACGCCCGCGTTGAGCTTCGGGAAACTGTTCATCGAGCCGAAGGTAGGCGCGTTTCCCGGCTCCGGCCCCGCACCGGGCTCCAGCATCGCGTCGAACGGCTGGTAGCACCACATGCTCCCCGGCAGGCGCAGCAGGCGCTCGCTGTAAGATGCGTCCGTCATTGCGGGTGGATCGGCGATCGCGTCCGTGATCCGCCAGTCGATGGCGCCGAGCCCGGTGGTATTCGGATAGCCGAGC
>JAOTTL010000175.1:0-7304 GCA_029864385.1 Betaproteobacteria bacterium | reverse complement strand
CCTTTGTGTCCTTCGTGCCTATGCTGTGCGCACCGAGGCGAACTTCC
Source organism: Betaproteobacteria bacterium (assembly GCA_029864385.1). Taxonomy (GTDB): domain Bacteria; phylum Pseudomonadota; class Gammaproteobacteria; order Burkholderiales; family SG8-41; genus SG8-41. Next base: position 7,257 of record JAOTTL010000175.1, on the reverse strand, counting down.
GTCCCCGGTCGTGCGGCGCCATGAAATCCAGCTCCGGCCCCGCCGGCACGATGCCGGTCGGGTTCATATGCAAATGGCTCGCGTAGTAATGGCGCTTGATATGGTCCATGTCTACCGTGGTGGCAACCCCGGGCACTTGGTAAAGATCGCGCAGATAGTTGGAGAGATTGGGGTAGTCCACGATGCGCCGCAGATTGCACTTGAAGTGGCCGTGGTACACGGCATCGAAGCGCACCAGCGTCGGGAAGAGACGCCAGTCAGCCTCGGTAATCCGCTCGCCAGCTACGTAACGCGAACGCCCAAGGCGCGACTCGAGTTGCTCGAGCGCGCTGAAGAGCGCGTTGAACGCACGCTCGTAGGCCTCCTGCGTCGTCGCGAAGCCGGCCCGATACACGCCGTTGTTCACGTTCGCATAGACGAGCTCGTTCACGGCATCGATCTCCGTGCGCAGTGCCTGTGGATAGTAGTCCTCGTGCGAGTTGGCAAAGGCCTCGAACTCGCCTCCCAACATCCGGATGATCTCGGACGATTCGTTGTTCACGATCGCGCCAGTCGCTTTGTCCCACAGCGCCGGCACGGTCACGCGGCCGCTGTACTTGGGCTCGACCTGGGTGTAGACCTCGCGCAAATAGCGCGCGCCGTTGATGGTGTCGGGTACGCAGCCCGGTCCGTCGGTGAATTCCCAGCCGTCCTCGAGCATCAGGGGCCCGACGATGGAGACCGAGATGATGTCCTCCAGCCCCTTCAGCTTGCGATAAATGACCGCGCGGTGCGCCCAGGGGCAGGCGAGCGATGCGTAAAGATGGTAGCGGCCGGGCTCGGCCCGGTAGCCGCTCGAGCCGTCCGCCGTTACGCGGGCGCGAAACTGGCTGTCCCGGCGGACGAATTCCCCGCGCGGGTCGTGCCGCCCCGACCAGCCCTTGTGCCACACGCCGTTTTCCAGATAACCCATCGCTTCGCGCCTTCCTCGCTACAACCAATCAGCCACAGAGAGCACAGAGAACACAGAGAACACAGAGAACACAGAGAACACAGAGAACACAGAGAACACAGAGAAGAAAAAGATTGGACAGGATTTACAGGATTAACAAGATCAGAAAGACTCAAATGTCAAATCGTTCTGGCTCTAATCCTGTTCATCCTGTTAATCCTGTCTATTTTCCGGCTTAATTTCTCTGTGCTCTCTATGTTCTCTGTGGCCAATGCAGTTTACGCCAGGTCGAACAGCAGGACCTCGGCGTTCTTTGCCTCGCTCAGGGCCAGCTCGCGTTCGCCGGTGATCTTTGCGCCGTCGCCCCCCTTGAGCGGGTTCCCGTTCAGCTCGACCGAGCCGCGCGCGACGTGAACGTACGCGCGGCGGCCCGGCGCGAGCGCGTGGATGACGCGCTCAGCGTCATCGAGCAGTGCGGCATAAACGAATGCATCCTGGTGAATCGTGACCGAGCCGTCGCGGCCATCGGGGGAAGCTATCAGGCACAACTGTCCGCGCTTCGCGGCTGCGCCAAATTGCTTTTCCTCGTAGCTCGGCGCAACGCCGGTGAGCTTGGGCTCGATCCAGATCTGCAGGAGATGGCCGCGCTCATCGCGCGAGGGGTTGAACTCGCTGTGACGCACGCCCGTACCCGCGCTCATGCGTTGCACGTTGCCCGGCCGGATGATCGAGCCGTTGCCCATGCTGTCCTTGTGCTCGAGCGCACCCTCCAACACGTAAGTGATAATCTCCATGTCGCGATGGCCGTGCGTGCCGAAGCCCTGCCCCGGCTCCACGGTGTCATCATTGATGACCCGCAATGGCCCGAATCCCATCTCGCGCGGATCGTGGTAGTCCGCGAACGAGAAGGTGTGCCACGTGTCGAGCCAGCCGTGATTGGCATGGCCTCGCTCATGCGCTTTTCTCAGCGTAATCATTCCTGCTCCACTGTTAACGATCGACAGAACCTGCCCAATGATAAAACACGTTTCAAAGAGTCCCCTTCTGCACCCTGCACCCTGAACCCTGAACCCTGAACACTGAACACTGAACTTTGAACTTGGAACTTGGAACTTGGAACTCGGCACTCAGGCCCGGCTCGCGGGCGCGCCGGCGGGTGGAACCGCAGCGCCGCCGGCGCCCTCCTCGATGATGCGTTCGCGCTCGCCTGCGATAAAGGTGTAGGCGACGGGTATGACGAATAGCGTAAAGAGCGTGCCGATCGAGACGCCGCCCACGATCACCCAGCCGATCGCCGAGCGCGACTCCGCGCCCGCTCCTGCCGCAATCGCGAGCGGCACCGCGCCGAGTACCGTCGCCGCGCTCGTCATCAGGATCGGTCGCAGCCGGAGAGCGGAGGCTTCGGCGAGGGCCTGCAGCTTCTCCATTCCGCGATCGCGCAACTGGTTCGTGAAATCCACGATTAGGATGCCGTTCTTCGTAATGAGGCCGATCAGCATCACGAGCCCGATCTGGCTGTAGACATTGAGGGAGACGCCGGTCAACTTCATGGTCGCCAGGGCGCCCGTGATCGCAAGCGGCACGGTCAGCATGATGACGAGCGGGCCACGGAAGCTCTCGAACTGGGCGGCCAGCACGAGATAGATGAACGCGAGCGCGAGCGCGAAGACCACCCAAAGTTCTTGTCCAGACTCGCGGAATTCCCGTGACTGGCCGTCGAGCGCCGTTTGGAACTGCGGCGGCAGGACCTCCGCCGCCGCCTTTTCGAGGAAATCCAGTGCCTCCTCCAGCGTATAGGGGGCGTTGACGCTAGCAGAGATGATCGTAGCGCGCAGCCGGTTGAAGTGATTGAGCTCCTTGGGAGCGACCGTCTCCCTGACCGTCACCAGGTTCGCAAGCTGGTTGAGACGTCCATCATTGCCGCGAACGTAGATTGAAGTAAGATCGTTCGGCTGGCGACGGTCCTTGTCCTCTAGTTTCACGATCACATCGTATTGCTTGCCCTCGCGCTTGAAGCGCGTGACCTGCCGGCCACCCAGCAGCGTCTCCAGCGTGCGCCCGATGTTCTCGACCTGGACGCCGACCGCGGCCGCCTTGTCGCGCTTGATGTCGACCGAAAGCTGCGGCTTGTTGAGCTTGAGATCGGAATCAACATTCGCCAGCCCCGGAAAAGCCCGGGCCTTCGCCATCAGCGCATTTACCATCCGGTCGAGCTCGGCATACGACGTGCCCTGCACGACGAACTGCACCGACGGATTGCGAAAACTCTGCCCGAGCGAAGGCGGGTTGATCGGGAACGCCATCACGCCGGGCATCGTCGCGAACATCTTCGGCGCAAGTGACGCCGTGATCTCCTGCGTGGAGCGGCTGCGCTCGCTCCAATCCTTGACGCGCACGAAGGACAGCGCAAAGTTGACCGGATTGGGACGCTGGAGGCCCGGCGCAACGACTACGAAATACGACGTGATCTCCGGTACCTGGCTGTAGATCTCCTCCCAGATCTTCGCATAGCCATCGGTGTAGTCCAGGGTCGCCCCTTCGGGCGCGACCATCACGCCGATGAAGAACCCGCGGTCCTCGAGAGGCGAAAGCTCGGACTTGAGCGCCTTGAACAGAATGCCACCCCCGATCGCTACCGCGGCAAATGCGGCAACGATCACGAGGCGGTGTCCAAGGCTCCACGAGAGCGCACGGCGGTAACCCGACGACAACCCGTTGAAGAAGCTCTCCAGTACGTTGTACACCCGCCCGTGCGATGGCACACGACGCAGGAGCTTCGAGCACATCATGGGCGTGAGCGTCAGCGCGACGAATCCCGATACTACGACGGCCGACGCCACCGTCAGCGCGAACTCCGTGAGCAACTTTCCGGTGTTGCCGGTCGAGAACGCGAGCGGCGCGAATACGGCTGCCAGCGTGACGGTCATCGCCACGACGGCGAAAGAGATCTCGCGCGCGCCGCGAAAGGCAGCCTGCAACGGCTTCACGCCCTCCTCGATGTGACGGTAGATGTTCTCCAGCACCACGATGGCGTCGTCCACGACCAGCCCGATCGCGAGCACGATGCCAAGCAGCGTCAGCACATTGATCGTGAACCCCATCAGCCAGATCAGGAAGAACGCCCCAATCAGCGATACGGGGATGGTCACGAACGGGATCAGCGTCGCGCGCGCAGATCGCAGAAAGAAGAAGATGACCAGCACCACCAGCGTGAGTGACTCGCCCATCACGGTGTAGACCGACTCGATGGACTGCTGAATGAAGACGGACACGTCGAACGCCACCCCGATGTCCATCCCCGGCGGCAGCGACTCCCGGATCTTCGGTAGCTCGTTCTTGACCGCCTGCGCGACCGCGAGGGTGTTCGCCGTGGACTGCTTGACGATGCCGAGACCGACCGCGGGCTTCCCGTCGACGCGCACGATGTTGCGCTCGTCCTGGGGTCCCAGCTCCGCGCGCCCGACGTCCTTCAGGCGCACGGGGTAGCCCTTTACCTCGCGAATGATGATCGCATCGAACTGCTCAGACGTGCGCAGATCGCTCTCCGAGAGCACTGTGAATTCGCGGTTGCGGCTCTCGATACGGCCGGCCGGCACCTCCACGTTCTGGCGCCGCAGCGCATCCTCCACGTCTTGGGGTGTCAGCGCGTACGCCGCCAGCCGCTCGCGGTCGAGCCAGATGCGCATCGCGTAGCGACGCTCGCCGCCGATGATCACGCTCGCGACGCCGGTCAGCGTTTTCAGGCGATCGGCGACGTAGCGGTCCGCATAGTCCGAAATTTCCAGCGCGCTGGCCCGGTCCGAAAAAAACCGCAGCCACATGATTGCTTGGGCATCCGCCTCGACCTTCGCGATGACCGGCTCCTCGACTTCATCCGGCAGCCTGCCTCGCGCGCGGGAGACGCGGTCGCGCACGTCGTTCGCAGCAGCGTCCGGGTCGCGGTCGGAGACAAACTCGACCGTGACCTGGCTCACCTCCTCGCGGCTCACCGATTTCAGCGTCTTCACACCCTCGATGCCGGAGATGCTGTCCTCGAGCGGCTGCGTCACCTGGCTTTCGATCACCTGTGGGCTCGCACCCTTGTACACGGTGCGCACCGACACCACTGGCGAGTCGATCTTGGGATATTCGCGCACCGTGAGGCGCAGGAACGAGATCACGCCCACCAGCACGATGAGCAGGCTCATCACCGTGGCCAGCACCGGGCGCTTGATACAAAGCTCTGGTAAGAACACTTAACCGCCGAGACTAGACAAAATGAAACACGAAAACCCTATCGAACCGCCAAGACGCCGAGAGAAACAAGACATAATTGAACCGCCAAGGCGCCAAGACCGCCAACAAGAACAAAACTTCATTCACGATTCACGGAATTTCGGGAACTGCCGAGCCGCCGAGAGCTGCCAAGTCACAACTGAAAACAAGAATCGATTTAAAATCGGTTTAATCGTTATTCCGCCCCTCTTGGCGTCTTGGCGGTGGAGATTCTTGTGGTTTTTCCGCGAGTACCTTCACCGGCACGCCGGGCCGGAGCTTAAGCTGCCCGTCGACCACGATCTGCTCGCCGGCCGTGAGGCCCTTCGTGATCTCTACCTGGCCGGGCCGGCGCAGGCCGAGCTCGACCTTGGACAGCACCGCCTTGTTGTCGACGATACGGAACACGAAGTTGTCGTTGCCGCGCGGGACCAGCGCCTGTTCGGGCACCAGCAGCGCGTTCTTGCGCGTGCCCAGAACGAGCAAAACGCGCGCGAACATCCCGGGCTTCAGTCGCACATCGGGATTGGGAACATGGGCGCGCAGCAGGACGGTTCGCGACTGCTCGTCCACTGCGGGCTCGAGCGCATAGATCGCGCCGCGGAAGGTATCTCCGGAGAATGCGTCCACGCGTACCTCCACCTCCTGCTCCGGCCGGATCCGACCGAGGTAGAGCTCCGGAACGCGGAAGTCGAGCTTGAGCGTGCCAATGCCCTCGAGCCGCGCGATGTCCTGGCCCGCCCTGACGTACGCACCGGGGCTCACCTGGCGCAGACCCGCCACACCGTCGAACGGCGCCAGGATCGTCATCTTCTCCAGCCGCGACTTCACCTCGGCTCGTCGCGCCACCGACTGGTTCAGCGTCTCGCGCGCGACGTCCAGCGCCTCCGCGCTGATAAAGCTCTTCTCCTTCAGTTCTTCTGCGCGCTTGAGCCGGCTGCGGTTCAGCTTGGCTTCCGCGCTGATTGCGGCGAGCTGCGCCTCGGTCTCCGATGCGTCGAGCGATACGAGCTTCACCCCCCGCTTCACCAGCTGGCCCTCAGCGAAGTGTATTTGCGCGATGCGCCCGTCGCGCTCGGGGCGGATCATCACGGATTCGTTCGCGAGCAGCGTGCCGACAGCGCTCACTTCTTCGACGATCGTGCCCGTGCGCACGGTCCCCGCCTTCACCGGCAGGCCCATCGGCCCCCTATTGGCGGGCGCGGCGGCCTTCAGCCCAGCCGAGGGCAAGGTCGAGCGCTTCCAGTACAAGCCAACCGCGGTGAGCAAACCCACCACAACGAGGAGCAGAACCAAGCGCTTCATAAGTCGGTCAGCACGCGCCAAGGCACGGAAAAGACTGGAATTTTACCTTCTCTCAGACCGCGCTGTCAGGAAAAGATTCGCCAGCGGCCGTGGTTCGCGGCTCGCCTGCTGCCTACGAACCACCAACGTTGAATGATGAATAATGAATGGATATTGATGTGTGAGGCGTGAGAAGCGAGAGGTGGCGATGTAACTCAGAAGGCAGAAAGGTTCTTGAATTGTATCGGCGTTAATCGGCGTCCATCGGCGGCTAATTACCGGTTCGTGACATTTCGGTTCACCGGTCACTGGTCACTGTTTATCCGTAGCAGCTCGCTGCTCGGCGACTTCCTTGTGGATTTGCGCCATGTCGAGCGCGCGGGCCTGCTGGATGACGCTCTCCAAGCCCTCGGCCGGGATCGCGCCCGCCTGCGCGAACAAGATGACGTTCTCCCGCAGCAGCATGACGTACGGAATCGAGCGGATACTGAATGCCGCCGCGAGGTCCTGCTGTTCATCGGCATCGACCTTGCCGAAAACGACGTCACCGTGCTGCTCCGATACAGCCTCGAACACGGGCGCGAAACCCTTGCATGGCCCGCACCATTCAGCCCAGAAGTCAACGATCACCATGGCGTTCTTGGTGACCGTTTCCTCGAAATTGTCCATGGTCAGCTCGACGGTAGCCATCAAACACCTCCAAACCAAACAGCCACAGAGGGCACAGAGATCACAGAGATCACAGAGAAATTCTCTTTATTCCGTCAATGAGACGGCTTACTCTAAAG
>JAOTTL010000026.1:0-28296 GCA_029864385.1 Betaproteobacteria bacterium | reverse complement strand
GCGGCGAAGGTGCCCCTCGGGCGCCTCGGTACGGTCGAGGAAGTCGCGGCAGCAGTCATAATGGTGGCGAGCAATCCCTACATGACTGGGCAGACGGTGCATGTGAATGGGGGATATCACTTCAACTGACCACGTCTGATAAAGCGTGAATGGTGAGTGGCGAGTAGATCGGAACTGCCGTAAATCGTGAATCGGACATCGTCACGCATCATGCATCACCCATCACCCATCACCCGGGTAGGACCTTCATCCTCCTGGCTTCGGGCGGGCCTCATCACCACCACCCATCACCAGTTCCCGCCTGTCCGCGCAAAGCTAGCGATGGAGATCGCGGCTGATGAATTCGCCGTTGAGCGGCCAGGAAAGATCACTAGCCAGAAAGACGACGACGTTCGAAAAATCATCCGGCTGATAGACGTAGCCGGCCGCGAGCAGGCGCTTGATCTCTTCCTCGCTCTTGCCAACCCGCCACAGCGGCGTGTCGGTTGCACCGGGTCCGAAGCAATTGATGCGCACGCCCGTATCCTTCAACTCGAGCGAGACCGCGCGCGTGAAGCCGATGATTCCGGCCTTGGAAGCAGCGTAGGCTGACCCTCTCGGCTGGCCGCGGATCCCGGTTCCGGAGGACGCGCTCACGACCACCCCCCGTTTGCGGGGAAGCATGCGCCTGATCGCCGCGCGGGAGCAGAGGTAGACGCTCCTTAGGTTGATCGCGATGACCTGGTCCCAGACCTCCTCCGTCATATCCACTAGCGGCACGCGCGGAAATATCCCTGCGACGTTAAGCATGATGTCGAGCGGTCCTAGCTCGGCCTCGGCGCGATCGAGCAGGCGCTCGACCTCGGCCGCCTTGGTGACATCGGCCTGCACCGTGATCGCCCGGCCGCCCTCCTTGATGATGGCATCGCTCGTGGCCTTGGCGGCCTCGACGTTGATATCGGATACCGCTAGGGCCGCACCGGCTCGGGCGAGAGCGCGCCCGTAACAGCGGCTCAAGCCTCCTCCGCCGCCCGTTATTACGGCGGTTTTTCCTTCCAGCAGTTTCATGCGCTCCTCTTCTCTCGCGGAAAATTCGTTCAGGGCCGTTCAGTATAACGCGGGCCATGTCAGAGGGCGGGATCACGGACGGGCACATCGCTGTTGATCTTGTTGACATGCAATCTGGCGGAGTTCTAACATGGTTTCCGCTTTCGTACGCCGAACATGTGTGGCTTCCGCAAGAGAGCGCGTCGGGCAGCCGATGACTGCGCCGATCGAACCAGCACAGGAAGACGCGGTCACGAAAGGCCGCACCCCGACACCGCAAATCAGGAGGTATGACCATGAAAGCCGCTAAAGCTGCAAGCCTGCTGCTCGCGATCGTTTTATTGCCCGTTTTCGTGCCGGCAAGCGCACAGCAATATCCGACGCGCCCCATGCGTCTCATCGTTCCCTGGCCCCCCGGCGGCATCACCGACGTCATCTCGCGCACGCTCGGCCAGATCCTTTCCGCTTCGCTTGGCCAGCAGATCGTCGCGGACAACCGTCCCGGCGCCGCCGGCACGCTCGGTGTTGGAATCGCCGCACATGCGAACCCGGATGGCTACACGCTCCTCATGACCGACGTGCCGAGCATGGCGATCAGCGCGACGCTGCACAAGAAAACGCTGAACTACGATCCGGTGAAGGCCATCGAGCCAATCGCGCTGCCGTCGCGCTCGCCGACCGTGCTCGTGGTCTATCCCAAGCTCCCCGTGAACTCGATCCAGGAGCTCATCAAGTACGCGAAGGCAAACCCCGGCAAGCTGCCGTTCGCGTCCTCGGGCCCGGGCTCGATCACGCACCTCACCTACGAGCGCTTCAAGAGCGAGACCGGCATCCAGGCTCTGCTCGTGCCCTACAAGGGCGGCAGCCCGGCCACCGCGGCGATGGTCTCGGGGGAGGCGCAGGCGTACTTCTCGTGCATTTCCGCTGCCATCCCCCACATCAAGGCCAAGCGGTTGAAGCTCCTCGGCATCACGCTGCCCAAGCGCTCGCCGCTGTGGCCCGATGTCCCGGCGGTCGCGGAAGTCATCCCCGGATTCGTGATGGGCTGTAACACCGGATTCTTCTCGCCGGCGCGCGTGCCCAAGCAGATCACGGCGCGGCTGCACAATGAGGTCATGAAGGCGACACAGAACCCGCGTTTCAAGGCCGTGCTCACGCAGAACGCGGCAGAGTCATCCACCTTCACCCAGGCCCAGTTCAAGCAGCACGTGCTGGATGAAGTGAAGTCCTGGGGCAAGGTCATCCGCGACTCCGGCTTGACGGTCAACTAAGCCGCGCTTCATTGAATCCGCGGGCAGTCCCTTCTTCCCGCACGGCGGGTAGAGGGGGCTCGCCGGAGCGGCAGTCACGGGCGCCTCGCGCGGCATCGGCCGCGCAGTCGCCCTGCGGCTTGCCTCCGAAGGCGCCGCGATCTACCTTGCGGCCGACGGTACCGAGGCCGAGCTCGAGGAAACCGCCGCCACCTGCCGCAAGGCCGGCGCGCCGGACCCCGCGTGGGGCATCCACGATCTCACGCGCCTCGACGAACCCGAGAAGATGATCGCCGCCTGCCACCAGCGGATGAAGCGCATTGACATCCTGGTGAACAACGCGGGCCTGCGCGTACGCAAGGCCTTCGGTGAGTTTTCACACGAGGAGTTCGACCGGCTCGTCACTGTGAATCTGCGCGCGCCGTTTTTTGCGAGCCAGGCGGTGGTGCCATCATGCTTGCGCAGGGCGGCGGTCACGTGATCCACATGGCTAGCCAGCTCGGTATCGTCGCCTCGCGCTACGGCGCGGTCTACAACCTTACGAAGGCGGGGCTCATCCAGCTGACGCGCTCGATGGCGCTCGAGCTCTCCGCCAAGAACATCCACGTCAACGCCGTGTGCCCCGGCCCGATCTCCACCGAAGGCTTCCTCGCGGGCCGCAACCCGGGCGAACTCGAGCAGCGCGCGCGCGACGTCCCGATCGGGCGATTCGGGACCGTCGAGGAGGTGGCCGGAGTGGTGGCTTTCCTGGTCTCGAAAGACGCGGCCTACGTGGCAGGACACGCACTGGTGGTCGACGGCGGCTATGTCGTTCATTAAAAAAGTTGTGATACGCTCGACACGCACAGGAAGAGAATCACTTGCGCAAAGGACACACTGAATGAAAATGTTGAACACCGATACCGCGGCCGCTCGCGCTTCCTCGCGTGAGCGCCTCAACACGCTGGATACTCTTGACGTCATCCCGACCGGTGCCGCGCTCGGCGCGGAGATACGCGGCCTCGATCTCTCGCGGCCCGTACCGGAAGAGGTGAAGGAAGCGTTGCGCAAAGCGTGGGCCGATCACATGGTGCTGCTCTTTCGCGACCAACATATCGACGATGAGCAGCTGCTCGCCACCTCGGGCATTTTCGGCCCACCGCACGAGGCCGCCGCGCGCAAATACTATCTGGACGTCGGCACGAAAGTCGACAACGCACACACGCTGTCGCGGCATGCGAGCGTCAGCATCATTGCCAACGTCGATAAGCACGGCAACCCGGTGCGCGAGAACTCGGGCCTGGGCAGTCTCGAGGTCGTGTGGCACAGCGACAATTCCTACGTGGAGGTCCCGCCCGCCGGGAGCATGCTGTACTCGCTCGAAGTGCCGACCAACGGCGGCGGCGACACCTCGTTCAACAACCAGTACCTTGCGTACGACGAGCTTCCTGCCGAGCTCAAGCGCGCAATCGAAGGCAAATATCAGGTGCACGATGCGACGCGCAACAGTGCCGGCGTACTGCGGCCCGGAGTGACACTGCCCACCCGGCCGGAGGAAGTGCCGGGGCCGAAGCATCCGCTGGTTCGCGTCCACCCGGTGACGGGGAAACGCGCGCTTTACCTCGGCCGCCGGCGCGTCTGGCCCTCGAACTACATCATCGGTCTGCCGAACGAAGAGAGCGAAACATTGCTGGACAAGCTCTGGGCACACGCAACGCAGCCCAAATATGCGTGGACGCATATCTGGCGGGTCGGCGATATCGTGCTGTGGGACAACCGTTGCTGCATGCACTACCGCACGGAGATCGATCACGCCCAGCGGCGCATCATGCATCGCACGACTATCAAGGGGGAACCGGTGGTTGCCCCCAGGTGATGAGTGCTGGCAGCTACTCTTGGTATGTTTTTCCCTATAAACACTTGCTGTCGGTTGTTGTAGAGTATTGCTGCGTTTTCGTGAATCTGGACTAGTTTTCCATAGGCGCACCAGAGCTCAATGGGCATCTGCTGGCGCGATTAGAAATTCACCATCGACGGAGGAAAATATGAAATCCGAACTCGGAATCGCGCGTGCGCTGGCGATGGCGGCTGCCTGCATACTCGCTGCACCTGCTGGGGCACAGACCTGGCCTGAGCGAACGGTGCGCATAATTGTACCGTTTGCGCCGGGTGGCGGCGCCGACACCGTAGCGCGCGTTCTTGCCGAACAATTCAATAAAAACATTGCCAGCAAGTTCGTGGTCGATAACAGAACGGGGGCTGCCGGCACTATCGGCGCCGAGCTTGCAGCACATGCGGCGCCAAACGGCTACACGTTTTTGGTGTCGGCGTTCGAAATGTCCATCAACCCCACCATGCGCTCCAAATTGAAATACGATCCGTTCAAGGACTTTATCTTGATCTCGGATCTTGCTCACGCAAATTATATTCTCGCTTGCCACCGCTCGGTGCCGGTGAAAACGGTCAAGGAGCTTATCGCGCTGGCCAAGGCCCGGCCGGGCGTACTCAACTACGGTTCCTCGGGCACCGGCGGCGGCAATCATCTCACAGTCGAACTTTTCTCGGCGATGGCTGGCATCAAGTGGGTGCATGTACCGTTCAAAGGTTCGGCTGCCTCTATTACCGCGGTCATTGCCGGCGAGATCGATTGCACCATCGGCAGCACCAACTCGGTGGGCCCCCATGTGAAAGCTGGCCGGGTCCGCGCCTTGGGCGTGACCGGGGCGAAGCGGGCCCCGGCGTTCCCAAAGTTGCCTAGAATCAGCGAAGCGGGCGTTCCCGGTTTCGTCGTGAATGGCTGGTACGGCTTCTATGCACCGGCCGGAACGCCGGCTGATATCATACGCCGGCTGTCTATTGAGACGAAGCGCGGCCTGTTTAGCCCGGAGGCGAAGGAGAAGCTGCGGATTTTGGGAAACGAGCCCGTGGCGAGTTCACCGGAGGAGTTCGAAGCGTTATTGCGCGCCGAGACGGCCAAGTGGGCGAAACTGATCAAGGAGCTCGGACTGAAACCAATAAATTGAGCCGTTGTGGAGCCGAACCCCTGGCATAACTTTGGGTCGTTTCCAGATGTTCAGCTTCGTTCGCTGTCTGTCGAATTAAGTCAGAGCTACGCCAGATGAGTAGTTTGACTTCTTTCTGCTTTCTGCCTTCCGCCTTATCCTTCCCACTCGCGCCAGCCGCCCAGCAGCGGGAAATAGAGCCCGAGACGGATCGGGCGGTCGCCTAGGCCGCGCATGAGCATCGCATAGCGCTCAAGTTGCGGCCGGTAGCGCTCCCGTTCCCGGTCGAGGAAGGCTTCGACATCGGCGCCTTCGTGCACGCCGGTCTTGTAGTCCACGATCCAGCGCGTGCCGCTCTCATCCACGAAGGTACGGTCGATCACAACGCTCACGACCTCGCCGGCGGCCGCTCCGGTGAGCCGCAGTTCCGATTGCGCGTGCGCATGCGCGCCTAGCACCCAGCGCCCGCGCAGGTCCGCCAGCGTTTGCGCAAGCGTCGCCGCCACGCGCTCGCTTGCAACTTCCACCGCGCCGGTCTGTAAGCCGCACACGACCAGCTCGTCCCTGAACGTTTTCCGCAGCGCATTGACCCGGGCCGCGTCCCAGCTCGCAAGGCCGTCGGCGGCGATCCGCTGCAGCCAGCGATGCACGACGCTGCCGATGTGCCGTGCGGTCTCGCCTACCCACGAGAACTCGATTTGGTCCCGGGCGCGCACCCGATCCCGGGGCGGCGCCCACTCGACACGCGCCGGTGGAGAAGGCGGTTGCCAGCCGGAAGCGATGCGGCGCAGGGATTGATCGATATCATTTCCTGCAGCGCCCTCCGCCGCCGGGGGCGGCGAAGATTCAGCCACGCGCCGCGCCGCCTCGGCATAGACCGGCTCGACCATCGGCCAGAGCTGGTTGAGGAGCGTTCTCTCGCCCGGCGCCTTCACGCCGGGCACGCCGTCATCGCCGACAACCAGGCGCGCATCGCCGAGCAGGTGCAGCCGCTGCCTCGCGCGCGTGGCGGCAACATAGAGCAGACGGCCGCTTTCGAGACGTTCTTTCTCGGCCTCGAGCGTCCGCAGCCAGCGGTAGATTGGATCGTCGTCCGCGCCGGTCTCGTGGATCGGCGCGAGCAGCAAGTCGGCGGCGCCGTCCCCGTTCCTGCTCGGCTGCTCCATCCACAGGAACAATCTGCTTTCGTCGCCACGCGGCGCACGACCCAGGCCAGGCACGATCACCGTGTCGAATTGAAGGCCCTTCGCCTTGTGTATGGTCATGATCTGGAGCCGCTCGTCCGCCTGCAGGTCCGGCAACGCGTAGAGATCGGCGATCCCTTCCTCGAACGCCACGGGATCAGCAATCTCACCCGCTTCTTCATGCGATTCGAGATAGTCAAAGTAGATCTCGGCGTCCTCGAGATCGGTCGCGTCCTCGACGCAGGCGGGGCCGGAGAGCGCGAACCAGACCCCGGCCGTGCGGCCGCGCAGCGAGCCGCGGCAGCGGTCATCCAGGCCCGCCTGCAATACGGCATGCACCCGTTGCAACCGAGCGCGGCCATCGGCGCACAACGCCGCGACGCGAGCGCCGTCGTTCATCAGCTCCCATACCGTGCGCTTCACGTCGCCGCCGGCCAGCGCACTGAGATCGGCGAGCGTCAACCCGCACCACGGCGCGCGCAGAATCGCGAGCCAGGCCAGCCGGTCGGCCGGGTGCGAGAGCGCCCGCGTCAGTGCCAGCAGGTCCTGCACGACGGGGCGGTGGCCGAGCGGCTCGATCTCGATCGCACGGAAGCGCAGCCCCGCGTCCTTGAGCTGCGGCACGATCTCACTCAGGTGGCCGCGGTTGCGCACCAAGATCGCGATGTCCGCATCCGCGTTCTCGCGCCGCGCCTGGGAGACGATCTCGACCACGCTTGCCGCTTCCGCCACGCGATCGTTATTGAAGAACGGGTACACGCTGACCGCCGCCTCGGGCAACGCCGCGCGCGTTGCAACCGACGCCGTGTACGGCACCGAGGCGATGGCGACGTCCTCCCGCTCCGGCATTACCCGCGCGAACGTATCGTTGACCCACTCGACGATGCCCGCCTGCGAGCGGAAATTGGCTGAAAGGCTGATCGCATTCACCTCGACGCCAGCGATGCCCGCGGCGCGCGCGCGCAAAAATAGCCCGACCTCAGCCTCGCGGAAGCGATAGATCGACTGCATCGGGTCGCCGACCGCGAACACGGTGCGCCCGTCCCCGGGATCCCATCCGGCGGTGAGCTTCGCGATCAACTCGTACTGGCTGATTGAGGTGTCCTGGAACTCGTCGACCAACAGGTGGCGTATCCGGTAATCGAGCGCGAGCGCGAGGTCGCTCGGCGCTTCCACGCCGCCCAGCGCCAGCAGCGCGCCCTGCGCAACCTCGGTGAAATCGACACAGCCGCGCGCCTGGAACACGAGCTTCAACTGAGCGGCTGCTCGCGGCAGCAGCCGCATGATGGCGCCGAGCACTTCCCACTGCTCTTCACTGTATTTTTCCGGGGGAAGCTTGCGCATGTCGGCCAGAGCGGCGAGGAAGCTGTCGTGTGAGTTGAGCGCTTGAAACAGTGCCAGCGCGCGGTCCTTCCAGGGCTGCGCCGGCTTTCCGGCGGGGAACCCTTCATTCTTCGTGAGCCTCTGCCGCCAATCGCCATTGCCGGTCAGAAAACCGCGGGCAAGCGGGGTCCAGCCCTCGATGCTGTCCGTGAATTTCCCGTGACCGAGGTTGCCGAGGACATAGTCGGCCAGCAACGTCCACTCCACCCGCGCTTCCGCCGGCAGCCGTTCGCGCACGCGTTCGAGCGCGTTGCGCCTCATGTTCTGCAGCGCCGCCTCCAATTCCGCGCGCTCCTTGCCGTGCACGTGGCGCAGCCAGTGATCGCGGCGCCTCAGCATGTCGGCGAGCAGCGTCTCGATGTGCCCGGCATCATTGTCGAGATGCGCGAGCAGCCGCTCGATGTCCTGCGCGACGGCTTCGTCGCCCTCGACGAGCTCGACGGTCGCGCGCGCCGCGTCGAGATACAGTTCGGATGCGTCCTCGATGCTGTCCGGCTGCGAGCCGAACCGCGACAGCATCGGCATCTGGCGCGTGAGCGCCGAGCACAACGAGTCGATGGTCTGGATACGCAGCCGCACCGGGTTCTCGGTGACGCCCCACCGGGCCTCCGAATCGCGGGCGAGCGCTTCGGCCGCGAGCGCGAGCGTCGTTTTCTCGTGGTCGCTCGCGGGCGCTTTGCCGGCCCGCGCGTCGTCAAAGGCCCTTAGCACGCGCTCGCGCATTTCGCCGGCCGCCTTGCGGGTAAACGTGATCGCGACGATCTCCTCGGGATGATCGACGCGCGCCAGCAACCGCAGGTAACGCTGGATCAGGAGCTCCGTCTTGCCCGAGCCCGCCGGGGCCTGCACGATGAACGAGCGCGCGGGGTCGAGCGCGCTGCGGCGCGCATCGAGATCGGACTCGGCCGCTGCGTTCATTCCGCTTCCTCGTCGAGCGCGTTCTCAAGCCGCTCGTAGACGCGGCAGAAGGGCTTCACGTCGCAATAACGGCACGTTTCTGGATAGTGCTTCGGATCGACCCTGGCATCCCCTGCCGCAAATCCGGAGGCCAGGCTCGCCAGGTCGGCGCGCCAGGCGACAAGCATTTCCTGCCACGAGCCGTAGCGGTCACGGTAGCGCGTTTCGGAGTAGGCCTTGGTATCGGGCAGCAGGTCGTCGTCACGCGCGAGCGCGGCAAAGCGCATCTCGCCCGCCTTCACCTGCGCAAACGCCACCGCCGCCACATCCGGTTCGGCACCGACCACGTAAAGCGGCAGCTGCGGCTCGTCCGGCCGCTCGCCGAGCATGGCTCCGGGTGACGCCGCGCCGGTCTTGTAGTCGATTACGACGCGACGCCCGTCGTCGGTCTGGTCCACGCGGTCGAGGCGCGCGTTCAAGGCAAGCCCGCCGATCTCGATGCGGCGCTTGTCCTCGGTTGCGAGGACCGTGAAGCCGCCCCGCTGCTTCTCCACTTCGAGCCACGCGCGCGCGCGCCGCGCGAGGCGTTGCTTCTCGATTTCCGCGAAGCGTCCCGACAACACGGTCGGGCGCTCGCGCCTGATACGCGCGACCGCCTCCTCCGCCGCCCGCGCGAGCAGTGCGCAGATGTCGGCCTCCGCTGTCTTATCGAGCGCGCTTCTGGTTTTCAACTGCGCCCACGCCTGTGCCAACACGCGGTGCACCAACGTGCCACGCTCCATCGCGTCGAGCCCGGCGTGCGGAGCCTCCAGGCTTTCCGCGCCCAGCCGGTGCCGCGCAAGCGCGCGGAACGGGCACGCCGCGTGATCGCGGATAACCACCGTGCCGCCGCCCACCGTCGGCACCGCGCCCAGCGCCGGCGCCCTGGCATCCTCGCCACGCTCGAGCTTGCGTAAGCCATGGACCGCGTCGCGATAGCTCGCGTAAACGGGCAGCGGCAGCGGCTGTTCGGGCACGGTGACGATGAGCGGGCTCGGTTTGAACTCGCGGTCATCCTCACGCAGCGGGTAGCTCAATACCACTTCTCCGGCGCAGGACAGCCATTCCCCCGTAAGCCGGCGCGCGAGCTCGAGCGACTCGGCGGCCGATCCCTGCGGTATTCCGGCCGCGCGCTGCAATTCGACGGGCAGGAACGCGTTCGGGCGTGGGCCGTGCGGCCACGCGTCATCCGACAAACCCATCACCCACAGGTGATCGAATTCCATGCCAGTGGCTTCGAGCTCGCCGAGAATCTGAATCGGCACCTCGGGCGTCTCCGGCAAGAACAGCGCGTCCGCCGCCGTCCGCCGCAGTTGCGACACCGCATCGGTATATCCGGTTCGCAAGAGGACTAGGTCGAGCGCGGCGAGGTCGGCGACGGCCTCGTGCCATTTCGCCAGAGTCTGGAATTCGTTTGAATCGAGGCTGCGCTCTCCGGGAAAGCCGACGAGGGCCAGCGCCTCGGAGATCCCCCTCGCCCACGCGGAGGGCGGCTGCCCGCCGAACAGGCGCGCTTTGCGAAATTCGGAAAGCGCGGACAGGCGCTGGGCAAGGACCGGACAGCCCGAATCTTCATGGGCAACCAGCGCGAGCAGGCGATCCAGCGTGATGACCGGCTCGGCGCGCTTTCTCAGCCACGCATCCAGCCGCGCGCGCCGATCCTGCTCGACATGGGCGCCGGCGAGGAACGGGGAGCGGATCAAGCGGCTCGCGCGCTCAAAGTCGATTTCGCGCCCTGCCAGCTCGAGCACAAGGAACGCAGCGTTGACGAGTGGATACGAGGACAGCGCCTCGCCGAGAGATATATTGAACGGGAACACCGGGGGCCGGCTGCCCGGCAGCGCGTAGTCCGGCTCCATGACCGCACTGAAGATACGCTGGACCGCCTTGCGGTGCTTGGCCAGCTCGGGCACGACGATACCGATGCGCGCCGCGCCGTTGGACTCGAGACGGGCCCGCGCCCATGCCGCCGCACGGCGTATTTCCTCCCCGCTGTCAGCATGGGCCACGCGCCGGCGGTCGCCGCTACGCGGCTCCGGCCCGGTGCTGATGACTTCGCACCCGGCTGCCGCCAGCGCCTCAAACAACGCCGCTTGCTGCAACATGACGAGATCGAAACCATAATGGAAGAGGGCCTTCGGTTTTCTGATCTCCGCCCGCGTGAGCAACGATGAGGTCACGTCGGCAAGGCGCGCGCTGTCCGTGTGTCGCTCGCGCCGGGTAATGCTCTCGTAGCGCCGCGCCCATTGCTGAAACGCCCTGCCGTCCTCATTGAGGGGAAACTCGCCGAGCCGGGGCATGAGACGCCATGCGTGCGCGAGCTGCCACGCTTTACGCGCGAGCGCGGCCGTCTCCGGGACGGCGAGCAGTGCCTTGCCCATCTCCGAATCGCGGATGATGCTTTCCCAGAGCGCCTGCTCCTGGGCGGGGGAAAGCAGGATCGGGAACCCGGCGGCATGGCTGGAATAGAGCGCGTCCCCGTAGGCGCGCTCGACGAAGGCCGAAAACGGCAGGATGTCGGCGGTGGGCCAGACCGATTTTCCGGCCTTGACTTGCCGCGCGTCGTACTCGCGCTTGAGGTACGCGGCGAGCCGGCGGTTGGGGGTGACGACCACGCACCCGGGTTCGATCCGCTGCGCGAGATCCGGGTGCATATGATTACATCGTGAGGAGGCCGTGCGCAGTCTGACGGTGCTGGCGCAAGCTGTACCGAACCGGGGTTCCCGTCAGGCCAGTCACTTCTCGAGCAGGTGCTCCGTCTCTTTTACCTTCGCCCACTCGGAGGCGTGGCGCGCGGAGGGTTGAGCAGGAATCGGCGGCGCGCGGAGCAGGGGCCCCATTTGGGGATGCGACCGTGGAGCCGATTGATGGCGCGTCGTCCACCGACGATTCCATGCGCGTCTCCGGGGTCAGATTTCAGAGGGGCGGCTATCGAGGTGAAGCAGGGGCCCCAACCTCAAGTTGGGGATGCGACCCGAGATAGACGCATAGGGACCGCCCGCCGCCCTCGACCGCCTCCGAGGTCAGATCCCGAAAAAACTTCGGGGCCCCTCTTCCGCTCTCCGGCGGTCCCTCTTCCACCCATCGACACGCCCCTGGATGTTAAGGGGATGCGACCCCGGAGCGCGCCGCGGACGCGGATTGAAAACCCATGAGTCATTTCTCTAAGAGATGCTCTTTCTCTTTCACTTTTGCCCACTCGTCAGCGTCCGCAGGAGCGTCCTTCTTCTCGATAATCGCGGGCCAGCTTTTTGCCAGCTCGGCGTTTTTCTCGGTCCAGTGGCGCTGATCGTCAGGCACGTCGTCCTCGGCAAAGATGGCCTCGACCGGGCACTCCGCGACGCACAGCGTGCAATCGATACATTCATCGGGGTCGATGACAAGCATGTTCGGCCCCTCGCGGAAACAATCGACCGGGCAGACATCAACGCAATCGGTGTACTTGCACTTTATGCATGACTCGACGACAACGTAAGTCATAGTATTCCCTTGGGATTTCGCCTAGCTTGGAGTTGGGGAAAACGGCCTTATTGTACCAGACAGCGCCCGACTGGGGCCGGCGCGACAGGCCTTTGGGGCGGGCACTATGCAAACCACGGGTTTTTCGATAGCATAGCTCGGCAAGTTCCCTAGCCACCCCGTTCCGTGGCGTTTTCCTATTGATTCCCAAGGCAGCAAGGCATGAGCGAGCACATTCATTACGTGACGGACGATACGTTTGACCCGGAGGTTTTACAGTCTTCGACCCCGGTGCTGGTGGACTATTGGGCGGAATGGTGCGGACCGTGCAAGATGATCGCCCCGATCCTGGACCAAGTCGCGAAGGAATACTCGGGGCGGCTCAAGGTCGCGAAGATCAACATCGACGAGAACCAGGCCACGCCGCCGAAGTACGGCATTCGCGGCATCCCCACCCTCATGCTGTTCAAGAACGGGGCCGTGGAGGCGACCAAGGTGGGTGCAGTATCGAAATCACAACTGACCGCTTTTATTGACAGCCACATCTAAAGCTTCCAACGTTTTCCGCAAGCGCCCGAGCGGTATCCGCTCGGCTCCCCGAGACCAGAGTGGTCCGGGCGCTGAAGTCCTCTCTTCCCCCTTCTTTTCCCGCTTCCACCCATAGAGGGTCGCAGTTTATGCATTTATCCGATCTCAAAAACCTCCACGTCGGCGAGCTGCTCGAAATGTCCGTCAAGAACGAGGTCGACGGCGCCAACCGCATGCGTAAGCAGGAGCTCATCTTCGCGCTGCTAAAAAACCAGGCGAAAAAGGGCGAGAGCATCTACGGCGGGGGCACGCTCGAGGTCCTGCCCGACGGTTTTGGTTTCCTGCGCTCCCCGGACACGTCCTACCTCGCCGGCACCGATGACATCTACGTGTCGCCCTCGCAAATCCGCCGTTTCAATCTGCACACGGGAGACACCATCGAGGGCGAGATCCGCACCCCCAAGGATGGCGAGCGCTACTTCGCCCTGGTCAAGGTGGACAAGGTCAACGACGAGCCGCCGGAGAATTCCAAGCACAAGATCCTCTTCGAAAACCTCACCCCCTACCACCCTACCGAGCCCCTCAAGCTAGAGCGCGACATCAAGGCCGAAGAGAACATCACCGGCCGTATCATCGATATCATCGCGCCGACCGGGAAAGGCCAGCGCGGTCTCATCGTCTCCCCGCCCAAGGCCGGGAAGACGGTACTCATGCAGCACATCGCGCACGCCATCACGGCAAACCATCCCGGGGTGGTGCTGATCGTACTGCTGATCGACGAGCGCCCCGAGGAGGTGACGGAGATGACCCGCTCGGTGAAGGGCGAGGTCGTGTCGTCGACGTTCGACGAGCCCGCATCGCGCCACGTCCAGGTCGCCGAGATGGTGATCGAGAAAGCAAAGCGGCTGGTCGAGCACAAGAAGGACGTGGTGATCCTGCTCGACTCGATCACGCGGCTTGCACGTGCATACAACACGGTAGTGCCCGCTTCCGGCAAGGTGCTGACCGGCGGCGTGGACGCCAACGCGCTGCAGCGTCCCAAGCGCTTTTTCGGGGCGGCGCGCAATGTCGAGGAAGGCGGATCGCTCACCATACTCGCGACGGCGCTCATCGACACCGGCAGCCGCATGGACGACGTGATCTACGAGGAATTCAAGGGCACCGGCAACATGGAGATTCACCTCGACCGCCGCATGTACGAAAAGCGCATCTTCCCGGCGATCAACGTGAACCGTTCCGGGACGCGCCGCGAGGAACTGTTGATCAAGCAGGAGGTTTTGCAGAAGATCTGGGTGCTGCGAAAGCTCCTCTACCCGATGGACGAGCTGGAAGCGACCGAGTTTCTTCTGGACAAGATACGGGCAACGAAGAGTAACGCCGATTTCTTTGATTCCATGCGTCGAGGGTAAACCCTCTCGCGAAACGCACCAGACGCTCGATCGTTTCGATTCCCGGTCCGAAATCCCGCCTGCAGCTTCCGCGTCTTCAGCGCAAATATCCGTGTTAAGTGTGTGGGCTCCCCTGCACGCCTTTGCGGTCGCCCCCGCAAGCGAGCACCTGCTCCGCGCTTCAACGTGCTCCCCTTGGATTGCATCCCCAAACATTTTCGGAGCGCTCGTCGCGGGTTCCCCGGCTTCGCGTTCGACCACCCCTACGGAATAAGCCTCGTATAATAGTTGTTTACGCGTGAAGCGCTCCGTTCGGGCGTGGGGGCTTTAATCAGTAACTGTCTAGAGGAGGTCGTATGTGGAAAGCACTATCGCTTGCATTCGCGTTGATGATCGCCGGCTGCGCCCAGATTCCACCGAGCCCGCAGCAGATCGAGGACCAGAAAATGGAGCCCGTGGCGGGCAAAGCGGTTGTCTACATTGTGCAAAATCCGTTTGGCGACTACGACGCCGGGCTTACGTTTGACGACGGCACCCAGATCACCACGTGGCCGGGCACCTTTTACCGCTGGGTAACCATCCCCGGCACGCACACGATCAAGAGCAGCGAAGGCAATCTGAGCGCGTTTATCAGCCTGCAGGTCGAGGCCGGGAAAATCTACTACGTGCAGCACTATGTCACCGGCATCCGTGGCAGCACGACCGATGCCAGTCTGCGGGAGATAAGTGCGCGCGACGGACGCGAGTTGGTAACGAGCGGCACACTATGCTGTAACGTGTCCTGACGAGTGCTTGCGCCCGCAGCCGAGGGAGTACGCCGCGGCGGTCGGGCGTGCCAGCCCATGGGCCGATGCCAGCGCCCATCGGTTATGCGCGGCAGCCGCGGTCTTCCGCCGGGTTTTGGCGTTCTGATGGAAACTGGTGATGAGAGCTGGTGACGGGCTGAATAGGGCGCTCTTCCATCACCCTGTTTCATCACCATTTCCGACGATTTGGGCGAGGTTGTCACCCGCGACCAAATCGTGGATAATGCGCCCCTCTCTGTCGGAGACCAGCGGCGCGGAGGCCGTATGAAACCGAAGATCCACCCCGAATACACGACCATCACCGTCACTTGCGGCTGCGGGCACAGCTGGGATACGCGCTCGACGCTGGGCCGTGATCTGCAAGTCGAAGTGTGCTCGCAGTGCCACCCCTTCTACACCGGCAAGCAGAAACTCCTGGACACCGCCGGTCGCGTCGAGAAATTCCGCCAGAAGTACGCGAGCAAAACGCCCGCCAAGCCGACCACCGCGTAAGTCAGCCGGTTCTGGCAGATCCGAGGCAGCCTCCGGGCTGCCTTTTGCGTTTTCAGATCGTGCCGACGCCTGAGAGCGCCAGCACTCCCAGCACGGTGAACAGGAGCGCGGCGATGATACGCACCGCGCGCAGCGGTATGTGCTCAGCGAGCGCATTACCGACGAGCACGACCGGCACATTCGCGATCATCATCCCCAGTGTCGTTCCGAGCACCACTGCGACAAGCGCCTGATACTGTGCCGCGAGAACCACAGTGGCGATCTGTGTCTTGTCGCCCATCTCGACCAGGAAGAACGCAACCAGCGTGACAATGAATACGCCGTAACGGCCGGCCCGCGCGCGCGTCTCGTTGAGCGTATCCGGCCGCAACGTCCAGGCTGCAATAGCGAGCAACGAGCCCCCGATCAGCCAGCGCAGCGTTTGCGCCTCCATGCGCCCTGCTAGCCATTCGCCCGCTAAACCGGCCGCCGCGTGATTGGCCAGCGTAGCGAACAGGATTCCGGCGATGATCGGCAGCGGACGGCGAAAGCGCGTGGTGAGAAGCAACGCGAGCAACTGCGTCTTGTCGCCTATTTCAGCGAGCGCGACGACTGCGGTGGAGACGAGAAAGGATGCCGCCATGAAAAGAACGAAGAGACTAGCCTCAAATAAGCGCGGATAAACGCCGATGGAAGCGGGTGAATGGTGCATGGAAAAAACAGAGCGTCACGTGCCTCCAATCCCAATTTCCAATTTCCTGTTCCCGGTAGTCATCGGCGTCCATCAGCGGCGATCTAACTACCGTAATGGTTGTTTCATGAATGGAAGTTAATCATGCCTCACGGGTCACGGTTTCTCAGTAAGCCGCGACTGCGCCGTCGCTGCGCGGATCGGCACCCCCTTCGAGCACACCGTTCGGATGCCGTACGATGGCGCCCGCGTGTCCCATCGCCTCATCGTAGTCGGCCAGAATCTCGATCTCGTGGCCATAGGCGCCCAGCGTCGCAGGTACGGCCGCCGGGAAACGCGATTCGAGCTTGAGCGTGTCGCTCGTCTGTCCCCAGGTGCGCCCCAGCAGCCAGCGAGGTGCAGCAACCGCGGTCTGGGGATCCATGCCAAAGACGGCGATCCGGGTGAATACCGCTGCCTGCGTCTGCGGCTGCCCATCTCCCCCCATGGTTCCGTAGACCATGATGCGCCCGTCGCGAAAAACCGCCAGGGCGGGATTGAGGGTGTGAAACGGCTTGCGCCCAGGCCGCAGGAAATTGAGCGCCCGCTCGTCGAGCGAAAAACTGCAGCCGCGGTTCTGCCAATTGATCCCTGTCTCCTCGAGCACCACCCCGCTGCCGAACTCATGATAGATGCTCTGGATCGTACTGACCGCGCGCCCGGCACCATCGATCACACCCATCCAGACCGTGTCCGCGGGCGGTATGCCGGCGCCCCACGGCGCCGCTCTGGTACGATCAACCTCGGCCGCGACTGCCCGGATGTGCGCCGGCGCGAGCAGATCCCGCCCTGGCACCGTCATGTACGCCGGGTCTGTGACACAACGATCCCGGATCGCGAATGCGCACTTGGTCGCTTCCACCGTCAGGTGCACATAATCGGCGCCATGCGGTGTGGTCCTGCCCACCTCGAGCGCGTCGAGCACCCCGAGGATGAGCAGCGAAATCACCCCCTGCGTCGGTGGCGGCATGTTGTATACGGTGCCGAGACTGTGCGTGAGAGCGAGCGGCGTGACGAGCTTTGCCCGGTCGCGCTCGAGGTCCTTGAGGGTGAGCGGGCTGCCGACCGCGGCAAGATCCGATGCGATCGCCCGCGCCAGCCGCCCGTGGTAGAAATCCTCCAGCCCCGCGCGCGCGAGCCGCTTCAGGGTCGCCGCCATGCGTGGCTGTTTTTGCAGACTCCCCGGCGCCGGCGCGGATCCTCCCTGCAGGAATGCGTCCCGGAAACCCGCTTGTGCCTCGAGCTCGCCCTGCTTCCTCGCCGTATTGTCGGACTGGCTCTTCGTCACCGCGCTGCCGTGATCGGCGTAGTAAATGGCGTCGGCCAGCAGTCGCCCCAGGGGCAGCCGCCCGCCCCACTCGCGGCTCAACTTGAATGCGGCCCTCCAGCCGTTGATCGTACCGGCGACCGTGTTCGCCGCCACGCCGCCCCGAAACGGAATCGCCGCCGTGATGCCGCGCCCCGCGTACCATTCGCGCGAGGCGGCCTGAGCCGCTGCCCCGCTGGCATCGATGCCACGGGGCGCGCGTCGCGGCACGTGAAGCAGCCAGAACGAATCGCCGCCAATGCCGTTCATGTGCGGATAGACAACCGCGATCGTCGCGGCGGCGGAAATCATCGCCTCGAGCGCATTGCCCCCTTCGCGCAGCACATGCTGAGCGGACTGGGCGGCAAGCGCATGCGGCGCGACCGACATGCCGCGAGTGGCGGAGATGGCATGCATCATGGGAAATCCGGGGCGTGTTGACGCCGCGATTGTACGCGACGACGCCCGGGCCTTCCAAAACTGGGTTGACTCCCCTGCCTCGGGTCCGCCGCGCCGGCAGTAAAATGGCGGCAGTGCACTCCGTGGCTTGTGACGCGAGCCACGAGCACGCCGTTCAGAGTCACCGGGCCCCGCCTTTAACCATCCCCAAGTCGAACATCAACTTGACGCCAAGCAAATTTACTCGCCTCATCCTGCTGCTCGCCGCGGCAACATTGAGCGACTGCATGTGATCACGGCGCGCGCGGGGGTTTCCGTTCTCCGAGCTCACGCGACGGTTGTCGTTAGACCGCTTTGCCGAGCTTTACCTGAGAGTCATCAATGGAATGTATTTATCCGGCGAGCCGATTGCCGGGCAAACGCTGAAAGAAATTGACTGAACGTATGAATAGTGAGTGGTGAGTCGACTGAACCTAGTGCCCAAAAGCGATCCCACCACCCACTCACTACTCACTACTCACGCTTCTGGCCGGAGGGGTGCGATAATATCGGTGCCACCATGCATAAAATGAGAAGCACTGTACCGGTACGGCGGCGAACCAGGCCGGTAAGGAGCCGTCACCGCCGATGACGTCATCCCGCACCGCCTTCGTCACCTTGCTGTGTGTCGCCTGGATACTCCCGGGCCTCGTGGGTCACGATCCGTGGAAACCGGACGAAGCGTACACGTTCGGGGTGGTTTACTCGATTCTCGAAAGCGGCTCGTGGGTGGTACCGCATCTCGCCAGCGAGCCATTCCTCGACAAGCCCCCGCTCTTTTACCTTAGCGCCGCCGCGGCCGCACAGGCGTTCTCGGCGCTGTTACCGTTGCATGACGCGGCGCGCCTGGTGACCGGCCTCTGGATGGCCCTCACTTTCATTTTTATCGGCGCGGCGGCGCGTGAGCTCCACGGCGAAGGGCGCGGCGCGATTGCCGTGCTGCTGCTGCTCGGCTGCTTCGGTCTCGTTGTGCGTTCACATCAGCTCATCACTGACGTAGCGATGCTGGCCGGGTTTGCCATGGCCTACTACGGCTGGGCGCTCACCCTGCGCCGTCCCGCGGTCGGCGGATTCTGGACGGGCACAGGAATCGGGATCGCTTTCCTCGCCAACGGCCTGCTGCCGCTCGTCATCTCGAGCTGCATCGCACTCTTGTTGCCCGCGATCTCGCGCCATTGGCGCAGCCGCGGCTACGGCGCAGCGCTCCTGGTTGTGGCGCTCGCCGCGGCGCCGTGGCTCGTCATCTGGCCGGCACTGCTCTACCGGCAGGCGCCAGCGTTGTTCTACAGCTGGCTCTGGGATGAGAACATCGCCACCTATCTGGGCTACGCGCCGGGGATGAGCGCCGGCAGCGCGCGCTACTTTGAAATCCTGCCCTGGCACGCTTTTCCCACGTGGATTCTCGCGCTCTGGGTGCTCTGGCGGGCGCGCGGGACCGGCCTGGCGCAGGCCGTCGTCGTGCTGCCGCTTGTGGGCTTTGCCGTCACGCTTGCGCTCCTGTCCGGCTCGGCCAACGCGCGCGAGCTGCTGGCGCTGCCGCTGTTGCTACCGCTCGCGCTGCTCGCGGTGCCGGGCCCCGATTCGCTACGTCGCGGTGCGTCCAATGCATGGTACTGGTTTGGCGCCATGGCCTTTTTCTTTTCCATCGCGGTCTTCTGGTTTTACTGGAGTGGGCTTGAGCTGGGCGTGCCGGCTCGCCTGCATGCACACTTGCACCGCATCCGCCCCGGCTACACGCCAGGGTTCCGCTGGCTTCCCTTCGTTCTGGGGCTCGCGTTCACGCTGGCGTGGTGCGCCATTCTGGTGCGTCTGAAACGTAGCACCGAGCGCCCACTACTGACATGGGCGGCGGGCATCACCGCAATGTGGGCGTTGCTTGCCACGCTGTTCGTGGGCTGGGCCGACACCTCGAAGAGCTACCGGTCCATGATCGTGTCCATGCAGCAGGCGCTACCTAAGCACTATGACTGCATCGCCAGCCGCGACCTGGCCGAGGCGCCGCGCGCGATGCTGCACTATTTTGCGGGCATCATCACGTATCGCGAGGAAGTTCCCGGGCGGCATCGGCGCTGCCAGCTGCTGCTCATCCAGGGCTCACCACAATACGAAGTCATTCCGCGGGGAGCATGGCGCAAGCTATGGGAGGGCGCGCGCCCGGGGGACAAGGACGAGCGCTACCGGCTTTACCAGCGGGAAGTCCCGCCATCTAAACGCTGACGGGCGAGCGTTCAAGGTTCAAGGTTGGACGAACGTCGCACGCGAAGTTCCCCGCTTTGACATTGAACTTGGAACCTGGAACTTTGAACGTGGAACGTGGAACTTGAAACGGTTTCTTCGTCACCCATCACTCGTCACCGAAGTTAATGTCCGACTAACTCCGGCGCTTTCTCTTCGCGCGCGCGCCCATTCACGGCGAGATCGCGCACCTCGAGGCTACCTGCCAGGCCGTTTTCGAGCGCCACGACTACTACCACGAGGACGTGCGACTGTTCGAGCCGCGTCCGCTCGCCTTTCGCTGTTCCTGCTCGCACGAGCGCGTCGCCGCCATGTTGCGCATGCTGTGGCGCACAATTTTCTCGACAGTGCTGCACCGGGGGCGTAAACTTCGCATCTCCAGCCCCGGCCCCGGGGCAAGGAATCTTCAAAGAACTTCCTTTCTAATCAGTCAGTTAAGGAGAAGGACATGAGCAGCGAGCGCGAAGTGGTTGTGCTCTCGGGTGTACGGACGGCAATCGGCGAATATGGCGGCGGATTGAAAGATCTCGCCCCTACTGAGCTCGCCGGTCAGGTGATCCGCGAAGCGGTCAAGCGCGCCAAGGTCGAGGCCAAGGAGGTGGGCGCCTGCGTCGTTGGCAACGTCATCCACACCGAGGCCAAGGACATGTATCTCTCGCGCGTGGCCTGCCTGAAGGGCGGCCTGCCGGACGACTCCACCGCGCTGACCGTGAATCGCTTGTGCGGCAGCGGTCTGCAGGCGATCGTTTCAGCTTCGCAATCGATCATGCTCGGTGACAACGACATCGCCGTCGCGGGTGGCACGGAATCGATGAGCCGCGGCGGCTACCTCATGCCGACGCTGCGCTGGGGCCAGCGCATGAACGACGGCGGCGTCGTGGACATGATGGTGGGCGCGCTCACCGACCCGTTCGATACCGTTCACATGGGCATCACCGCCGAGAACATAGCGGAACAATGGAAGATAACGCGCGAGCAGCAGGACGAATTCGCCGTCGAGAGCCACCGCCGCGCCGTGAATGCTATCGAAAAGGGCTACTTCAAGGACCAGATCCTTCCCATCGAGCTGAAAACGCGCAAAGGCACCGTGGTCTTCGACAAGGACGAGCATCCGCGCGCCGATGCCTCGCGCGAGGGCATGGCCAAGCTGCGCGCTGTCTTCAAGAAAGAGGGTACGGTCACCGCGGGCAACGCCTCGGGCATCAACGACGGCGCGGCGGCCGTCGTTCTCATGGAACGCACGGCGGCCGAGAAACGGGGCCTCAAGCCCTTGGCCCGGCTCGTGTCGTATGGACTCGCCGGTGTTGACCACAAGATCATGGGCATTGGCCCGGTGCCGGCATCAACGAACGCGCTCGCCAAGGCCGGCCTGAAGCTCGAGCAGATGGACGTGATCGAATCGAACGAGGCCTTTGCCGTGCAGGCGCTCGCCGTGTCAGGCGACCTGAAGCTCGATCCGAAAAAGACGAATCCCAACGGAGGCGCCGTCGCGCTCGGCCACCCGATCGGCGCGACCGGGGCGGTCCTGACGGTCAAGGCCCTCTACGAGCTGCAACGCATCGGCGGCAAGTACGCGCTGGTAACGATGTGCATCGGCGGCGGCCAGGGCATCGCGGCGATATTCGAGCGCATGTAGTAAGCCCTGTAACCGGTGACCGGTAGGCACCGCACCGATGATCGACGCGCCGCGCGAGATCCGCGCGGCGTTTTCTTTTCTGCCACCACGCATCTCTGCATGATTACGTGACTGCGTCAGGCGCAACGCGTCCTGCTTTTTGCCTTAAGCGCTCAGGCACAAGGCGTGATGACTGACGGCTAGTCAAAAGCTTCACCGCCAAGGTCGCGGAGGACGCAAAGGAAGATAAAGGCCTCACCGCAAAGGAGGCCGAGGACGCGAAGGTTTACGAACGAAAACCAAGAGCCTCAGCAGGTCCAGTCACGAGTCACCAGTCACCGCTTTTGGAAGGACGCTAAGACAACGCCCAGTGAAGATATGGATAGAGATTCGGAATTGCTGGGCTAAGGTACCCATGACCTATCACCCGTCACGCATCACCCAGGCGGGTCGGTTAAGTCCCGAGCCGCCGATCGAGTGACGCGACGAACTGCCCGAACCAGAACAGGCCGAAAGGCCAGACGCCCAGTTGTGCTGCCGACCCCATATGCCCTAGATTGCCGGCATCGATCAGCGTCGAGCCCCAGGCAGCGGCAAAGGCCTGGGCGCGCTCGAACGACACGCGGTCGTCATCGCGGCTTGCTACCACCAACGATGGAAACCGCAACTTCCTGAGAATCATGGGTCCGAAGTTGCGCAATGGCGAATCCGGCGCGGCGTCGAAGCGGTCCCGGTCGG
The DNA here is from genome assembly GCA_029864385.1 of Betaproteobacteria bacterium. Lineage (GTDB taxonomy): Bacteria > Pseudomonadota > Gammaproteobacteria > Burkholderiales > SG8-41 > SG8-41. The sequence goes on along the minus strand of JAOTTL010000026.1, from coordinate 5,822 downwards.
TCGGCGCCACCAGAAAGGCGCCGGCCACCTTTTGCGCAAGGGCAGGTTGATCGAACGACCAGCGCATGGTGAGCGAAGTGCCCAGGCTGTGTGCGACCAGCAGGGCCGGGCGCGTGCTTGCCTTCACCGCCTCGCTGAGCCTGACCGCCCATTCTTCATAAACCGGCCGATCCCAATCGGCCTGTTCCACGCGGCTGAAGCTCGGAAAGGCCTTTCCCCACGCGGTTTGCCAGTGCTCGGGCCCCGCGCCGCCCAGGCCGGGAAGGATAAAGACCGTAAGATCTTTCAGGTCATGCAAGGTGCACCTCGTGCTGCGGCGGCGGTGACATTATAGCTAAAGCTTCTCCACGTCCTTGGCAGTGAAGCTCTTGACGAGTCGTCAGTCATCAGCCGTCACGCCTTCTGCCTGATGCGCGCCAGCTCGCCAAGGCAAAGATGCGTGAACGCAAGCCCCGAGAGCACCGGCACCACGAGGTTCAGCACGGGAACGTAATAGAGTAGCGCCAGCAGCAGGCCCATCAGGATGAGCCGGCCGCTGCTGCCCTGCACGACCCTCCGGTACTCGGCAACGCTCGCATGCTCTGCCAGCGCGTCGTAGCGGAACATGCGCTGGGTGAACCACGCCGACAACAGAGGCGGCAGCACCAGCGCGCCAATCCCGGTCAACCATAACGGCAGCGTCAAAAGCCAGAGCGCTGCGAACCACAGAATCCCGCGCACGGCGTTCCACACGCTGCCCATCACGGTGCCCCCGCGGCGCAGCTCGAGCGCGCCGAAATGGCGATGGCCTACCAGTTTTACGATAACCGGCATGGCAGCGAGCTCGGTGATGACCACGACCGTGATCAGCATCAGCGGTACGACGATCGCGATCAGCACGAGCGTGGCCACAGAACTCACCAGCCAGCCGGGATCGAACGACTGCACCCACTGGCCGAACGCCGTCGCGGCGAGCATCGTGTCGGCCCATGCGATCCAGTCGCTCCAGAACGCCCAGGCGAGAACAGTCCAGAGCACGAATGCTCCGACCGGCGGCACAAGCACCAGCGCCAGGATGCGCGCTTCGCGCAGATCGCGCACGGCACCGAGAAACGCAGTGATGACACGGTTCATTTAATGCATCCTCAGAAGTTCCTGATCAAGCCGACGACTACCGGCACCAATACGGCGGTGAGCAAGCCGTTCAACCCCATTCCAAGTCCGGCGAATGCGCCGGCTTCCTCGCTTACCTGAAAGGCACGGGCAGTTCTGATACCGTGCGCGGCGATGCCAATCGCAAACCCGCGCACGCTGAAGTCCTTGATGCGCAGGGCGTCGAGGACGAATTTTGCCATGACCGCGCCGCTGATGCCGGTCAGGATCACCAGCAACGTCGTAATGGCTCCGAGCATCGGCGCGCTCCGCTCAGTTGGATGCGGGCCGCGCATTGAGCGGCTGCGGGACATCCGCCCCAAGGCGCGGAGTCAAGCCGGCACTGCGCGTCCGGGTTTCATTGCAATTCTACGGGGGCCCACGACGGGAAAACAGGTACAATTGGGCCGAAATCTCCGGCTCGCGCCATCATTCGGCGCTTAACACCGTCTTGACGACATCTCGCACCCAGTTGCCTGCGTGGCAGGCTCTCGAGCAGCATCACGCCAATCTGGCGGAGGCGCACTTGCGCCACCTGTTCGAAGAGGACTCGCGGCGGTTTGAACGTTTCTCAATCGCAGGCGGCGGCGTTCTGCTCGACTACTCGAAGCAGGTCGTCACGTCTGACACTATGCGCCTGCTCTTGGCGCTCGCACGCGAATGCGATCTCGAAAAGTCGATCCAAGGCCTATTCTCTGCTGAGCGCGTCAACACGACCGAGAATCGCGCGGCACTGCACATGGCGCTACGCGCGGCAAAACCGATGATGCTCGACGGCAGCGACGTCACGCGCGAAGTCGCGGAGGTGCTTGGCCAGATGAAACGCCTGGTCACGGCCGTACGCACCGGCCGTGCGCGCGGCGCGACTGGCCGCACGTTCACCGACGTCGTCAATATCGGCATCGGTGGATCGGACCTCGGCCCGCGGCTCGTGTGCGATGCGCTTGCGCGCGATTCACGGAGCCGCTTGCGCGTGCACTTCGTCTCGAACGTCGACGGCGCGTCCATCACGTCCGTGCTCGATGCGCTCTCGCCCGCCACCACGCTCGTGATCGTCGCTTCCAAAACGTTCACCACCGCCGAAACGCTGACCAATGGACTCACCGCACGGTCCTGGCTCGAGCGCAATCTTCGCGGGAAGACGGCGATCGCCAAGCATCTGTGCGCAGTGACCAGCGCTCCCGCGCGCGCGGCCGAGTTCGGGGTGCCCGCTGACCGCGTATTCCGGATGTGGGACTGGGTGGGCGGCCGCTACTCGCTGTGGTCAGCCGTGGGTTTACCTATTGCCCTGGCGCTCGGCATGGCCCGATTCGACGACCTGCGCGCCGGGGGGCGCGCGATCGACGAGCATTTTGCCGGCACACCGCTCGCGCGTAATCTGCCGGCCCTGCTCGGCCTGCTCGAGGTGTGGAACGTCAACTTCCGCGGCGCAGCGGCGCGGGCGGTGCTGCCGTACGATGAGCGCCTGCGCCTGCTGCCGTCGTACCTGCAACAACTCGAGATGGAATCCTGCGGAAAAAGCGCGACCCTCGACGGCAGCACGGCGGTTTACGACACCGCGCCCGTCACCTGGGGCACGCCGGGCACTGACGGACAGCACGCCTATTTTCAGATGCTGCACCAGGGCACGACTCCTGTACCGGCGGATTTCATCGCGTGCTGCCGCCCTCACCACCGTTTGCGCCGGCACCATGACATGCTGCTCGCCAACTTCTTTGCGCAGACCGAGGCCCTGGCACGCGGCATGACTGCGGACGAGGCTGCGGCCGCCATGCGCAGGCAGGGGATGGCCGAAGCCGAGATCGAGAGGCTGATGCCACACCGGGTGTTCCCAGGGAACCGGCCGACGACCTCGATCCTGCTCGATGAGCTCGGTCCACGGACGCTCGGCGCACTGATCGCGCTCTACGAGCACAAGGTCTTCGTGCAAAGCGTCATCTGGAACATCAACGCATTCGACCAATGGGGCGTGGAACTCGGCAAGCAGCTCGCGAATCGCATCCTGCCGGAGCTGGAAGCCGCCGCGCCGGTCGCGGCCCATGACGCGTCTACCCTGGGCTTGATCAACTACTACAAGGCTCGCCGCAGTGGGCGGAAAGCGTGATGAGCGATGAGTGATGGGTGATGAGTCGAAGCTAGAAATAGTGATGATTAATGGTGATGAAGAAATGGTGATGTGCAGCGCGGTTTTCATCACCAGTATTCATCACCAGTTCTCATCACCAGTACTCGTCACCAGGTTTCCAGCGGGTCAATGGTCACGGTTCTTTAATGGAGGAGAAAAATGAACGACGAAGCACTCAACATGAGCATCCGAAAGTTCCTCAAGACGGTGGGCGTGAACTCCCAGCTCGCGGTCGAGAAAGCCGTGAACAAGGCACTCGCCGATGGCCGGCTGAAGGGAAACGAGGTGTTTCCCGCAACAATGACGCTCTCCGTCGGCAAGCTCAGCGTCGACATCAAGTTCGACGGCGAAATCCGCCTCGAGTGATCCCGGTGTTGCGACGGCAGCTCATGAAGAACGCTCTCGCGATTCGGGATTCACCGGCATTACGAGGCGGACTGATTGTTTTACATTTTCGCAAGCTTGATCAAAGCTTGAGAAAATGTTCGCGGTAATACTTGAGCTCTTCGATCGACTCGTAGATGTCGGCAAGCGCTTCGTGCTTGCCATGCTTGCTCAGCCCGGCCATGATGTCCGGTTTCCAGCGCTTGGCCAGCTCCTTCAGCGTGCTTACATCCAGATTGCGATAGAGAAAGTGGGCCTCCAGCCGCGGCATGTAGCGGGAAAGGAAGCGCCGGTCCTGGTGCACCGAATTGCCGCACATCGGCGAGACGTTGGGCGGTACCTGCTCGACGAGAAAGGCGAGCAGCTGCGCCTCGGCCTCGGCTTCAGACATTGTCGAGGCTTTTACCCGCTCGATGAGGCCCGACCGCGCATGCGTGGACTTGTTCCACTCGTCCATCGCATCCAGCACCGCAGCAGACTGGCGGACGACCAGGACCGGCGCCTCGGCCACGGTGTCGAGCCGCGAGTCCGTAACCACCAGCGCAACTTCGAGAACGCGGTCGGTTTCGGGATTGAGCCCGCTCATCTCCATGTCGATCCATATGAGGTTGTTGGGGTCTTGTGCCATAATTCTTGTTCGGGAGGACACGGCGCGCCGTTCAACGCTTTTTCCGGCGCCGGAATTTTCCGGTGCTATTTTGTCACAGAACGTGCCGGCCTGTTAGGTTAACCTCACCCAATGACCACTTTTGGAATCGTATTTCTCGCGGCGGTTGCGCTGACCACCGCGACGCGCCTGTGGCTCGAGCGGCGACACCTGAACCATGTCATCGCCAACCGCGAAGGCGTACCCGCGGAATTCTCCGAACGAATCAGCCTGTCCGTCCACCAGAAAGCGGCCGACTACACCTGCGCCAAGACGCGGCTGCGCATGGCCAGCATCGCGGTTGACGCGGCGATCGTTCTAACGCTCACGTTCGGCGGCGGACTTCAGCTGTTGTACACCATTCCCGCGGCGTGGGTGCCCGACGCCATCCTCCGCGGCCTCCTGCTGATCGTGCTCCTTATGGTCTGCCTGACCGTGATCGAGACACCGTTCAGCTACTATCGGGTGTTCAGGATCGAGGAGCGTTTCGGTTTCAACAAGATGACGCGCACCTTGTTCTTCGCGGACATGGTCAAGAGCGCGCTCGTGGCCGCGCTTTTTGGGCTGCCACTCGTCGCGACCGTGCTGTGGCTGATGGAGCGTTCCGGCGCCTACTGGTGGATCTACGTTTGGGTCATCTGGGTGGCGTTCAATGTTTTCCTGCTCATGATTTATCCGACCTGGATCGCCCCGCTGTTCAACAAGTTCTCCCCAATGCAAGACCCGGAGATCCGCGAGCGCGTCGAGCGCCTGCTCGCGCGTTGCGGCTTCAAGGTGAAGGGGCTGGTAGTAATGGATGGCTCGCGCCGCAGCGCGCACGGCAATGCGTATTTCACGGGTTTCGGGGCAAGCAGGCGCATCGTGTTTTTCGATACTCTGCTAACCGTCCTCGACCCGCCTGAAGTGGAGGCCGTCCTGGCGCACGAGCTGGGGCATTTCAGACTGCGCCACGTGCTCAAGCGCATGATCTGGCTGTTTCTCACGAGCCTGGGGCTCCTGGCCTTGCTCGGATATGTCATCCAGGAAGCCTGGTTCTACAGCGGCCTTAACGTGTCGACGCCATCGACCGCGATCGCGCTGATCCTGTTCTTCATCGTCGTGCCCCATTTCTCCTTTGTGCTGCAGCCACTCGCGGCAATGTACTCGCGCAAACACGAATTCGAGGCTGATCAGTACGCCATCAAGAACGCGTCCGCGCGGGATCTCGTCGCCGCATTGATCAAGCTCTACAAGGACAATGCCTCGACCCTGACGCCGGATCCGCTGCATTCGGCGTTTTACGACTCCCATCCGCCTGCCGTTGTGCGTATTGCCCGTTTGCAGAAGGCGTAGATGGGGAATAGGGAATGGGAAATTAACGTTTCCTGCCCGCAGCCGCATGGCGGTTTCCTATTTCCCATTGCCCTTGTCCGATTCCCCATTCCTGAATTTGACGTGCTGAGACCATGACCGCACCCGATCTCGCTGCGAAAAAGTGCAAGCCGTGCGAAGGCGGTGTCGCGCCGCTCAAAGAGGATGAAATCCGTAACCTCGTGA